>JBGOUV010000211.1:0-11910 GCA_041477815.1 Terriglobia bacterium | reverse complement strand
TGCTGCTGTCCGAAAGCGCCGGGCTGCTGCTGTCCGAAAGCGCCGGGCTGCTGCTGTCCGAAAGCGCCGGGCTGTTGCTGTCCGAAAGCGCCGGGCTGTTGCTGTCCGAAGGCACCGGGCTGTTGCTGTCCGAAGGCGCTCGGCTGCCGCTGGCCGAACCCGCCAGGCGACTGCTGGCCGAACCCGGTCTGCTGCTGGCCGAACCCGGTCGGCTGGCCGAAAGCCCCCGGCTGCTGGCCCGGGACAAACGGCCCTCCACCCGGCATCCCGGGCTGGCGCGGCGGCTGGCCGGGGCCGCCGGCAAAGGGCGCGCCGGTGGCCGGAAGCGGCACTCCACCCGGCTGGCCGGCGTTGTAATAGCCGGGTTGCTGCGGGGACTGCTCGCCCGCGGTGATCTGTCCCGGCTGGACGTTGGCCCGCAGCCGGTCGGCCATCCCGGTCACGGCCTGGCCCTGGCCCTGGCCGGGGACCGCATCGTGCGGCGTGGCCGGGAAACCGCCGGCGCCGGCCGCCTCCTCGCCTTCCTTGGGCTTCTTGGGACGGTCGTAGACCAGCGAGTCGCTGAAGACGCCGGCCGGCCCAATGTGGATGAAGCGCCACTCGTCCTTCTTGGTGATGGGATCGACGTACTTGCGTCGCAGGAACCGGATATTGCGGCCTTTTTCCAGGTCCTCGATCTTGGATGGATAGGTCTTGAATTTACGGTAGTATAGCTGTACAGCGCGGGAGTATTGACTGCCCCGGTAGACCAGGTCGTCCTCGATCTGGCGCTGGGCCTCGAAGGCCGCCCGGGGCAGCGAAATGGCGAAGGTGATGGCCATCACGGCGCCGAAGAACAGCACCGCCAGCAGCGCGTAGCCTCCCTGGTTTCGTCTGCGCGGCATCAAGTCTCCTGGAGCGGCAGCGTCTGCTGGCTCTTGTAATCCAAGTCCTCGACGACCACCGAATTGATTCCGACCCGGACTATCTTGTACCTCTTCTTAATCACCTCGCCCTCGGCGGCGACGTAGATTTCCTCACCGTCCATGAAGAAGGCGCGTTTGCGGGCGTCGCCCTGGCGGTTGGCGAAGCCGTAGTACTTCATGGTGATGGGGGGCGGCGGGGGCTTGGACGGCGCGGCGGCGGGGTCATTGCCGGCCGTTTTGGCGGCGGCGCCGGCGGCGCCGGGCTTGGGGGCTTCGCCGGGAGGCGGCGTCGTCACCTTGGGTTTCGCGGCGCCGAACAGGAACAGGTTGCGCTCCACCCCTTCGTAGCCCGCGCCTTGGACTTTGGCCAGCAGGTCCAGGCGCAGGGTCGGATCGACCTTGGAGGCATCCAGAGTCTGGCCTTGCTTGGTCCGCTTCAGAGTGGGCTTGAAGTCGTTGTTGATGCGCTGGTTGTTGGCGCGGGCCCGGATGCCCCCCTCCTGGAGTTGCTCGGCGGCGCCGCGCGCCTGGCGGACGGCGGGCGGAGCGGTACGGGCGGGGGGCGCCGCCGCCTCGGGTCCCGAGGAGAACTGGTAATAGAAAATGGCCAAGGCCGCGCCCAACAGCGCCACCAGCATCGCGATCTTCTTGGGTTCGGCTCCGACCTTCACATCTCCCTCACAAACGCGTCCAGCTTGACCGAGATGCTCAGCTTCGCCGCGGCCTGCTGGCCGCTTTGTTGCGGCGCGGCTCCCAGGCTCTCGACGATCAGGAAGCGCGGCGAGCGGTCGAGCTGGTTGAGGAACTGGACCAGGTTCTCGTAGTTCCCCTCCAGGCCGAGAGTTACGGTCATCATACTGAGTGTATCGCTGCCCTCGATCGCTTCGACGTTGTAACCTCTCTCTTTCAACTCGATGCCGGCCAGTTTGCCGGCCTGGTCGAGCTCGGAGACGATGGATGAAAACGCCGCCGGCCGGGGCATGGCGATGGACCCGAGCAGTTTGTCACCCTCGGTGCGGGCCTTTTCGACTTTGCTCACCGTGGCCGCCAGCCTTTCCACCTGGGCGGTCCGCTCGGTCAACTGCCGTTGCATCTGCCCGGCCATGGCCACCTTCTCGCGATCCGACTCCGCCAGCGGTCCGATGGCGAACAGGTAAAAGATCAGGTCGAACAGGAGCAGCGCCGCCAGGGAGATCCCGATCTTCCGGCGCGGGCCGGTCTCGCCGAACCAGGCCAGCAGGTTTTTAAAGCTTTTGATCATAGATGACCGTCAGGCGGAAGCGGAAGAGGGGTTGATTCTCCGTGGGAGGGGCGTCGCCGTGCAGCACCGGGGAGCGGAATTGGGCGGCCCCCTCCAGACCCTTGAGAAACTCCACGAAGGCCTCGCGGCTCTCGGTGCCCACCTGCATGTCGAGGGCGACCTCGTTGTCGGCGTTGACCTGGGGCCGGATGCTGATGAGACGCACCCGAGGAGGCATCAGTTTCTCCAGGTCGGAGAAGGTGCGGGTCCAGGAGATGCCCTTGCGGTAGAGCAGCTCGTTGAGGAAGAGCGACTGTTCCAGGACAATCGCGTTTTGGGGCTGGCGCAGGACGCCGTCGAGCTGGGCCTGCTTCTGGGCGAGGACGCCGAGCTGGCGGCGGTATCCTTCGATGCGCCGGTCGAGCTCGGGCGAGCGGCGGTAGCTGCGGGCGAATACCACGACCATGAACAGCGCCGCGACCGCCAGGGCGGCCCCGAGTGCGCCGCCCGCGAAGTAGAACAGCCGGTTGCGGCCGAAGGGATGCGTCGCCAGGTTGAGCTCAGTTCGCACTCAGGTACCCCCAGATGCCGGCGGTGTTGGCGTCCACGACCCCCTGCGGCCCCTTCAAAGCCTCGGCTTCGTAGCCCAGCTCGCGGCGGAAGACGTCGACCGCCAAAGGAAACGACGACCCGAATCCGGCCAGCACCAGCTTGGAGACCGGCGCGCCGAAGTTGTCGGCCACGTAGACAAAGGTGGGGTAGAGGTCGGCGGCCATCTCGCGGAGCTTGTCCTCGGAGACGGACTCTCCGCTGGTCCCCTCATCCAGGGCCCGGGCCAGCCGCACTTGGCCGTGGTCGATGATAGCGAGGCTGAGGGTCCGGCCGGAGCGTTTGACCAACATGGTCACGCCCTGCTCGACCACCAGGTTCAGGGCCGCGGTGACCGATATGCCTACGTAGCCCGGCGTCAGGCCGAACTTGCGCACGGCGTCCTCGTACTGGGCGACCACCTCGACCGGCGAAACCGCCACCAGCACGCTGAACTGCTTGGCCGCCGCGTTGGCCTTCTGGACATGGTAGGCGATGGAGGCGGTGTCGACGTCAAACGGCAGGGCCTTCTTCAGGCGCCAGCGGATCAGGGAGAGGCGCTCGTCGGCGTCGCCGGGCAGGTTCTCGAAGTCCAGGACCGCCACGCGGGCGCAGTTGTCGGGCAGGAGCATGGCCGCTTCCTTCTTGCGGCTAGGACCGGCTTGGTCCAGTAATCCCTTCAGGGCGGCCTCGAAGTCGTCGGGGTTATGGATATTCTGGCGTACGGGCGAGGACTCGACTACGCCGTCGGCGAGCGGGGCGAACAGCACCTTCTCGGGCAGCCGGGATTTGGGGGCCAGGCGGGCGAGGGAAACCCCCATCTCGGTGACCTCGAGGATCGAGGCCGGCGGCGGGTCGCTCAGCCAATGTTTGATGGCAGACAGCATAGGAGTTCAGACACTGTGCCCTTCCAAAGGTTTGACGCGGCAGGGGGCGGGGGCGTGGAGAGAGTTTGGGGGAACCGAGGGGCCTGGAAGGCGTTATTAGCGAACCGCCGGGGGGGTTGGGGTCGGAGGACGCCGGTACGGATTTGGGTGGGAAGGCCCCCTCCCTTTTAGTCCAGCAGTCATCTGAGTTGTTCCCGTCAAGGGGGAGGCCGAGTTTTTTTGCAGACAAGCATTGGGCTTTCGGGTTACGGCGACCTTTTCCTTCCGGGGTCACTACAAGCCCGTGGCAAATGAACCTGACCGCAGATCTGCGGTCAGGTTCGCCTTTGCAGAATCAACGACTTGCCGTAGTGCAAACTTGCACCATATGACTCCAGGGCACTCTTGCCACGGGCTAGGGTACGGCAGCG
Organism: Terriglobia bacterium; assembly: GCA_041477815.1. Lineage (GTDB taxonomy): Bacteria > Acidobacteriota > Terriglobia > Bryobacterales > JACQDG01 > JBGOUV01. The sequence goes on along the minus strand of JBGOUV010000211.1, from coordinate 7,880 downwards.
TACCCGGTTGGCGGGGAGAAGTGGCGGCCCATTTTCGCCAGTTCGTCACCCGGCGCGAAAGCCGGGCGTAATCCTGGTTCGGCGGCTTGCCGTCCTAGACTAGCCTGTGGCAGAAATGAGACCTGGCAAATTTGCCAGATTCTCAACCCGGTAGAATCAACGACTTGCCGTAGTGCAAATTTGCACGACGTGACTCCGGAGCACTTTTGCCACCGGCTGCCAGACTAGGGTCCTGTCCCGCGTAGGAGTTTGACAATGAGCGCCAGAGCGCGACCAGGGGGCCGCAACGGACGAGGGCGCCCGCCCCACTTTGGACCAGTCTGGCATGGTAAAAAATTGGGGGACGGTTCAACCGCGCCTTCCGGTTGCGGCTTGGTCCCGCCTTATAATGGGCCGAAGCGTCTCTCCCTCCCGCGCCGCCATGCTTGCTCCACCCGATTACCCCGCCCTCCTCCGCATCGCTATGGAGGAAGCCCGTCTGGGCCTCGCCGAAGGCGGCATCCCCATTGGCGCCGCTCTGTTCCGCAACGACGGCGCCCTGCTCGGCCGTGGCCACAACCGCCGTATCCAGCAGAACGATCCCTCCCTCCACGGCGAAACCGACGCCTTCCGCAACGCCGGCCGCCGGAGCAGCTACCGGGACACCGTCCTGGTCAGCACCCTGGCCCCCTGCTTCTATTGCAGCGGTCTGATCCTCCAGTTCCGCATCCCGGTCGTGGTGGTGGGGGAGGCGGTAAACTTTTCCGGGGGCCTCGACTGGCTCCGGCAAAACGGCATCGCCATTATCGACCTCCACTCGGACGAATGTGTTACGATGCTGGCCGCATACATCCGTACCCATCCGGACGTCTGGAACGAGGACATCGGAGAGGAGTAACACCATGCCCGCCGCTACGCTTGAGGAACTGGAAACTCTAGTCGGGGCGCCCCCCACGCCTCCCCCCCCGAAACCCGGCGCCGGACGGCTCGCCTCGCTCGACGCCTTTCGCGGCTTCATCATGATCATCCTCGCCGCCAACGGTTTCGGGTGGCGTCACCTGGCCAAGAATCCCGACTTTTCCTGGATCGCCGCCCAGTTCGAGCACGTTCCCTGGACCGGCCTGGTCTTCTGGGACCTGATCCAGCCGGCCTTCATGTTCATGGTCGGCGTGGCCATGCCTTTCTCGGTGGCGCACCGCATGGCCGAAGGGGCCACCACCTCCCAACTTCTCCGCCACGTGGCCTGGCGCTCGCTGATGCTCATCGTCCTCAGCAACGTCCTGATGTCGGTCTCGGCCGGACGCCTCCACTTTCAGCTCATCAACGTCCTCTCCCAGATCGCCTTCACCTACCTGCTCAGCTTCCTGATCCTGCTGCTGCCCTTCCGGTGGCAGGTGGCCAGCGCCGTGGCCATCCTCGGTCTGCACTCGCTGCTGTTCTTTCTCTATCCCGGCTCCGGCGGCGCTTTCTCCCAGGCCGACAACATCGGCGCCCGCATCGACCAGTTCTTTCACCTCAAGTACAACGGCTTCTACGTCACCATCAATTTTCTCACCGAGACCGGCACTACACTGTTCGGCGTCTGGACCGGCCTGCTGCTGCGCCGCGACGACTCGCACCGCCGGCGCATGCAGGTCCTGGCCGGCGCCGCCCTCGCCTGCTTCGCCGCCGGCTGGGCCCTCACCCCGCTGGTTCCCATGGTCAAGCGCATCTGGACCGCCTCTTTTACCCTCTTCTCCACCGGCTGGGTTCTTCTGATGCTGTTAGCTTTCTACTACCTGGTGGACGTCCGCGGCTGGCGCAAGCCGGCCTTCCCCCTCATCGTGGTGGGCATGAACTCCATCTTTATCTACTCGCTCTCCATCGTCCTGGCCGGCTGGCTCGACCGCGCCGTCGCGGTCTTCACCTTCCGCTGGCAGTTTATCGGAACCCTCGCCCCCGTAGCCCAAGCCTCTACCGTGGTCCTGGTCATGTGGTACCTGTGCTACTGGCTCTACCAGCGCAAGATTTTCTTCAAGCTCTGAGGACCTGGCTCAGTCGGCGTTACTGACCACTGGCCACTGCCCTTACGGCTCCTGAATCCGATACAAATACCGGTCGCTCCGCAGATAAATCGCCCCGTCCGACACCGCCATCGAAGCCAGGAACGTCCCCTCCAACTGGTTCACCCCCAGCTTGCGGAACTCCTTCCCCGGCGCGATCACCGTGGTGTCCCCCTCTTCGCTCAACCAGTAAATCTTCCCATCGGCGAACACCGGCGAAGCCGAGTAACTGCTCTCCAGCCGCTGCCGCCAATGCTCCCTGCCGGTTCGAGCGTCCATACAGGCGGCGATCCCATTGTCGTTGACCATGTAGATTTCGTCGCCCACCAGCAGCGGCGACGACGTGAGCGGCGCCCTCCCCACGCGCCAGGCGATCTTCCCGTCGAGCCGCACCGCCAGCAGCTCCGGCTGATAGAACCCGGTACAGATGTAGACCAGGCCCTTCCCAAACACCGGCCGCGGCACATTGGAGAAGCCATCGCCATACCCCACCGACCACAACTGCTTCCCCGTCCGCGGCTCGTACGCGAAGGTTCTCCCCCCACTCACGGTAACGACCTGATCCTGGCCTGCCCCCCGCAGCACCAAAGGCGTGGAGTACGCCATCATTCCCTCCCGATTCTGCCTCCACCGCACGGCCCCGCTGGCTTTATCCAAGGCCACGACATACTGCACATCGGTTCCGTCGCAATCGATAATCAACAGGTCCTCGTAGAGGGCCGGCGATCCCCCCGGCCCATGCCCCTGCGCATAGCCCAGCCGGGTCTTCCAAACCACCTCCCCATCCCGCTTCAGAGCCGCCGTCCCCTGCGGGCCGAAGTGTGCATACACCCGATCCCCCTCCAGCACCGGCGTCGGCGAAGCATGGCTGTTCTTCTCGTGGACCACCCCCGCGCGCTCCAGCCGAAACACCTCCACGTCCACGACGATCTTCCCCGACTCCCGGTCCACCGCCACCGCCCGCAGCGACCTGCCGGCATCGGTCGCCGTGGTTACCCAAATCCGGTCTTCTAGGATCGCCGGCGACGACCACCCCTTGCCCGGTATCGCCGTCTTCCAGCGGATGTTCTGCGTCTCGCTCCAGGTGGCCGGGAGGCGCGTCTCGCTGGAATGTCCCTGCCCGGTGGGCCCGCGAAACTGGGGCCAGTCCTCGGCGGCGAGAAGGCCGCACCAACACAGCAATACGGATACTAGCGGGAGAAGAAGATCTCCCACAGGGAGGCGCCTTTGATGTAAAGGCGCGCCACCTGTCCGGCGATCGTGTCGGTCTCGTCCCATTCCAAGCCCAGGACCTGCGGGTAATGGTTCGGGCCGAACCAGATATCCTGACCGCGCAGAATCCGTTCCGGCCGTTTCCAGGCGGCTGGATTGCTGAGGTCCGCATTATAACTGATGTAAATCCCCTCTTGCGGCCAGCGCGGACTGCAACAGGCGTGGTTCATCAGCACGACGTAGCTCTGCAGGTAGTGGTTCCAATGGATGGACGGCCCCCACAGGGAATCCGTCTGCTCTTGTTGCCACGCCACCGCGGCCGGGAACACCGGTGTCACCTGGCCGCCGAGACCGGGTTCGGTCCACTCGCCTTGATAGTACTTCGCCACCGCCCCCGCCGGACGGCCGCGATCCTCATAGGCCAGCCGGGCCATAGCCACGCCCTGGCCGGACAGGCTGCCTCCATAATTTCCGAACAGGAAGTAGAAGTACCGCTGCTCGCGGTCCAGGATCACGCTGAAGTCGCCGTGCCCGCCGGCAAAGAAGCCGTTCCGAGCGGAGCAGTCGATCGGATCGCCGGACGTGAGAATGATGCCCAGGTCGAGGAAGCTCTTGCCGCCATCATAGGAAGCCAGGGCGCCGATCTGGGGCGCTGTCAGCGAAGAATCCGGACAGAGCCCAGCGGGCTCGTTATGATACCAGGCATATATAGACCCGTCGCTATCCTGCCACACCGCTTCAATCCACATCTTGAAGTGATCGGGGAGGTCTACCTGCACCGTCTGGGTGGAATCTTCGTCCCACTGAAACTGGTCCACGCCCGCGGATACCAGCGGAACACCGGTGGAATTGAACAAGTTGAACCGGCCGTCGCGCCAGAAGCCGGGACTGTTGGAATCGACCACGGCGGGCATCCTCGTCCACCGCGCCAGCCGCAGTTGCGCCGTTTGGGCCGGAGCCGGGACGGCGCAGCCTAGCCCGCACAACAACCAGACACACGTCCAGCAGGGCACCGCGATAGATTTCCTCATGGCTTCTATTTGATAAGGCGTGATTGGCCCGACTCCGGTTACTCCAGAGAAGCGGTAAGGACGGAGAGAGTGGAGGCCCAGGCTTTTGGTGTGGTTCCGAACGTGCGGCGAAACATCTCGACAAACGCGCTCGGTTGCCGATAACCGACCTCGAAGGCGACCTGCTTCACCGCGCATCCGCCCACCAGCAGCTCGACGGCCTTCACTAACCGCACCTGCCGGCGCCAGGTTTCGAAGTCGGTGCCGACGTCCCGGCGGAAGGCCCTTTCGATGGTCCGGACACTGGCGCCCACGCCCGCGCACAAGGAGCGCAACGACGGGTTGGCGGCCGGGCGGGCCATGGCCGCCTGCGCCACGGCGGCGGCCCGAGGATCCTGGGGCAGGGTGACCACGGTAGGTATCGGAGAGGCCCTTTCGAGGCACGAGAGGAGCAGGTCACGCAGGGCGCAGTGCAGGCGATTCCGGCTCCGCAATTGGCCCAGGCGAACGGTTTCCACGATTAGCTCGCGGAGCAGCGGGGTCACGTGCAGCACCGTGCAAGCGCGCGGCAGGCGAGGGGCCAGCCCGGGTCGCAGATAGAGCGTCCGCATGGAGACGGCTCCCGGCATGCGGAGGCGGTGCGACGTGCGGGCGGGAATCCAGACGGCGAAGTGCGGCGGAATCAGCCAGAAGCTCTGGCCGGAGGCGATCTCCATCACGCCGCGGGTGGCGTAGAGGACCTGGTCCGAGCCATGCGCATGTTCCGCCACCGGGAACCCGGGCGGGTATTCGTAGGCGAGCGTGGCAATGGAGGCGCCCGGCTTGGGGTCGTAAGAGGTCAGGAGCCCGCCGTGTCGCATAAGAGATATATTATGGCGCATTACCGATCTTGCGACGGAGCCCGCCTCATGGAAAAATAGGAACATGAAGACTTCCTTGCTGGGCTCCCACCAGATCATGGCCTTCGTCGTGACACGCGACCGCGCACGCGCCCAGGCGTTCTATCGGGATACGCTGGGGATTCGCTTCGTCAGCGAGGATCCCTACGCGCTGGTATTCGACGCCAACGGAATCATGCTGCGGATTTCGGAGGTCCCGAAGTGGACCCCGCCGTCACACACCGTGCTGGGCTGGGAGGTTCCGGATATTGTTGCTACGGTGAAGAAATTGGAGAAGGCGGGGGTGAAATTCGAGCGCTACAGCTTCATGCAGCAGGATAAGCGCGGCATCCAGACGTTCCCGGGAGGCGCCCGGGTGGCGTGGTTTCAGGATCCGGACGGCAACGTCCTGAGCGTCACGCAGTTTTGAGCTCACCACATCAAACGCGCGCTGTATTGAAACTGGCGGCCGTAGGTTCCCGACCGTTGCGCCACCACCCTCCCGAACAAGGAACTGTCCACATTCACCACCGGATTGGCTCCCATGAAGCTGTTGGTGAGGTTGTAGGCCTCCATGCGGAGCTCCAGCTTCAGGCGTTCGGTAAGGGGGCGGGTCTTGGCTAGGGTCAGATCCAGGTCCTTGTAGCCGGGTCCGGTGACACCGGAGAACTGCAAGGGATTGGCGCGGCGCGTGAAAGCCGCCTGGCGGGTGAACTTCGAAGTGTCGAACATCCTCTCCCGGGTGGGGTTACCGAGGGAGGGGTCGCCGCTGACAATCGCCGAACCAAAACGCAGGAAGCCCCCGCTGTTGTAAGTGTAGATGCCGCTGAGGGACCACCCGCCGAGAACCGCGTCCACGGCCCGAGGCGCGTTCGCGAGCACCCGCTTGTTCCGGCCGATCGGCAGTTCGTAGACCGCCCCCAAGGTAACCCGTTCTCGCGGATTCGGCCCGTCCTGCCAGGTGAGCTGATTGTTGAACCGGTCGAGCTCATCATAGAACTCCTCCCGCCGCTCGCGGTTGTAGTCCAAGCCGAAAACGAAGGTAAACCCGTTGCCGAAGGGCCGCTGCGCTTTGATTTGCAAGGCCTGGTAGCGCGTGTGCACGTTGGGTATCGACTGTTCCACCAGCCTCCCGTACTGCGGGTAGGGCTTCAGCAGGGAACCGATGGTGACGGTGCTTTGGTTGCGCAACTGTTTCGGAAATTTTTCGGGGGTCAGTATCTGATAGAAAGGATTGGGAACCCGCCGGTCGAGTTGAGCCTTGTAGTCATAGCTGAGCTGGGGGTCGGCCTGGTTTAGGTCCTTCGACCTTCCCACCGACTCATAAGGCTGGTTGTGTCCCAGGTTGAGGAAATAGGTCACGTCGAGAACTACGCGGGTGGGCAACTGCCTAAAGCGCCGCGGATGTTGAACACGGTGGTGGGGTTGATGGTCCACACCGCATCGCCGGCCAGATGAAAGGAATGGCTGATGAAGCCGTAAGGATTTCCCCAAGCTCGCGAGGCGTCGGCCGCCTTCTCATCCAGAAAGGTCCGAAACTGGCTGTAGCGGAAGAAGGTCTTCCACTTATCGCTGAGATAGAAATCGGTGCGGCTGGTGAGATTCCAGAACTTGATGTTCATGGGACTGGTGGCCTTGTAGTTGTTTACCCCGGTGATGTCGTCGCCGAGACTGGTGGGCTGCCAAACATCCCCGAGGAATTTTAGAGACGTCGCATCCAGGCGCGAGCGCGGGATCGCGTTGTTGGCAAACGCGTCCCGAGTCGCCGTGTTGCCGGCGGCGTTGAACCTGGTGCTCCAGGGATCATAGATCTGGCGCAGCCCTCCCGAGGAATTGCGGGACTGGGAAAAGTCGCCCTGGCGCTCCGCGCCCGTCGGCAGCGTGTAGAATACCGTCCGGGGCTCGATATTGAGCCACCGCTCGTAAGCGGTGAAGTTGAAGATCTTATTCTTCTTGAGGGGAGCGCCCACGCTAAAACCACCGATGTGATTCCGCACCAGGTTGGGCGTGTGGGTGGTGGAATCGGCGACCGCGTTCAGCTTGGGATTGCGGCCCAGGTAATATGCCGTGCCGTGAATCTGATTGGTGCCCGACTTCAATTGCAGGCTGATAATGCCGCCGGCGCTGTGTCCGAATTCCGCGTCCACGCTGTTCTGCTGCACATTGAGCTCGGATACCGCGTCCATGGGCGGGGAATAGGAGGACTTGTTGGCCAGCAACTGGGGCACGCCGTCCACCAGCAGGTCGTTCTTGGTGGTGGTATTGCCTCCGCCATCCAACTGGTTGGGCGCCCAGAGGTGGTAGGTGGCTTGCTCCGTCGTGGAGCGGACCACCACCGCCGGATTCAGCGCCGCCAGCAGGAACACGTTGCGGTGAATGATGGGCAGATCGTTGGCCATCTTGGTGTCGACGGTCAACTGCATCGTGCTGGTATTGAACTCCACCGCCACCGGCGCTTCCACGACGTTGATCGTTTCCGCCACCGCGCCGACCCGGAGCACGGCATTCACCGTTACATCACCCCGGGTCTCCACCAGGATGTCTTGCTGCACGCAGATGTTGAATCCCTGCATTTCCACGGTCAGGGTGTAGAGGCCGGGGCTGACGTAGTCGAACAGGTACTGGCCGGCCGCGCCGTGTCCACGCCGGTGTTCAAGTTTCGCAGCGTGACTCTGGCGCCGGCCACTACCGCCTCGCCGGGGTCGGTAACGATGCCCTGGAGACGGGCGCGAAGCTCTTGCGCGGTGGCAACGCCGGCG
>JBGOUV010000384.1:0-6598 GCA_041477815.1 Terriglobia bacterium | reverse complement strand
GGCGTAGGCGACGATCCGGACCTCCCAGAGCGGAGGGTGACCGTGATCTGACTCGACGTGGAACTGGATTCGCGAATCTCGATGGATAGAGGGGTAGCTCCGGACAGACTAGCCCGTCGGGCGCCGGCTAAGGTGATTACCAGAGGTTCTTGTTTCCCGGCTCGACGGAGCTCGAGAACCTCGTCGCTGATGCAGGAGATAGCCCGCTGTGTCGATACCAGAAAACTCTTGACGGCTTCACGCGCGGTCCTGGCGGGCACGGGAGGGTGGCACTCTCTTCCTGGCGTATGGAATCTGCCACACCAGATCCCACAGCTCGCGTCGATAGGGATCGTCCGGATCCCCGAACTCCCCGGCCTCCCACCTTCGAATGAACTCGTCGCCGGTCATCTTGAATTCACGGCGAGCCTGACGATCAAACATCTTCCGCGCCTGCTCACGCGTGATGGTGATGACCTTTCCGTTGGTCGGGCTTGCTTTGGCCGGCATGATGCCTTCCTGAAGCCATTATCGCAAAAACCGGGTGCTGGGTCAGTTGACCAATTGTCCGAGAAGCCGACAAACCGTCAACTTGGATTTGTAAACGCTGCGGCGTCAGTGTGGATCTATCGCGTGAGCACTGCTCAGAGAACGCAGCGCGTAGCGCGCAAAGATGAATCCGTTGGAGTAGGCGTTGTGCTCGACTAGCGTTGCCGCGAGTGTTCCCGCAAAGCCATCAAAGAGCGGGATACCGGCGCCAATCACTACAGGGTTGATCTTGAGAATCAACTCATCGATTTCAGGGAACACAGCCGCAGCCAGTTTGGATCCGCCGCATAACCAGATGTCCTTGCCTGTCTCTGCTTTCAACCGATGAACCAAGTCCAGAGGCTGGCCTTTGTGGAGTTCAACCGAGGGGTCCGGACTCTCCAGCATCGTGCCCGAGACGACGTACTGCCTCAGTGGTGAATATGGGCTGGTTATTCCCTCGCGCAGGCCAACCTCGTAGGTCTTCCGGCCCATCAGTACAGTGTCAAAACGCTGCGCACCCTGGGTCACTCCGAGGGCGGGGCGCAAGTGCGCCGGGAAGGTTTCCGGGAACCTCCCAATCAAATCCGCGAAGTGTTCGCCTTGAAAGAGGAAGCAATCAAAGGAACCATCTTCGCGCGCGATGAATCCGTCAAGTGTACACGCAACGTAATAGACCAACCGTCTAAACGCCATTACATCAACCTAGCACAGGGCAAGGTCCTGCGAAGTCGCGTAGCGTTTAGTAACGGCTTTACCGGAATCCACCTGGACGGAAAACGCCCCAACCGGAAACTGACCCACTACCCAAAACCGGCGTCCCTACAACTCCCCCCACCCCACTACCCGCCGCTCCCGCACCGACTTCTCCGCCAGCAGCGAGATCCGGATCGCCTCCCTGCCGACCTCCCCGTCGCAGAACGGCGGCCGGCCCGTGCGGATGCTGTCCACAAACGCGAGAAGCTGGCGGTAGCTGCCGCTGTCCTCGTCCTTGCCCGCCGGCCGCGCTCCTACCGCCGCCGGGGTCGAATCCCTGGGATCGATCATCGTGGGTTCGCCGCCCGTGCGCCGGCGCAGCGCGATCCTGCCGGCCGCCGGTTGCATCGTGCCTTCGCTGCCGATCACGAGGATCTCCCGGCCGGTGGGTCCCGCGTTCGGAGCGAACAGGCAGAAGCCGAAGTCCACCTTTACCCCGTTCTCATACTCGATCGTGATGGCGGCGTGATCGATGGTCTCCCGTTCCTTCAGAACGCTGTTGCCGCCGGCGGCGTAGACCCGGGCCACCCGCGCTCCTACCAGCCAATGGATCACGTCCAGCTCGTGGATGCCGTCTTCCAGAAGACTGCTCCCGGTTGCGGAGGTGAGCAGCCGCCAGACCTTTCCCTGGTACCGCCAGCTCTGCGGGTTCCAGTCGCCGCGTAACAGATTGCCGGAGCAGAACCGCACGGCGCCGATGGCTCCGTCCTGCACCAGCGCGGCCATCCTTTCGTAGAGCGGCGTGTGCCGCATCTGCTGGCCGATCTGAAGGATCTTGCGGTTGCGGCGGGCGGCCGCGATCATGCGATCGGCGTCGGCGACCGCAGTAGCCATGGGTTTCTCGCACAGCACGTGGAGTCCGCGATCGAGCGCCGCGATGGCGGCTTCGGCGTGCAGGAAGTTCGGCGTGACCACCAGCACGGCGTCCAGATCCTTCACCTCGGCCAGCATCTTACGGTAGTCGGAGTAGGTTCTTACCGTCGAGCCGGCGAGCGAGGCGGCCCGGTCCAGGAACTCCGGCGTCGGGTCGGCCAGGGCCACTATGTCCATCTCGACGCCGCCCGCCCGTATGACATTGATGTGCGCCCAGGCACGGTGACCGGTTCCGATGATTCCGATACGGATTCTCTTCGGCGTCTGCGCGGACACACTTGCCGCCGCGCCGGCCAGCAGGAATTCTCTTCGCCTCGTCATGGCCCTCAGTTTACCCCGGTTCCTCTTTCGGTACGATGTAGCTATGGAAACCACGGAGTATCTGAGCACCAGCTTCCCGGACGGCGACCGCGAGTACCTGGACGGCAGGGTGGTGGAGAGAAACGTGGGAGACGTCGATCACGGCGATTTGCAGTCTGCCATTGCCGTCTCTTTGCGTACCAGCTACCGGCATGTATGGGTCGCTGTTGCGGTCCGGGTGCAGGTCAGTCCGACGCGTTTTCGCGTACCCGATGTGGCCGTCGTACCGGGGCGGAAGCCCCAGGGCAAGGTCATCAGCGCCCCGCCCCTGCTGGCCATCGAGGTCCTCTCGCCCGACGACCGCGCCGCCGACTTGCAGGAAAAGATCGATGACTACCTCTCGTTCGGGGTCGCTGCCGTCTGGGTGGTCGACCCCCAGTCCCGCCGCGGCTTTATCCACGCCTCAAACAGCAGCCACGAAGCCAAAGACGGCGTTCTTCGCTCGGCGGAGTTCGGTATCGATCTCCCGCTGTCTGACTTGTTCGACGACGGCAGTGCGGATTAACGAAGCATCCGCTCCCTCACGGCCGCGGTTCAGAAGTCCAGGCGGACGCCCATGGTGATGATGCGCGCCCCTACCTGCGGTCCCGTCGGACGTCCGAAATTCGCGTTGCCGATGGTGCCTACGACGCCGCCAAAATTCGTCCGGTTGAACAGGTTGAAGGCGTCGGCGCGGTAGATCAGGTCGATGGTCCGGTCCCTGTGAATCGGGAACTTCAGGCGCTTCTGAATAGACAGGTTCTCGGTAAACACCGGCGGCTGGCGGAAATCGTTGAAGTATTGCGAGGCGTTGCCCAGCTCGAACTGTCCGGGAGTGGCGAAGGCCGCCGCGTTGAACCAGCGCGTGGCCGGATTGTTCGGATCGAGCGTGGTCCGGTCGATGCCGGTCTGGATGGGGCCGCTACCTAGATTGGCCTTCTTGAACTGGGTGAACAGGACGCCGGTCCCGATGGTGTTGGCCGGGGCCTGCACCAGGACCAGCCCGCCCGAGCGGTACTGCTGGAGCGCGCTAATGGTCCAGTTGCTCACCAGCAGGTTGGCCATGAAGTTGTCCGACTTCAGGAGTTTCTTGCCGCGCCCGAAGGGCAGGCTGTAGGTATTGAGCACGTTAAGGACATGCGCCAGATGGAAGGGCAGAAAGCTCTTCATCTCGTCATAGTTGTAGTTATCCTGGGCAGCGACATTGAAACCGGAGGTGGGGAAGTTCTGCGAGAAGATCTGGCGGTAGTGGGCCACGCCGAGCGACTTCGACCAGGTGTAGGCGGTCATCATCTGCCAGTCGCCGAATCGCCGCTCCACTTTCACCTGCAGGGAGTCATACCAGATGCGTCCGGCGCCGGAGTTGCGCTCCGAGACGTCCAGGTATTGGGGGTAGGGGCGCAGCGCCTGGGCCAGGGTGTTGGAATTGGCGAAGCTCGGGTAGGGCTTGGTGAAGCCCGCCGCGATCACCGCGGGGCTGTCGATGCGTTGCTGCAACAGCGATCCCAGGGCCAGGCGGCTGACGGGAAGCTGGTTGATCAGCAGCGTGGAGTTGAGGCCGCGGCCCCGGTTCCCGACGTAGGCGATATCAAACACAAACTTGCTCACTTCGTGCTGGACATTGAAGCTCCAGCTTTGGATGCGCGGCGCCTTGCCGAAATTATCCGAGAATAGATCCACGGGATTGTTGTTGCCGGCGGTGGGGTCGATCAGCGGAGGCGGTTGGAAGCCCGGAGGCGCGGCGATGCCGTCGTCCCAGTTCAGGGCCCCGTTCACGCCGTCCGAATTGCGGGTAATGGGATTGGAGAAGCCGAGGCGGCAGCCGCAACCGCCGTTGCCGAGGGTCTGGTAGTAGATCCCGTATCCGCCCCGCAGGACGGTCTTGCTGGTCAGCCGATAGCTGAAGCCGAGGCGCGGCCCGAGGTTCGAGAAGTCGGTATCGTAGGGGCGCTTCGAGCCCGTTCGTCCGGCGCCCTTTCCGAAGAAAACCAGCGCCCCCGGCAGGTTTCCGGCGGCCGCGTTAGGCAGCCGGCGATCGAGCGAGGAATAGTCCCCGTTCTTTTCGTGCCAGCCGATGGCAACGTCGTAGCGCATCCCGAGGTTGAAGGTCAGACGGGGGGTGACTTTCCAGTTGTCCTGGAAATACCCGGCATGATAGCCGTAGCGGATATTGCCGAGCAGCACCGGCAGCGCGACGCGATTGGCGCTGTCGGGCTGGCCGAGCAGCAGGCTGGCGAACGCGTGCCCGGTACCGGAGAGATTGGTCGGCAGAGCCGTCTGCGCGCGGGCAAAGAAGTACTGGCCGTTGGTTCCCGCCAGGTCGATGGGATTCGCCGTGGTCTGCAGACGCCGGATGTCCCCACCCATCTTGAACTCGTGTTTGCCCCGGATCCAGGTCAGCCCCTGGTTGAAGTGATAGGTAACATTGAACTGGCTGCCGTTGTTCACTTTGCCGTCCTGGACGCCCCAGGCGGTGAGTCCGTCGGCCCCGTTGAAAATGACCCGCGGGGTCCCATCGGAATCGCCGGTAATGCCGGGGAAGCCGAATTTGGAGGCGCCGCCCTTTTGGTACGGGTTGAACCAGACCTGCCGATACCGCGAGTAGCCATACGTGGTGTGCAGGAGGAGGTTGGGCCGGATCACCAGGTCGTGGTTGAATCGCCAGTTGTCCGGCCGCTGATAGTTCTGCAGACCTTGCCCCAGCGGGCCGGGGAAAGAGGTAAGGGAGTCGCTCAGCTCGCTCTCCTTGGTCACGGTGAAGGCCAGGCGATTGTTGGTGCTGAAAGCGTGGTCCAGCTTGAGGCTCCAGATGTAGCGGTCGTAGAGCAGGCTGTTCACATTGTCGTAGTTGCCGACCAGGGCGGACCGGGTGGGATCGGGGATCGACCCCAGCAGGTTGGCGGCGATTTTGCTAAAACGGCTGCGTGGAATCAGGTTGTTCGGAAAAGCCGTGCGCGTGCTGCCGGAGGTGGTCAACGGGTCGTAGATGACCTGGGCGGCCGGCACCTGGCTGAAATCGCCCTGTTTCATGAGCGCCGTAGGCACGGTGCTTAGCGCCGCGCTGGTGCTGACGGGCCGTTTGTCCTTGGAGTAGGTGAGGAAGAAAAACGACTTGTTCCGGCCGTCGTACACTTTGGGAATCAGGATCGGGCCGCCCCCGCCGGCGCCGTACTCGTTAAAGCGGTCTTTCGGCTTGACGCGCCCCGCCGCGTTAAAGGCCCAGGCATTGGCGTTCCAGATATCCCGCCGCATATTGAGGAAAAGGCTGCCGTGAAAGTCGTTGGTGCCGGACTTGGTCACATAGATCTCGACGCCGCCGCCGAAGCGGCCATACTCGGCGTCGAAGGTGGAGGTGAGCAGACGAAACTCCCCGAACATCTCCGCCGCCGGGAAGTTGAAGGAGATGCCACCGGATTCCGGATTGGTATTGGAGGCGCCATCCACCAGGAGCTCCTGCGCCCGGCCGCCGGAGCCGGAAACCGATAACTCGGCCGACGGATTCACGCCGGGCATGGAGTTGATGAAGCTCCGGGCGTTGCGGAGGCCGCCTGAGAAGAAAGGCAGGGTGTTCATGAACTGCGTGGAGAGACTCTGGCCGCGCTGGCTGGAAGTGGTCTCCAGCAGCGGCACCTCTCCAGTCACCTCGACGATCTGCTGTATGTCGCCGATCTCGAGCCTCAGATCCAACTCCTGGCGGCTGGCAATGCGGATCTCAACGCCGCCGCGGGTCAACTTTTTGAACCCGGCCCTCTCGACCGAGACCTCGTGGAGGCCGACCGGCAGCCGCGGAAAGACGTAGAGCCCAGCATCCGAGGTTTCCGTTTCGGACTTGATTCCGCTGGCGACGTGCGTGGCCACCACTCGCGCTCCCGGGACCACGGCCCCGTTGGGATCGAGGACAGTGCCCGACATGGAACCAGTGGCCACCTGCGCCGGCGCCACCGAGGAAAGCAGAAATGCCGCTACGAAAACAGCTACCGCAAATGTAATCCTCATATGCCCCCCGAGCTTGCTATTCCAGCATACGGCGAGTAAGCGGTCCTGTCAATTACCGGCGCCGACCGATGTCAAACCTCGATAGAAATGTCCCCTGTTTCGCCTCAGTAGAAATGTCCCCTTTTTT
>JBGOUV010000378.1:0-6811 GCA_041477815.1 Terriglobia bacterium | reverse complement strand
GGTAGAGCGGGGATGGAAGGATGCAGACGGGAGAGAGCTGGCCGAGGACTTTCGCAAACCGTTTCTGGTGGGGCCAGCCGACCGCGTGCCGGTGGACCCTCACAGATGGGTCATCCGCGCGCCGCGAGCGGGGACGCGGGAGGCCGTGGCGGTGGAGTTCGGCGAGGCGCTGGATCGGGCGTTACTGGAGCGGGTGGTGTGGGTGGCGAGCGGTCAGGGGGAGCGCCTGGAGGGGAGAGTCGAGGTGGATCGGGAGGAGACGCGCTGGCGGTTTTGGCCGACCGAGGCGTGGGAAGCGGGGGCCTATTGGTTGCGCGTCGAGAAGATTCTGGAGGATTTGGCGGGGAATACGGTGGGCAAGGCGTTTGAGGTGGATGTGTTCGAGAAGGTTGAAGAGCGAGTGGCGCGGGAGATGGTCAGCGTGGGGTTTGCGGTAAAGTAGCCGCGCCTCCCAACACCCAACACCCAGGACCCATCACCCAGGAGATGGTTAGCGTGGGGTTTGCGGTGAAGTAGCCAGCAGGGCTTGGGTGGCCCAGGCGCTGGTGGAGATCCGCTGGGCGTAAGATTGAGCGCCGGAGGGGCGGGTGGTTTCGGGCCAGGAGCCGTCGGGACGCTGCGTCCGGATCAGGTATTGCCGCGCCCGTTCCAAGGCGGGGTGGTCTTGCGAGGCCAGGGCTAAGACGGCGATCGCGGTGTCGAAAGGCTCAGCGGGGGAACGGGGATAGGGGCCCCAGCCGCCGGAGCTGCCTTGGGCCTGGAGCAGAAATTGGACCGCGTCGGGGCGTTCCAGGACGAGCAGGACGGCCGCAGCGTCCAGGGTGGTGGACAGGCGGAGGGAGCGGAGCCAGCGCTTCGCCCGTGGGACCGCATCGTCGGAAGTGCCGGCGACACCCAGGGTGCGGGCGGCTAGAGCCGTGGCCAGGGGGATGCCGTAGGTTACCGGGGACCCTAGGGAGTCGCCGCCATCCAAGGGCCAATACCCATCGGAGTGCTGCAGGCGGACTAGCGACTGGGCGGCGTCGCGGAGAGGCTGCGGATCGCCGACCAGGCGGGATTCATAGGCCTCGGCGAGCGCTGCGGCGAATTGGAGGCGGGCCAGGCGCTTGTCGCTGAAGACGGCGTCGCCGGGTAGCGAGTCCCAGCGGTCGGGGTGGCTCAGCCATTCGGTTGTGGCGGTCAGGGCCGGGGTGGGGACGGTGAATCCTCGGCGGCGGGCCTGGTAGAGGGCGCGGGCGCCGTCGCCGTTGTTGTGGCAGGAGAAACAACGGTTCTGCTCCGGCCAGGCCGGGACTTCCTGGACCAGGTAGGCGACGGCGCGCTGCTCGGGCGAAACTATCTCGGGCGACCCCAGAGCCGCGAGTATGAGGAGCGGGAGCGTCAAGCAGAGTACTTACGGGTAAGCTCGTGGAGGCGGCGCAGCATCCCGGGGACGGTGGCGATCGGGTCGGCCTTGGCTTCGTATTCCAGGGCTACATAACCCTGATAGGCGTGCTGGGCGAAAAGCCGGAAGAGGCGGTCCCAGTCGGAGGGGTGACTGGCGCCGTCTTCGCCGCGCATTTCAGCTTTTATCTGGACGTTGACGGCAGCCGGGAGCAGCTTCTCGATCTGGGGAAAGACGTTCTCGCGGAAGTTGCCGGTGTCCAGGTTGATGCGCAGGGCCGGCGAATCGACGCGGTGGACGATGTCGAGGATGCGGTCGGCGCGCTCGGTGATGCCGCCGTGGTTTTCGAGTCCCAGGATGATGCCCCGTGGGAGCGCGTACTCGGCGGCCCGCTTCAGGGTTTCGACCACCCAGCCGGAGGCCTCCTCTTCGGTGCGCTTTTCGGGGACTTTACCGCCGAAGACGCGGATGTGGGTGGCGCCCAGACGCTGCGCCACGTCCACCCAGTGGCAGACGGCGGCCAGTTCGCTCTGGCGGTCCTCGGGCTTCGGACGGGTCATCTCGGTACGGACCGAGATGCTGTAGATGTGGACCCCGGACTGGTAGGCCAGCCGGCGGAGGGGGGCGATGAACCGGTCGGTGGTGTCGGGAAACCAGTAGACCGTGAGGTCCAGGCCGTCGATGCCGGTGTCGACGGCGAGCCGGACTAGATCATCATAGGTCATAGTGCCGGCTTTGAGGGCGTCCCGGTAGGAGTAGGCGCAGAGGGCGGAGCGCAAGCGGGGCTTTCGTTGGGTGTTGGGTGATGGGTGTTGGGGGTTGGGAAAGGCGGGAAGAGCTAGAGGCGCGGCGAGGAAGGTGCGGCGGTTCATAGTTTAGGCTCCTACGGCGGGCAGAGGTTGTTGGTGGTGGAGGGCGCCTTCGATCGTCTCGTTCAGGCGGCCCTTGGCGAACTCCATGGCTACGCGGATGGCGTTCTTGATGGCGTTGGGGTTGGAGCGGCCGTGGCAGATGATGACCACGCCTTTCAGACCCAGCAGGGGCGCGCCGCCGTATTCGGAGTAGTCGACGCGCTTCTTGAAGTCGTCGAAGGCGGTGCGGGCCAGGACATAGCCGATCTTGCGGGTGACGGTCGCGGTGAGCGAGTCCTGGAGCATGAACTTGATGGTCTCGATGAGGCCTTCGGAGACCTTGAGGGCGACGTTGCCGATGAAACCATCACAGACGACCACGTCGGCGTCGCCGGAGTAGAGATCGCGGCCCTCCACGTTGCCGATGAAATGAATGGGAAGGTTTTTGAGGAGGGGAGTGGCCTGGCGCGTCAGCTCGTTGCCCTTGTGCTCCTCTTCGCCGATCGAGAGGATGGCCACGCGGGGGCGGTCGATGCGGCAGATCACGCGGGAATAGACCTCGCCCATGATGGCGAACTGGGCGAGCATCTGGGGCGTGGAGTCGACGTTGGCGCCGACGTCGACCAGGACGGCGGCGGTGCCCTTTTGGGTGGGAAAAACCGAGGCGAGAGCGGGGCGGTAGACGCCGGGCAGGGCGCCGAGCACGATTTTGGAGGTGGCCATCACCGCGCCCGTGTTGCCGGCCGACACCAAACCTTGGGCGCGGCCGTCGCGGACCAGCCGGGCGGCCACTCGCATGGAGGAGTCCCGTTTGGCCCGTACCGCCTTGGCCGCCGCGTCATCCATAGTAATGACTTCGGTGGCGTTGACGATCTCGATGGGGAGGTGGTCGGCGAGGTGCTCGGCAAGCTCGCGACGCAGCACTTCTTCGCGGCCGACCAGCAGGACCTTCACCGGGTAGGACCGGGCGGCCAGTATCGCGCCTTCGACCTCCACCCGGGGGGCCGCGTCACCGCCCATCGCGTCGACGGCGATTGTATACATGCGAGGTTATTCGGCTTCTACCTCAATGATGGCGCGTCCCCGATATTGACCGCAGTGGGGGCAGGCGCGATGCGGGAGCTTGGGCTCGTGACAGTTGGGACACGTGGCCAGTTGAGGACTCTTGAGGGCGTCGTGGGCGCGGCGTTTGCTGGTACGCTGTTTGGAATGGCGGCGTTTTGGGTTCGGCATGGTGGTTTTAGCGGTGACTCCAATGTTTTAGCACGTCCCAACGGGGGTCGGTGAAGCTTTCCCGGCAGGAGCAGGGGTTCCGGTTGCGGTCGGCGCCGCAAAGGGGACAAAGCCCGCGACAATCTTCCCGGCACATGGTGCGCATGGGAAGCGCCATCAGGACCTGCTCCCGCACCACATCGGCCAACTCCAGTCCGCCGCCCTCGTAGAAGCCGATTTCGGTTTCGGCTTCCGAGATGGCGATCTCTTCTTCGCGGGCGATGTGGCTCATGGGGCGATAGTACAGATCGACGGGGATCGTGAGCGGAATACGGGTCGGCTCCAGACACCGGGAGCAGGGCTGTTCGATCTCACCCTGCACGCGCCCGCGAATATGGATCTCGCGAACCCCGAAGGGGTCGACCAACTCAGCTTCCCCGGCACTATGGAGGTCGCCAATCTGCTTCAGACTATCGTCCAGAAAGCCGATGGCGCCCGGGGCGAAGAAATGATCAAAACGGATTTTCCGCTTTTCCAGGACCTGGATGTCAAAGAACATGGCACACCCCCGGAATCGGGGAACCGATCCGTGAACCCGCTATTATAGCAGGGTGTTGGGTGGCGGGTCTTGGGTGTTGGCCGGATGGATTGTGGGGCGGCCCCCCTGGGCCGCAGCCGGCCCCCTGGCCGGCTCCCGGTGTCAAGGGAAAGCTGGAGTCTGGATGCGCTTTTCGGGACGTGGCACCGTGAGCTCCTACGGTGGCGCCTACCACATTGGCCCTATCGGCCAACCGCCTTTTCTGACTTGGCGGCTCCACGGGAGCCTGCCCCCCCACAACCGATCCTTATTCTAGGGTAGACCGGGCGATCGTTCTGGCACGAGGAGAGCTACGATGACGTTGTCGCGTAACGCGAAGGAGTTCAACCGCATTCGCGGGTACATCGAGGAGAATCCAGGTCGAGCGGGTTTGGCCGCGGAGGCGGAGAGGTACCCGTGGTCGAGTGCTTGTTGGGAGAGAGCCGGCCGGGGGGCTGGCTGCGGCCCAGGGGGGGCCGCCCATAAATTACAGTCTTCACAACAGAGCCCTTTGGTCGGGCCCAGGCTTATCTCTCAGCGGTCGACCCCTGCCCCTGTGGATGCTGGCCTGGTTCAATTCAAGCCACTGCTCGGGCTGGTGCCATTGCCTTTTCGGCTTGGCACCGCAGCTCTCTTGATCAAAGAAGAGCACACAGGCAATCCCCATCTTCACTCGGGAACTGGAATAGAAGAGGCCCCGAACTCTTCTGTCTGAGTCTGTGTTGAACGCGTGGCGGAAATACTCAGTGACAATTTGGGTCGGAACGTACTCAATGTGTTCGCGGCCGTCGCGCTTCACAGGCTTCGAGAGGTCCCTTGCGAACGCGTGGAGAAAGGCGATGGCGTCCCGCTCATGCCGGGAGGCGGAGCTGAAGAGGCTCGGGACCGGTGGCAGATTTGAAAGATCGACCACCCAGAAATCCTTAGTTGAGACGAACTCGGCGACGGAGATAACCTTCGATTCTTCCAAACGACCTCTTTGGGTTTCTGCCACCGCCGTGTATCCGTCCAAGGCACCGTAAAACATTGGTATTCCGGCCGGGCTCATTCGGTTGGCGTCTCGGGCTCTGCGGACAGTTGGTGGCCCCAGAGTTTCAGCAGAGCAAAGACGCCGCTTGGCGTTGTGAATTCTTGCTCGCTTGAAACGAGTACCGGCTGGTATAAACCTCAATAGCCGGGCGTCGACAACTAGTCTCCCGATGGTGTTCAGCATGTCATCAGGAGAGATGTCTTCTTCATGTTCCGATTGGATCTCGATATCTTCAGGGAAGAGCGTCAGAGCATCAATAGGTGCGGCGGAATGTGCCGGCAGCGCGCCGCTTTCTTCCGCGGTGCCAGCTGTAGGCTGAGTTGCCCCCCCGGCTGCTCTTTGGTGATCCTTAACGAAGATGTATCGCTTCTCGTACTTAACCACGGTGCAAAACCGTTCCCAGTTGAACGACAGGTATTCGTATGGGCTCAGTCTGTAAAAGCCGCGTTCGCACCATCGCTGATCGGGCAGAGAACGGACAATATCCCGAAGCAGCCCTTCATTACCAACCGGGACCTCATCCCGCACCAGGTCGTACGTACCAATGGTTGGAAACTGATAGCCACCTTCCGCCGATACGTATGGGACTCCTTCGCTGTCAGCCCCATTCCACTCCTGATAAATCCCAGCAGCTATCACTTTCATAACCGCATCGAAAGGGGCTGCCATTGGCTTGTCCGGGTCCTCGCTGTCTTGTGCAGACGAGCCGCAATAATCACACATGGCTGCCTCAGCGTTCTCCTGAACGGTCTTTTTCAGTGCCTCATCGTCGAAGCAGCGGGCGCAAACATATTTGTCCGGCCGAGACGACCATCCTCGCTCCTCTTGTTCGATTAGCCAATCTTTGGCTCGACCCATTTGACATCGGGCGTACGGCTAAGCGGACCAAGCCACATTGCCGACGCTCATGAAGAGATTTTACCTCGGAGGTAGCAACCGCTCGCAGCGTCGGGTTCAAGGAACCTGCAGTCCAACGCCTTACACCTGACCGAGTAGTCGGCTTAAGTGGCCAAGTGGCTGGAACGCATGAATTGCCAGAAGCGGCGTCGGACGACGGTCACCTGAGGTCGATGCCTGTCCAGGGGCGCCGGCAGGGAGCCGGCGCCGTGTGGGGCAGAGCAGAGCGGTTAGCGGGATTGGGCGGAGGTCACCGGGACGTCGGTGGGGACGAAGACCCGGACCTCGACGCGACGGCTCATCTTGCGGGTCTCGCGGGGGTTGGCGCCTTCGGCCGGGACATCCTTGCCCAGTCCGATGGTGTGGAGCCGATAGGCCGGCACCTTGTGCTGGAGAGTCAGGTAGCGGACCACGGTGGTAGCGCGCTTTTCACTGAGAGAGTAGTTGTAGTCGGCAGCTCCGACGGTGTCGGTGAAGCCCTGCACTTCCAGGACAAACCGCTTGTGGGCGCCCAGGGATTGGGCCAGGGCATCGAGCTCCTGCTTCGCGGCGGGGTCCAGGCCCGACTTGTTGAAGGCGAAGTAGATGCTCTTGCTTGAGGCCATACGGTAGTTGTCCAGATTCTCGAAGGCCCGCTCCACGGACTTCTCGAGTTGACCGGTCTTGGTCAGGCTGTTCTCGGCCAGGGTCTTGGCGCCGTCGGCTTTCTCGGCGGCCTGGTTCGCCTTGGCAATGCCTTCACCGGCTTTGCGGTCGGCTTCGGTGGCGCGGGCATCTACGCCCTGGATCTTCTCGTCCACGCGGGAGATGTCCCGCTTGGTAGAGTCGTCGAGCGACTCGATAGCTTTGCTGTTGTCAGC
>JBGOUV010000062.1:0-21833 GCA_041477815.1 Terriglobia bacterium | reverse complement strand
GTCCCAAAATGTCAAAAGGACCCTGCTACCAGAGTCGATGATCGGACAAATGTATGCAATTGTCAACACCAAAGTGTCAACACCAAAGTGCCAACTCTGAACCGCGACCGCCAAGGGGGCCGTTCCACCACGAGAAATCATGGCCGCAAATGAACGGGAATAGACCACGAATAAGATCATGATTTCACGAGCGTCCACGCGCGGCTTGGTCCAGTAAAGCCAGTCGCTCATCGGCTATCTCTTTCAGCTCCAGAATCTTCACCTGCCGCTCCGCCCGGTGCTTTTGCGCCTCCCGGAACGTGCGGGCGGCATCCCCCACCAGTCGTAGTACCTCAGATGAATAGACCTGTGCTACGACCCATTGCGGCGCCAGGTTGCCGTCCGCCATCACCCGCCGCAGGCAGTCCCCTACCGTCTCCACCGGAACCGACTCGAAACACACGGCACGCCCGAACAGGCAGTCCCACTCGCAGTCGAAGCACGGCAGAGGGTGGACCACCCCCAACGTCCCTCGCCGCCAGGGGGCATAGGCCTGCCAATGACCCCCGCCGCCGAACACCGCCACGCCCGGAACCCCGTACGCCTGGGCCAGATGCATAGGACCGGAATCGTTGCCCAACCACGCCCGCGCTCCCGCCAGCAGCCCTGCCAGCACCGGCAGTTCCGCCGCCCGCCCGGCAAACACGGCTTTCTCCCCGAGGCTCCGCAATTCCTCTCCCTCGGCCTCACTGCCCGCCAGCAGCACCGGCAGCCCGAACTCCTCCCGAAACGCCCGCAGCGCCGCTGCGTAACGCTCCGCCGGCCACCGCTTGATCCCTACATTCGCCGTCCCCACCGGAAAGCAGGCCAAATACTGCCCCTTAACAATGCCCAGTTCCCGGCGCTTCTCCTCGGCCAGCGCCTCCGCCTGGGGAGACAGCGTCCACACGGGCGGTTCCGGCGCCTCCGCTCCCAGATACCGCGCCAAGGCCTGCTGGCGTTGTCTTTCGTGGGTCCGGTCCGTCGACGGAGGACCCTCGAAGTCCTGCCCCTGGAGCCCCATCCTCTTCAAGGCCAGCGGCAGCAAACCCGCCGGCGCGCTCACCTGCGTGCAAGCCACGGCCTTCACCCCGAGCGCCGCCGCCGCCACCCAACTGAACCAGGTCGGCCCCAGCGACGCCTCCACCAGGCAGTCCGGCCGCAGCGCGCCCAGTTCGGCCAGGGCCCGGCGCAACCCCTCCACCATCTCCGGCGACGCCACCGCCCAGGGATACGGGTTAAAGTCCAATTCCAGCGCGTCATGGGCGCCGCCAGGAGACAACTCCTGCACCGCCCTCACCAGAGGCGCCCGGCCCGCCACCATCACCCGCGCCTCCGGCCAAGCGTTCCGCAGCGACCACACCAGATCCCCCGTCAACACCAGGTCCCCCAAACCTCCCATTTGCAGGATCAGGACCCGCGACGGCGTCATGCCCCCTCCCGCCCCCGCCACAGCACCAGGTTATTCCCGGCCCGAGCCTCCCAGTTCCGCCTCAACTCCTGCAACCGTCCCAGCAGCCCCTCGCGCTGCCCCACCGCGGCCCTCACTGCCGCCACCACCTCCGCAGCCTCCACCCCCTCCACGGTTCCCGCCGGCGCCAGCCCCATTTCCTCCACCAGTCCGGCCATCTTCTGTCCCCGCACAATGTTCACCGGAACCGTCCCCGCCAGCACCGATTCCACAGTGAAATGATACCGCAGCGATACCGTCACCGTGGCGTGCGCCACCAGTCCCAGCGCCTCCTCCGGGCCCCAGTACCGGTTGGGCACGATCGCCGCCGGACGCCGCATCCGCGCCCGCACCTGCTCGGACGCCTCCCGGTCGAAGTACTCTCCGTCCCGCATTTCGTTGCAGAAGAACGCCACCTGCATGCCGTCGCCGGCCTCCAGCTCATCGAGCGCCGCCGCCAGCTCCGACCGCAGCTCCTGGCGACCGGCCCACATCTCGTTGACCACGTTTACCACCACCAGCGGCCGCCCCGCCTCCACCCCCAGCTCCCTCCACCGCTCCACCCCCCACCCCCGCAGATCCCGCCGCGACCGATACCGCCAGGCCCAGTCCGCTCCCACCAGCACCCGCTCCTCCGGCACCCCCAGCTCCAACAGCGCCTCCCGGCAGCGCGCCGTCCGCACCGTCCAGGAACCTATTGGCAAGAAGTACCGGGCGAACAGCTCCCGCGCCTCCGGCTTCTCCAGCCGGTCCACCCCCACCCCCACTGCGTCCACGGCCAGTCCCGCCCGGTGAAACCGCTCCAGGCGTCGCGCGAGGAACTCCAGGGGAAAGTGCAGCCCCTGCCAGTCGGCCACCGGCGTCCCCCCCACCAGCAACCCGTCGATCCCCTCCGGCACCGTGGTCGCCCCTTCCCAGTCGGTCAGGAAGTAGCGATGCTTCTCCGGATACGGCTCCCGCTGCTCGACGTATTCCGGGAACATCTCCACATCCAGTTCGATCCTCTCCGGAAGTTCGTCCCAAAAGGCCCGGGCCATCAGCTCATCTCCGATGTTGCCCGCGCCCAGCCCGGTCGAGATCTGCACCAGCCGCCGCGCCGTCATTCCCTCTCCAGCGGCGCTAGGTCCACCCGGTCCACAAAATAGCTGATCCGCCGCACCCGCCCCGTCGCCACGTAGAATCTCTCGGAGATACATTCGTCGGCCACCAGGTCGACGCGCAACGCTTCGGCCCCGCCGATCCACTCCGGCGCGGGCTCCGCCACCTGGAAAGGCCCCGGCGCCAGATCCCGCTTCAGCAGCGTCCTCCCGTTCAGCACCACGGTCATGCTTTGCCGCACCGGCTCCCGCGAATACTGCGGCAACCGTCCCTCAATCACCAGTTGCGCCGGCCGCCGCAGATTCGGCAGCAGAAAGTGCGCCACCGGCGCCGTCCCCCCGTCCGGGTACCACCCCTGGCTATCCTCCATGTATACCTCCAGCCGGCCCCCCAGCTTCGTCTGCAGCCGCCGGGCCCCCCGCGCCGCCGGTTCCGCCAACCAGCCGGGCAGCCACGCCCGCAGATCGCCGGGCAACTGCGTTTGCCCGTAGTAGCTGGCGTAGGCCACGGAGCTGGGTGTAAGAAGCCGCCCCGTGTGGCGCCGGATTACCCGTCCCAACTCCCGGAGCCGCCGGTAGCCTCCCCTAGCAGTCTTGGTAGCACTGTACTCCCGCAGGCACCCCAGATACTCCGGCAGGTATCGCATCCGATACCGCTTCCCCAGCCGGATGAACAGGTCCCAGTCCAGTCCCCAATGCAGCGTCTCATCCAGGTACCCGACCGCCTCCACCGCCGACCGCCGCATGAACACGGTCTGTTGCAGGATCGTGTCTCCGTAGTACACGAGCCGCCACAGGTTGGGGGGCGCGGTGTACGGGAATCTCCTCTGGATCGCCCCCTGCTCGTCGATCAGGTACCCCTCCCCATACACCATCCCCAGGTCCGGCTCCTGCCGGAACGCCGCCACTGCCTTTTCCACCGCCCCCTTCAACAGTATATCGTCGGCGTTGATCCAGGCCACGATCTCGCCCGAGCACATCCGGAACCCTTTGTTGATGGCGTTGGCCTGCCCGGTGTCGGACTCCGAGATCCACCGCAGCCGCCCCTCGTACGACCGCAGGACTTCGACCGACCCGTCCGTCGATCCCCCGTCCACTACCACGTACTCGAGGCGGGGATACCGCTGGCGCAGCACGCTCTCGATCGCCGCCGGCAGGAATTCTTTCTGGTTCAGCGAGGGCGTGACGATGGAAACCAGTGGAAGCTCGTCCACTCTTACCGCACCGCCTCCAGTTCTGCGGACCGGCGGGCGTTCTCCAAGAACTCCGCCGCCGTGGCCCTACTGTAATGGTGATAGGCAAACTTGGCCAGCAGCGCCGGCGGCACGGTCACCACGTGCGCTCCCGTCATTGCCGCCCGCTGCACGTCGAACGCTCCCCGCACCGATCCCACGATGATCCGGGCCTCGCTCTTCCACAGGTCCAGCCACCGCCGCACCGCCGCGATTACCGGCTCCGGGTCGTTCCCCTCGTCGGCGATCCGTCCGGCAAAGATGCTCACGTACGAAGCCCCCGCCTTCGCCGCCAGGATGGCCTGCCCGAAGGACAGGATCGCCGTCGCATTCACCGCGATCCCCTCGCTCCGCAGCGTATGTATCGCCTCGAAGCACGGCTCCCCCGCGCTGTTCAGCACGGGAATCTTCACCACGATGTTCCGCGCCCATCCCGCGCACTCCCGCCCTTGCTCCACCATCTCCCCCGGATCGTCGGTGGTCACCTCCACGCTCAGCGGCATATCGGAAATCACCGCCGCCAGCTCCTGGGCGGCGTTCTTCAAGTCGTGGAATCCGGCCTTATATAGGATCGATGGATTGGTAGTAACCCCGTCGATGACATGCTGCTTCTTCCACCGCTTTATCTCGGGGATCGAGGCAGTGTCCAAGAAGATCTGCATGGCCCGATCATACAACATTCTGGGACTCCGGGGCGGGCGATGGCCCGGCTACAGTTGCCGCGCCCGCCGCCAGCGCCCCGCTTCGCCGCCCGGAACATCTCTGGCGCCGTGCGACGCCACTTCCGGGCAAGCCACCGCTGCGTGCCCGGCAGCGGCGCTGACGGCATACCCCTCCGTCGGACGCCTGCCGATGCACAACACCGCCGCACCCACCCCGAAGTTGATCCTCTGCAGCAGCTTCGTCTCCACATCCAGCAACCCTTTGAGAAACCTGTTCAAAATCTGCGGCACCCGCAGAAAATCGAACTTCAGGTTGGCATGGCCGCGGTTTATGAGCCGTCCGACCACCACCGCACCCGCAAACAGCGGCAGGTAGAAGAGGTTTATGTAAGTCGACTCGACGACCTCAAACCCGCTGTTGGCGTGCAAGTCGCGCAAGTCCGGACGCCGGTAGCGCCTCCAATGGCCCAGCCGCACATCGCGTTCGCTCCACAGGAACTGGTAGGCGGGAACGACCGTCATCCACAGCCCTCCGGGACGCAGTACCCGGTACACCTCGCGGCAGACCATCTCGGGCGTGTCGATATGCTCCAGCACATCGGTCGACATGACCAGGTCGAAGCTCCCGCTGCGGTACGGCAGCAGAAGCCCCGATCCCCGCACGAGGTTCTTCGACACGCGGGTCCTCGCATATTGGAGGGCGATTTCGCTCAAATCCAGTCCGTGGGTCTCGAATTGTTCAGAGAATTTCCGAATAGTTGCCCCCACTCCGGAGCCGATTTCCAGCACTCTCCAGGACGAGCGGGGAGCCCGGTGGAGGCGGAAAAAAGCCAGCAGCATGTCCCGCAGTCCCGCGCTTCGCCAGTAGGTGTCGTCGTACCGATGAAACGCCGCAAATAGCCCGCTGTCCAATCTGTGCCTCGCCCTGGAGTATAGCAGCCTGTGGCAAAACCCGATCCGTCACCGCCCTGGCATCGGTAGTTAGTTGATTCTAGGCAATTTATCGAGCGCAAATTTGCGCTCCTGCTACTTTTGCCACGGGCTGATAGCACCAGAACGGGGCTTCGATTGTTCTTGAAAAACCGGTCGGCGCCTGTGTAGAATGGACTTTCGTCCTTCAGCATGCCTGCGCATCCTCCCTCTCAGTCGGCCCAAACCGACGGCAGTGTTGACGGTAATGTCTCCTACTTCCGCAATCATCATACCGGCTATGCCCGCTACATCCAGGAGCTGGATACTTATCAGGCGATCCGGCGCAGCACCGATGAAGCCATCCGGGGGATCGGCTGCCTGCTCGACATCGGCAACGGTGGCGTGTTTGATTACGAAACAAGTCTCGTCGGGCGCATTGAGGCTCTCGACCTGTTCCTGGAAGATTTCCAGGAGGGCGGCGTCGTTCCCGGCAACGTGACCTTCCGGACCGGAAGCGCTCTGGAGATCCCCTCTCCCAGCGCCGCCTACGACGGCGTCCTGATGGTCATGCTGATCCACCACCTCGTCGCCGGAACGGTCCGCGAGTCCCTCCGGAATGCGCGGCGCGCGTTCTCCGAGGCTTGGCGCGTGCTCCGCCCCGGGGGCCGGCTGATCATCGTTGAATCCTGCGTGCCCCGGTGGTTCTACCAGTTTGAGCGGCTGGTCTTTCCCGTCGCCGCGCCCATCATCGGGCGGCTTCTGGATCACCCCGCCACTATCCAGTATCCGCCTTCGCTAGTGGCCGGTCTGCTGGCGGAGGCCACCGGCTCACCCGTAGAGACCGCGCGCATCCCCAAGGGCGTCTGGGTTCTGCAGTATGGATTCAAGGTGCCTGCCCTCCTGACCCCCGCCTGCCCCTACCGCTTTGTGGTTCACAAAGAGGCCTGACCGGCCTGAGATAATCCCAGAGTGGCTGCGCTGGCGCTTGGCATCGGTCTGTTTCTCTACTGGCTCCTGCTCGGGCTGGCGCTGGTTTCCGTTCTCCATTCACGCCGCAACGTCCTCCAGTCCTGGTTGCTCGCCCCGGCCGTGGGTGCTGCCGCCGTAGTCCTTTGCGTGTACTGGCTGAATCGCTGCGGCGTCCCGGTAGGGCGCTTCGGCCCCGCGCTCGCCATCGTCCTGTTCCTGGCCGCCGGAGCGGCGCTGGTTCGCGTCCGACCCGTCTTTCCGATCCGCCGCCTGGCGCCTTTCGGCGTCGTCCTGCTGTTTGCCCTCCTCCTCATCGGCCGTCCCATGCTCCAGTTCGGTTTCGACTGGGTCAGCTACGGCAACGACGACATGACCAACTACGTGATGGGCGCCACTCGCGCGCTCCACCACGGATTCACCGACCCGCCGGACCGCGAAGCGCTGCTGCTGAATCGCGACGTCACCCTCCACTTCTGGTTTATGCACGCTGTAGCAGGAATCCGGGCCGGCGCCGATCTGACGCTGGCTTGGGTCATGAGTTGCACCGGGTTGAACGGGCTGCAGGCCTTCATGCCGGTAATCGTCGCTCTCCATCTGGTCCTGGTCGGCGTCTCCGGCGCCCTCGTCTTCACCGGACGGTGGCGCCGCCTCGCGGCCTGGCTCGTTTGCCTGTGGATGAGCTGTTCCGCCCTCACCGTCCTCGGCACTTTGTACCAGCTCATCGGCCAGGTCTTCGGCATGGTCTTACTCTTGGGTGCTGCCGTCCTGCTCTTCCGCGCCCGCTTCGCCGGCTCGCCGGCCGCCCTGCTTCGAGAGAGCGTCCTCACCGGACTGGTTCTTTCCGCTCTGATCCTCGTCTACCCTGAACTGCTGCCGTTTCTGGCCCTCGCCTTCGGTTTGTGGGTAGTCATCGGTCTGGCCCGGCGCCGGCTCGACCTGGCGCGGGGCCTCCGCTCCTGGTGCTGGACCGGCTTCACCGCCGCCCTGGTGGTGAACCGTCCCGGCGTGATCGCTATCGACTTTCTGAGGCAGCAGGCCGGCGTCGGCCTGGAGCGCGCCGCCGCTACCGAGTCCCTCTTTCCCTTCTACCTGATCCCCAGCGGCCTCGCCAACCTCTGGGGATTCCTGCCGCTGGACCAAGGGTCCGCGCCGGAGCCGTGGCTGTCGGCGGCGATCCTGGCCGGTGGGGTCGCGCTGCTCGCCGCTACTCTGGCCATGGCGTGGGGGACTGCACGCGCCGAGCCTGTTTCCGCCCTGGGCCTCGTTTTCACGGGCATGGGCTACTACTTTTTCGCGCAGCGGCTCGATTTCGCTACCTTCAAGCTGGCCATGTACCTGCAACCGTTTCTCATCGGATCGATGGTGGTCGCTTGGGCCCGCCCTCTCCCGCGACTGGCCGCGGCGGCGCCTGTGATCGTCTTCTGCCTGGCCGGCTTGCCGGCCGTTGACCACTACGTGGACCGCAGCCGGGGTCAGCCGGGCGGGCTGGTGGAGGTTCCCTACGCCTCCTCCAGCCACATGATCTCAGCCCTCCTGCGCGCCTCCGCACAACTGCCCCAGCCCTACGTCATCGCCGACACACTCAACGTAGTCATCAGTAAGTTCCACGGCATTTGTCTCCGCGGGCGGGTCTTCTCCTGGCCGGCCAACGACTATATGGGCCAGATCGCTAGTGCGTTTACCGCGCGGGCCCTCGATCGCTTCCAGACCGCCTGGATCACGTCGCTGCCCCAAGAGATGCTGGTCCGCGCCGGGCGCCTTCTGCGGGAATGCCGTGGCGACTGGGTCCCCCGCAGCTTCGACCTGCGGCAGGATCCGCCGCGCGCCTTCCAGTTCTATCAAGACGTCGGCTTGATCCCGCCCGGGTACGACCCCAAGTCCGTCGCCGTCATCAGCGACGGCCCCCCTCAAACGGTCCTCAACCGGCGCAGCTTTCCCCCGGGTAATCGCGACAATTACCGCATCGCTCCCCTCTCCACGGTCTCCAATCATCTGATCTTTATCAACTCCGACCTCGGCCAGGGGTATTACCAGGGAATTCGCTCGCTCGTGTCGCTGTTTCAGGTGGAGCCTGATCCCATGATCCCCGGCGCCTCCATGGCCGGCGCCGGCCGCTACATGCTCCTGGAGGTCCTCAACCCGGCGGCTTCCCCCCGCCTGGCCCTGAACCTCACCAGCAGCCTGAAAGGGGACGCTGCCAATCTTCTCCCCCCCGCCCAGGTGGTCGGCGAAACGCGCGTCCCCTTCCCTCTCCCCTCGCGCGGCTCCGCCCGCGTCTTCTCGCCTCCGGTGGTCCCACAGAAAATCGGCGGCCGCTACTACCTCGCCCTTGACATGGGCGTCGGCGGCACCCCTTTCCCCCAGCGGCGGACCGGCCTCATGCGCCTCTATGGTCTCGACCTGCGGTTGGATACCCGCACCCTGGTCGCCTTCGCCCGCGACATCTCGCTCCTCTCAGACGAGCAATACCGCTCCTTGCGCGCCCCTGCCCGCGTCGCTGCCTTCCCCCGCGACTTGACCGACCAGGACCTGGAATACGCGGGTATCTATGAAGACGGGTGGATCTCCGAACAGGCCTATTTTCAGCTCTCTCAACCTCCGGGGCGCAGCCTTCTCACCATTCGCGGGGTCGTTCCCAGGATTGACGACCCCGATTTCTCGTGCGAGGCGCGCGTTCTGGTGGACGGCAGGGAGCTTCTGAAGCAGACTTTGCGGCCCGGCGACTTCGAGCTGCTGGCCGCCGTCCCGTTCCGGCCGGGCCGACGCCGCGTCGATCTCCTCTTCTCCCGCTTTCAGCGTTTGCCCGCGCCGGACAATCGCCCTGCCGTCGGCCGGTTGTTCGTGGCCGGCTTCTGACCGGCGCCGGTCCACCCGCCGCCGGGAGCACACTCCCGCTCGAACACAATCCGCAGCAGTCTAGCGCCTCTTTCTCAGCAGGAACGTATGATATAGGGCCGCCCAGAACGGAGCCGCCGCCGGCAGTTTCCGGCTCGACGACTCCCAGCGCTCTCCCTGCGCCTGGATGATCTCCCGCACCTGCGCCGGCGTGGTCACGTGGTGGTGGTCGATATTCCGAAACCCGATCGCCCGAAACGCCACCTCCATAAAGGAGTTCACCGCCGGCATCCCCACCAGCAGGTATCCCCCGCTCGCCGTCACCCGGTCCATCTCGTCCAGTGCCGCGCCTGCGTCCGGGAGGTGCTCCATGGTCGAGAAGCACACCACCGCATGGAAGGTCCCGTTTTCGTAATACTTTCGCATGTCCAGCACCGACCCCCGCACCAGCCGGGCCTCCACCCCCAGCCTCTGCAGCTTCCCTCCGATGGCCTCCGGGTCCGCGTCCAGATCCAGACCATGCATACAGGCCCCCTGCCGCGCCAGGTTGTAGAGCACCAGGCCCGCGCCGTAGCCTACCTCCAGTACCCGCGCCCCCGGTGGCAGCGGCAGCATCTCCAGCCCCATCACGATCCGCTGCCGGAAGAGCCTTCCGACGCCCCAGCCTCGAAAGTAATAGGGAATCGGGTCGGTCGGCCCCGACATCTCGCTTCCCAGCTCGGGCGGGACGACCAACTGCACGTCTTCCATCAAATCCTCCACCACCGGTGATCTCCGATACCGGAACCTTCTCCGCCGTCCCGTTGAGAGGCTTCCAGACGATGGTGTTCGGTCCCGCCTCCAGGCGGAGCGCCGGCGTCTCCAGCGGATCGCCGGTTCAGAACGTCGCTCCGCCGCAATCTGGAACACGCCGCCTGTCCGCAACAGGTAAGTATACCGAATCCGCAGCCCCGCCAGCGCCGTTGCCAGCCACACCATCCGTCCTGCCGCCACGTTCAGGAAGCTGGCGTTAGCCACGACCAGGATCAACACCATCAGCCCGCCGGGCGGCGCCGGCCACCCCAGCGCGAACAGAAAGGTCAGGGCGACTACCGCCCGGCGTCATAGGCGCACCAGCCGGATCACCGCGAACATGGCCCAGGTCTTCATCCACGGCTGCATGCGGCGCTCCACCCACCGGAACAACCCGAAGGCCGGCCCGGGCATGAGGTCCCGCATGGTCACCCCGCCTGAGAACAGGTATCGGAAGGGCATACCTGGTTCGATCCGGTCCACCCGCCACTGGGGGAATTCCCGCTCAAACGCCACCCGGTCGCGCTCGAACACAATCCAAGGCAGCGCGTTATTGGCCCGCGACAGCGGCCCCTCCCCCGCGCACTCCCAACTGGCGCGCTCGTTGAACGGCTCGTAGTGCAGCCGCCGGTAGACGAACCGCGACCACTCCGACACCCACGGCTCGTGCAGGATGACCGCCCCACCCGGACGCACCGCCCGCGCCGCCTCCCGGAAAAACCGCCGCGGCTCGGGCAGATGGTGCAGCACGCCGGACATGACGATCCCGCGCAGGCTCCCTTCCCGGAACGGCAGCGCGCTGCCGTCCAGCACCGCCTGCACCCCACGGCAATACAGAATCTCGGTGGTGATGAGTCCGGGAATAAACTGCTCCAGAAATCCCGGCCCGGATCCCAGCTCCACCACGCTTCCCTCGCCCGCCGGCACCGCTGCCGCCATCGCCGTATACCATTCCTCGTAGATTCGCCGCAGGAAGGGCTTCTGCTGCACCACCTGGCGGCGCAGTTCGGTGGTGCGCGGGTCGTCGATGTCCAGCCCCCGCGTCAGCGGATGAGCCAGCAGCGAGCGGATCATGTCAGGGGAAGAAAGAAACAGCGCGCCTGCTCGTGGCATTCCACGCTGCTGGCCCGGATAACCAGCCGCTCCAGTCCCTTGGACCTGCATACTCCGCCGCGCAGAAAGGCCGGCGCAGCTCCCCCGTCGATCGTCCGGAAGATGTCGAACTCGAACTCCCGTCCCCGCAGGCGTTGCTCCAGGCACAACTCCTGGTCAAAGCTGAGCAGCGACTCCGCCTCCGCGTCGGTTTGGGCCACGCCATGCCCGAAAAACCGCACCGGCTCCGCGTCCCGCTCCGGCGCCCTCCAGTGCAGCCGCACCAAGAGCGTGTTTTCCCCATGCGTCACCGCGTATCCGGTCAGCTCCAGTCCTCCGTCGAACGCCACCCGGCACGGCCGCAGCGGCCCCCTGCGGAACACCACCTCGGAGCCCGGTACCGTGCCGGCTGTTAGTACCACGGCCGTACAGGTCTCATCGACCGGCAACGTTGACGACGCCACCGCCAGACGCTCTCCGGTCACGCCATCGCAGAGCGCCAGCGTTAGTCGCGCCTCCGACGCGCCGCCGTCCCGGTGCTGGATTTCGTACCCGTGCGGCCCGAGCGTCAGGCAGCCCCCGCGGCCCGATCTCGGCCCCAACTCCAGATGCCTCGTCTCGTATCCCTCGTCCCCCGGCGCCCACTCGGCTGGTTGGGGCTCGGCTCCCAGGAGGTCGTGAGACAGCCACCCCAGGTCCTGGCCCGCCTCGCCCGCCAGGTGCGCGAAACAGTGCAGCCAGCCGTTCACTTTCCGCAGGCACCGCCACCGCAGCGACAGCGTGAAGCCTCCCTCTCGTTCCCAAAAGCGCACTCCGATCAACTGCCAGATATTATTGAAGTTTACATCCACGGGATGCAATTGCGCATATTCCGCGCTCACAAACGCGTCCCGCAGGCCGGGCTCCCCTCCCCAATACGCCGACGGCGCCAGCGCCCACGTTCGCGGCCGGCTCTGGGCTCTCGATTTGAAGTGGCGAAGTCCCACCGTCAGAACAGCAGCTTCAATCCGAACTGTATGATACGCTGGTTGTCGTCGATCACCGCCGTGATCCGGCCCTTCTGCGACGACGAGATGTTGCTGGTCGGCAGCCGGAAGTTGGGGTGATTGAATACATTGAAGAACTCGGCGCGGAACTGCAGGCTCATCCGCTCCGTAACGCTGGTCTGCTTCAGCACGCCCAGGTCGGTATTGAAGAACCCCGGCCCGCGCAGGATACTACGGCCCGAGTTTCCGAACGTGCCCGGAGCGTTGGGCACAAACCGCGTCGTATCGAACCACTGCAGCAGCTTGTCGTTCAGCGACCGGCTGTCGCTCAGGTTGGCGTTGCCGCCGATGTAGTCCGCCCGGTCGCTGCCGACGCCGCTAAAGGAGTTGTCTACGCCGCTGCTCACGGTGAACGGGAACCCGCTCTGCCGCACCAGGATGGAGTTCAACTGCCAGCCGTTCAGCAGCTTCCCGAGGGCGGGGCTCACCGGCAGCTTGGGCAGGTCCCACAGGTTCGAGAACTTGAAGTTGTGCGGGACATCGAAGCCCCCCAGGCCCCGGCTGATGGTGCGGTTGAACGGGTTGGCCGCCGACAGGTCGTCGATGTTCTTGGACCAGGTGTAGTTGGCGAGGATGGAGAATCCGTGACCGAAGCGCTTCTCCAGGTTCGTCTGGAGCGAGTGATAGCTGGAGTTGCCCGCGCCGTCGTTGCGGACCACCGGACCGAAGCCCGGATACACGCGGCGATCCTGGGTGTTGCCCACGGTGGCGCCGGTCCGGAAAATCGCCGGATTCTCCGACATCCCAAGCTGTTGGAAGCTGCCCTTGTTTCCCATGTAGGCGACGGTCGCCACCCAGTCCTGGCCGAGCTGCCGCTCCAGGCGCGCCGACCACGTGATCAACTGCGGGATCTTGTAGTCCTTGGCGAAATACGCTCGGACGTCGTTGAGGGGAGCGAACACGAACTCCGGCCCCGGCACGTCGGGCCCGAAGTTCGACGGAAACGGGTTAGCCTGCCCCTTGCTGCCGAAGGGGTCTTCGAAGGCCACGTCGGTGATGGTGAAGGTTCCGGCAAACGGCGCTACGTTGGCGAAGGGGTTGTAGTTGCTGGCCTGGATGGGGGTGTAGTAGAAGCCGCTGCCGAGGCGGAGGCTGGTCTTGCCGTCCTGGGTCAGCCGGTAGGCCAGGCCGAGGCGCGGGCCGATGTTCGCCCAGTTAGGCTCGGAGCCGCCCACCGGGCAACCCGGATCGTTGTTCTCGCCGCCGTACAGGAATCCCAGCGGTGCGCCGGGATACCGCTTGGACCGCTGCGTGGTCCCCGGCTGGAAGCACAACACCCGGCCCTCGCGGTCGTAATAGGGGAGGTAGGGATCCCAGCGCACGCCCAGGTTGAGCGACAGGCGGTCGCTTACCTTCCAGTTGTCCTGGACGAAGAAGCCCCAGCGCGTGCCGAGCAGGAACTTGAACTCGCCGCCGCCCTGGCGGTATTGAGACGCCCGGCCGAACATGAAGTCGGCCAGCCCGTCACCGGAAAGCTGGCCGTTGAAGCTGAAGTTGCCCGCCATCTGGAAGGTATTGATCACGTGGTTGCGCACCCGCACGGCCTCGCCGCCGAAGCGCAGCTCGTGGGCGCCTTTGATCTTTGTCACTACCTCGCGGACGGTGAAGTCCCCGCGATCGAAGTCCCCCAGGTGGTTGGTGCCGATGCCGAAACCGCCGGTAATGGACATAGCCAGCTCCGGCGGGGCGTTCAGCTTCTTGACGTGCTCCGGTCCCAGGACCTTCACCCCCGCCGCCGCGAACCCGAAATCGGCGCTCGAGAGCGACCCGCCCCGCTGGCGGTTCACGCCGAACGTGCTGTTCACCAGCAGGGTCGGCGACAGCGTCCAGGTGTGGTTGAGGGAGATGTTCTGCACGCGGACGGCGTTGCCCGCGGAAGAGGCCGCTAGAATGTTCTCGGGGCCCACAAACGGCGGCGCATCAAAATCGGTGAAGTAGTACCGCCCGCTGATCTGGTGTCTCCCCGCCGTGTAGTCGGACTTGATCATGAACTGGTTTTCGGTTTGGATGATGGGCGTGCCCGGGAAGCTCACCTGCCGTCCCCCGGCGTTGGGCAGCGGGACACGCTTCAGGAAGTACTGCGCCACCGGGTTGATGCGGCTGGCCGGAATGCGGTTGCCCGGCACCGCGGCCCTGGAAACCGGATCGACCAGCTGGCGGCCGGGCAGCAGCCCGGAGAAGTCGCCGTTGCGCTCCTCGGCGGTGGGTACGAAGGAGATAATCCCCGCCGGGGTGTTGCGCAGGCGCGTCCCCTGATAGGTGCCGAAGAAGAAGAGCTTGTCTTTCTTGATGGGCCCGCCCAGACTGCCGCCGAACTGGTTCCGCTTCAGAAGATCCTGCTTGGGCGCAAAGAACTGCCGTGCGTTCAGTTTTCCGTTCCGGAGAAACTCGAAGGCGCTGCCGTGGAGCTCGTTGGTGCCCGAGCGGGTGATGATGTTCACGATGCCGCCCGCGGCGTTGCCGTATTCGGCCGTGAAGTTACTGGCCTGCAGGTTGAACTCCTGCACCGAGTCCGGATTCGGGAAGGGCAGGCTGACGTTGATGTACGTGTCGTTGTGGCTGGTGCCGTCGAGCTGGAAGTTCACCTGGTAGATGCCGGCGCCGTTGACCCCGGCCGTCTCTTCGCCCGGATATACGCCGCCGTGGCCGCAGATCTGGCAGGAGTTCCGGCCCAGGTCGATGGTTCCGGCAGCCAGGTAGACCAGCCGCTCCGGACGCCGCCCATTCAACGGCAGCTCCACAATGCGCTTCTCGTCGACGAGCTGGCCGGCGGCGGCGGTCCGGGTCTGGATCAGCTCGGCCTCGGCCTGGACCGTCACCACCTCGGTCACTGCCCCGACCTGCAGGGTCACGTTCTGGGTCGCCGCCCGGTCCACGGTAAGCTGGATTCCGGATTGGACATAACCCGTGAATCCCTGCCTTTCGACGCGCAGCTCATAGAGCCCGAGGGGAAGGCGGGAGAAGAGAAACGATCCGGTGGCGTCGGTCGCGACCGTCTGAACGAAACCGGTCTCGGTGTTGCGAACGGTGACCCGGGCGTCGGGAACCACGGCTCCGGTGGAATCCCGGACCGTACCCCCCAGGCTGGCGGTAGTAAATTGGGCGCACACTACGGCGGCGACCAAGAGAAAGAGCAAAAATGCGCGTTTCATCGGCGAGAACCTCCCTAATGAAAATGATCGTAACGCGCGCGGGCGCGATAAGTCAAGAACCGTGGCTGGCCGCCCGTTGGGTGTAGCAGCCGGTGGCAAAAGTGCCCCGCCGCGACTTGTTGGCAAATTTGCCACCGGCAAGTCGTTGATTCTGCGAGGTTGAGGATGCGGCAAGTTTGCCGGATCTCACTTCTGCCACGGGCTGGTAGCCGGTCGCCGACGCTGAAGCGATACGAGCGAGGGAAGTGCTCCACCTTTTGGATCAGCCACACGCTGAAATCATACGTCTTGCCCACTACGACGGGGAGTTCGGTTTGAGATTTGCTGTCACAAAAATTTTCCGCTGGGGCTTCGCCCCAGAGCCCAAAAGAGAAAAAGGGGGGAAGAGCTAGAGCTAAGGAGGAATAACTTCCCGCACGCAACGAAACCCGACGTAGTTGACCCTGTAGTCGGGAACGAACCAGTGGCGGTTCGAGACGCGGGCGCTCCAGGCAATGTTGCCCCAAGACCCGCCGCGCACAACACGGCCCGTACCAGACGTCGGACCCGGGGGCCGAGCGCGGTCGAGAGTGGCGTCTTGTACTAATCCGCCTGGTGCCAGTCGCTGACCCACTCCCAGACGTTACCGAGCATATCGTGCAGGTCTAGGCCCTCCGAAGGGCCTTTTGCGGCCGTGCCGGATGCAGGAAGCGGAAAACCGAACAACACGTGGAGGAAGCCGCCGAATAACAGGATGCCCGCGGCCTCGCCGGCAAATCGCCTCCAATTGCCGCTGCTTTTCGCCCAAATGGCCGAGAGTATCAGCAGGCCAACGAGGGAAAAGCCCACGATGCTCGTCATGACTGGGGACATGCAGCCCACCATCCATCGTCGGACGCACCGACTCATCAGCTCTTTCGTTGTGAGAAGGATGAACGGGCCACAAGTCCATGAATCCGGCTTCGCCGCATCTTCCTTCCCAACGGATAGAGACGCCTACTACGCTGTGAGTACAGTCCAGACACCTCATTCGGAGGTTGACCCCTGTCGCCTTTTCTTGTACTGTTTGAATACGTACAGAGACGAAGGAATCCTGCCATGCCCAGAGTAGCGGTCAAAGACAATAGCCGCATGTCCTTGCGGATTCGGGCCGAGGAAAAAGCGATGCTCCTGCGGGCGGTAGCGCTGCAGCACACCGACCTCACGGATTTCGTCATTCGGCACGCCTTGCGTGCCGCCCAAGCTGTAATTGAGAAGGCCGATCATGTGCAGCTCTCCGAGAGGGACAGTCTGCTGGTTCTGGACGTGCTGGAGAATCCGCCGGCGCCCAACGCCAGGCTGCGGGCTGCGGCTCGGGCGTTGCCACAGCGGCCGTGACCGTGACGGCCTGGCACGAAGAGCCGATCCATAGGAAACACGACAGGAAACACGACCGGGAAGCGTTCGACTGCGGCGAAGAAGCGCTGAACGAATTCTTGCGCCGCCACGCCCGCAAGAGCCACGAGCGGGCGGCGCGAAGACATTTCTTGCGATGGACGCCGCCGACAACAAGAGCATTCTCGGCTTCTACAGCCTGAGCCCGGCCTCGGTGGAGTATGCCCGCACGCCGGAGATCGTACGGCGCGGGCTGGCTCGTCATGACGTACCGGGTTTCCGGTTGGCGCGCTTGGCCGTGGATCGCAGGGCACAAGGGCACGGTCTGGGCGGGCAGCTTCTGTTGGCGGCGGGCAAACGCTGTCTGCTGGCGTCGGCGGAAGTTGGCGGCGTCGTGCTGGTCATCGACGCCAAGAATGACAGGGTGGCGGGATGGTATGCCGGCCATGGCGCTGTGCCGCTGCGGGATACGCCGTTAACTCTGCTGCTGCCACTGGTGACCATCGAGACCGCGCTGAAAGCCGCCGGAAAATACTGACGACCAACCGTGCGAAACTACTCTTATGGCGAACGGCACCAAACTCCGCAGTCAAGAATGGTTCGGCGGCTTCTCCTACGAATCGACCACCCGCCGGGCCTGGATGCGCTCCCAGGGCTTCGGCCCGCAGGTCTTTCAAGGAAAGCCCGTGGTCGGCATCTGCAACTCCTTCAGCGAGCTGAACAACTGCAACGCCCACCTCCGCGAGCTGGCCGAGGCGGTCAAGCGCGGCGTCTGGGCGGCCGGGGGCTTCCCGCTCGAGTTCCCCACCATCTCGCTGGGCGAAGTCTTCATGAAGCCGACCAGCATGCTCTTCCGCAACCTCATGGCCATGGACGTCGAGGAGTCGATCCGCGCCAACCCCATCGACGGCGTGGTCCTGCTGGCCGGCTGCGATAAGACCACCCCCGCCCAGTTGATGGGCGCCGCCTCGGCCGACATCCCGGCCCTGATGGTCACCGGCGGACCCATGCTGGCCGGCAACTGGAAAGGCAACGTCCTGGGCTCGGGCACCGACGGCCGCAAGTACTTTCAAGAGGTACGCGCCGGCCGCATCACCGAGGAGCAGTGGTGCGAGATCGAGAGCTGCATCGCCCGCAGCGCCGGCCACTGCACCGTCATGGGTACCGCGTCGACCATGGCGTCCATGGCCGAGGCCTTGGGAATGGCCCCCACCGGCAACGCCGCCATCCCCGCCGTCGACTCCCGCCGCTACCAGCTCGCCGAAGCCGCCGGACGCCGCATCGTCGAAATGATCCGCGAGGACCTGCGTCCCTCCCAGGTCCTCACCCGCGCCGCCTTCGAGAACGCCATCAAGGTCGACATGGCCATCGGCGGCTCCACCAACGCCGTCGTCCACCTCATGGCGATCGCGGGCCGCGCCGGCGTCGATCTCTCCCTCTCCGACTTCGATCGCCTGTCCCGCCAGACCCCCTTCCTGGCCAACGTCAAGCCCTCCGGCGAGTATGTCATGGAGGACTTCTTCTACGCCGGCGGACTCCCGGCCGTGATGCGCGAGCTGCTCCCGCTGCTCGACGGCACGGCCGTCACGGTCACCGGCCGTACGGTTGCCGAGAACCTCCAGAACGTCGAAGCGGGCGACCGCCAGGTCGTCCGAGCGCTCGACCAGCCCATTCACCCCGAGGGCGGGACGGCGATCCTCTACGGCTCGCTCGCTCCGGACGGCGCCGTCATCAAGCAGACCGCCGCCTCCCCCCGGTTGCTGCAGCATCGCGGCCGGGCGTTGGTCTTCTCCAGCTTCGACCAGCTCAAGGCCCGCATCGACGACGCGGCGCTCGACGTCGACCAGAACACGGTGCTGGTCCTCCAAAACGCCGGCCCCCGGGGCGGCCCCGGCATGCCCGAGTGGGGCCATCTGCCGATTCCGTCCAAGCTGCTCAAGAAGGGTATCGACGACATGGTCCGGATCAGCGATGCCCGCATGAGCGGCACCAGTTTCGGCACCGACGTCCTCCACGTGGCCCCCGAGGCGGCTGTGGGCGGCCCCCTGGCTCTGGTTCAAACCGGCGACGAGATCTCGCTCGACGTCGCAGGCCGCCGCCTGGACCTCTGCGTTCCCGAGGACGAGCTGAATCGCCGCCGCGCCGCCTGGCGCCCGGCGACGCCGCACTACACGCGCGGCTACGGTAAACTCTTCCTGGAACACGTGACCCAGGCCAACCTGGGCTGCGACTTCGACTTTCTGATCGGGAGGTCCAAATGAAATATTTCCTGCTGCTCCTGCTAGCCGCCCCCACGGTCGACCGCGTGGGCTTCCCCGCGGGCTACCGCGAAAAGCTCCGCGTCCTGCGCACCAGCGAGAAGCCGGACAAGCAGGAGGTTAAGGTGATCTACGGCAACGAGGCGGCGGCCGCCGCCAAGAACGGCGTTTATCCCTATGGCTCCCTACTGGTAATGGAGTCCCGCAAGGAGGGCGCGGTCACCGGCCTCCACGTCATGCGCAAGGAGCGCGGCTTCGGAGAAGCCTACGGGCCGAGCCGCACCGGTGAATGGGAATACACCGAATACAAGCCGGACGGCAGCTACATCACCCCGCCCCAAAAGTCCGCGGCCTGCGCTACGTGCCACGTCAAGGCCGGCCCCGCCAAAGACTACGTCTACGGGCAAAGCACCGCACCCCGTAGCACCGAGCCGCGACCGTAGGGGAGCAGATCCCAGATTGGTTGCAACCACCGATAAACGCCGCTGAACGCCGATTGAAAGCACATGGCTTGTCTGCGTTCAGCGCGTTCATCTGCGGTTTCAAGAGGGTCGCGCTAAGATGGTAAATTGATCGACCACATCACCGTCCGTGGCGCCCGCCAGCATAATCTTAAAAACATCAACGTAGAGATCCCCCGGAACACCCTCACCGTCATCACCGGCCTCAGCGGCTCCGGCAAGTCCTCGCTGGCCTTCGACACCATCTACGCGGAAGGCCAACGCCGTTACGTCGAGACCCTCTCCCCCTACGCCCGCCAGTTCCTCGACCAGATGGAGCGCCCCGACGTCGACCTCATCGAAGGCCTCAGCCCGGCCATCTCCATCGAGCAGCGCACCACCAGCCGCAGCCCCCGCTCCACGGTCGGCACCATCACCGAGATCTACGACTACCTCCGGCTGCTCTACTCCCAGATCGGCGTCCCCCACTGTCCCAACTGCGGCCGCCAGATCAGCCGCCAGTCGATCAACCAGATCGTCGAGCGGGTTCTGGAACTGGGCGGCTCCGACCGTGTCATGATCCTCGCCCCCATCGTCCGGGGCCGCAAGGGCGAATTCAAGAAGGACCTGGAGAAGCTGTCCAAGGCCGGCTTCCTCCGGGCTCGCGTCGACGGCCAATTGATTGGTCTCGAAGAGGACATCAAACTCGACAAACGTAGGAATCATACTATTGATGTTGTAGTAGATCGCCTGCTCATCAAGCCCGGCATCGAGAAACGCCTGGAAGCCTCCGTCCAAACCGCCACCAAGCTCACCGGCGGCCTGGTTCTGGTCGCGGTCGTAGGGGGCAAGGAGCAACTTTTCTCCGAGAAACTGGCTTGCGTGGACTGCGGCACCAGCGTTCCTCAGCTCGAGCCCCGGTCTTTCTCCTTCAACAGCCCCTACGGCGCTTGCCCGGACTGCACAGGTCTAGGCAACAAATGGAACTTTGATCCCTCCAAGGTCCTGGCTGATCCGTCCAAGCCCCTCTTCGACGGCGGTCTTGGCCCGGGCGCCAACTCCTCCTGGGTGCAGGAAGCCGTGCAGGAGGCAGCCACGGAGGCTCGGATCGATCTCAACCGGCCCTTTGAGGCCCTCCCCAAGAAGTCTCAGAACGTCCTGCTCACGAAAGCAATAGAAATACTACAAGAGGCGTTTGACGAGTCTCCGCACGAGGGCTACCGGGAGTGGATGACCCAGTACATGTCGCCCCTTACCTGCCCGACCTGCCAGGGTAAACGACTGAAACCAGAAAGTTTATCCGTACAAGTCAACGGCAGGTCAATCGCCGGGTTCACCGCGCTTCCGGTGTCCGGGGCCCTGCAAGCGGCCAAGTCCTTCCGCCTCACCGGTCGTGAGGAAATGATCGCCGGCCGCGTCACCGAGGAGATCACCAAGCGCCTGGAATTCCTCTCCGCAGTCGGTCTCGACTACCTCAGCCTGGACCGCTCGGCCGCCACCCTTTCCGGCGGCGAAGCGCAGCGCATCCGCCTCGCCACCCAGATCGGCTCCCGCCTCCGCGGGGTCCTTTACGTCCTGGACGAGCCTTCCATCGGCCTCCATCCTCGCGACAATGACCGCCTGCTCTCCACCTTGAACCATCTGCGGGACATGGGTAACACTATCATTGTAGTAGAACACGACCGCGAAACCATCGAGCGTGCGGACTACGTAGTAGACCTCGGCCCCGGCGCGGGCCGCCTGGGCGGCGATCTGGTCGCCTGCGGCCCGCCCGCCGCCATCGCCGCCAACCCCGCGTCCCTCACCGGGCAATACCTGGCCGGACACAAGGATATCCTCACACGCCCCTACCGGGCCCACGCTACCGGGAACTACGTGACCGTCAAGGGCGCTCAGGAGCACAACCTCAAAAGCATTGACGTCGGATTTCCGCTGGGCGTCCTGACCGTGGTTACCGGCGTCTCCGGCAGCGGCAAGTCCACCCTGATCAACGACATCCTCTATCGGGCCCTGGCCAAGGAGTTCTACCGATCGCTCGAAGAACCGGGCCGCCATAAGGAGATCCGAGGCCTGGAGCACCTCGACAAGTGCATCCGCATCGACCAGTCCGCCATCGGCCGCACCCCCCGGTCGAACCCCGCCACCTACACCGGCGTCTTCACCCCCATCCGCGACCTCTACGCCCTGCTGCCCGAATCCCGGGAGCGAGGCTACAAGCCGGGCCGATTCAGCTTCAACGTGCGAGGCGGGCGGTGCGAAGCCTGCCAGGGAGACGGTCAAAAGCGCATCGAAATGAACTTCCTCCCGGATGTCTACGTCACCTGCGACGTCTGTCGTGGACGACGGTATAACCACGAGACCCTGGAGGTCAAGTTCAAAGGCTACTCGATCGCCGATCTCCTGGAAGCCACGGTTGAAGAGGCCGCTCCAGTGCTGGAAAACATCCCCCAAGTGCGCGCGAAGCTGGAAACCCTGGTTCAGGTGGGCCTGGGCTACATCCATCTGGGTCAGTCCGCCACCACCCT
>JBGOUV010000193.1:0-12593 GCA_041477815.1 Terriglobia bacterium | reverse complement strand
TTCGGCGCCGCGTGTCTGCAAGGCGCCCGCATCGGCTCCATCGGCCCCATCACCTCCGCCACCGCCCGGCGTCTGGGCCTGGAGGTCACCGTAGAAGCCTCCCCCCACACGACTCAGGCTTTGATCGACGCCCTCTGCTAGACTCCGGGGCGCCATCGCCGGATTCGGGTACTCCTGCCTATCTAGCGTCCTGCGTAAGAGTTGACAAGGAGCGCCAGAGCGCGACCAGGGGGTCGCGCGCGGACGAGGGCGTCCGCCCCACTCTTGCCCCGTCTCGCATTATCAAGAATTGGGCGGGACAGGACACCGGCAGCTAGCGCCCCAGCGCCCGCACGATGGCCTCGACGTCAAACACACAACCACCCCAGGTCCCTCCACTCACCTGCTGGAGTACCGCCCATAAACGCGTATCGGCCGGAAGCTGCTCATCGGCGTGCAGATCCGGACGCGGCGTCCGCGCGGCCAGCACCTGCGCTCCCTCTGCCGGAGCGAACTCCCGGCCAGCCGCCCCCACCAGGTCGATGCTGCCTTCCAGGCGGTTTCGATCGACGACGATCTGAATCCGGTCGCCGTCCCGCACCTTGCCGATAGGCCCGCCGGCCAGCGCCTCCGGGGACACGTGCCCGATGCAGGCCCCCGTCGACACGCCGCTGAAGCGGGCGTCGGTAATGACCGCGATCTGCTTGCCAAAGCTCAGGTGCTTCAAGGCCGAGGTGATCTGGTAGATCTCTTCCATACCCGACCCCAGCGGCCCCCGGCAGATCAGGACCAGGATGTCGCCGGGGTGGAGCGCCTCCGGCCCGTGGCTCTTGATGGCCCCGATGGCGGCGCGCTCGGTGGTGAACACCCGCGCCGGACCGGTCTTGCGATAGACCCCGTCCGGGTCCACCACGCTGGGGTCAATGGCCGTGCTCTTGATCACCGAACCTTCCGGCGCCAGGTTCCCCTTAGGGAACGTTACTGTACTGGTGAGACCCTGCTGATGGGCCTTCTCCGGGCTGAGGATTACGTCGTCGGGATCGACACCGTCGAGCTGCCGCAGCAGATCGCGCATGCGCGTCCGGCGCTCGGAGGTCTCCCACCAGTCGAGCACCCGGCGGAGCGGCTCGCCGGTCACCGTAAGCACGGTTTCATCGAGCAGATGCAGCCGCCGCAGGTGGAGCATGACCTCGGGCACGCCGCCGGCCAGAAACGCCCGCACGGTGGGATGCGGCACCGGACCGTTGGGCAGCACCGATACCAAGCGCGGCACGCGGCGATTGAACGCGGTCCAGTCCTCGACGGTGGGCCGTTTCAGTCCCGCCGAATAGGCGATGGCCGGCAGGTGCAGGATCAGGTTGGTCGATCCGCCGAAAGCCGCGTGGACAGCCATGGCGTTGTTCACCGCGCCGTCGGTGAGGACGTGGCGGGTGTGGATCCCGCGTGCTTCCAAAGCCAGCAGCGCGTGGGCCGAGCGCCGGGCCGCATCCAGCCACACCTCCTGACCGGAGGGCGCGAGGGCCGCGTGCGGCAGCGTCAGGCCCAAGGCTTCGGCGACGACCTGAGCCGTCGCCGCCGTCCCCAGGAACTGGCAGCCGCCGCCGGGAGAGGCGCAGGTATGACAGGCCGCGTCGGCCGCCTCGTCCAGGGTCATCTCGCCGTGGGCAAACCGGGCCCCCACCGACTGGATCTTGCCGGCATCCTCGCCCACCGTCGGCGGCAGCATCACGCCGCCCGGCACGAGGATGGTGGGCAGGTCGGGCGACCCCGCCAGCGCCATCATCATGGCC
Source organism: Terriglobia bacterium (assembly GCA_041477815.1). Lineage (GTDB taxonomy): Bacteria > Acidobacteriota > Terriglobia > Bryobacterales > JACQDG01 > JBGOUV01. Next base: position 10,824 of record JBGOUV010000193.1, on the reverse strand, counting down.
GGCAGACCCTTGTCGCAGGTCGCTACCCCGATCACCCCGTGCCGGGTCGGCAGCGACCGGATCAGCCGCCGGAAAACCTGGGCCGCGTCGTTGCGGTAGGCGAGGCTGTCCATCATGCCGGTGGTGCCTTGGGTGCGGCCGTCGCAGGGGTCGCTGCAGAAGGCGGCGAAAGGCACCGCGCCCAGCGCCCGCAACTCGCCGGCCGCAGCCTCCATGAGCAGCCCCACCTCCCAGTGCCCGGAGTGGTAGCCGAGAGCCACGGGCGTGCCGTCGGAGGCGCGGATGCCGCCTTGGGTACTGAGAATGAGGACCTGGCGTCCGCCCAGGGCGGTGGGGCTCCAGCCCATGCCGACGTTCTGCGACAGGCCGAAGATGTCGCCGCTGGGGCGCTCCAGGAGCATCTCGGGGGTGAGGGGCAGGCGCCCGTCCGGTCCCGGGGCGTTCGATTGGAGGTGATATACGGACTCGTTGCCCGAGTCCACCAGCTTGTCAAAGGTGTCCATAGTAGTTACCGTGAATCAACTGCTCTCTTGGGCCGGCCGGCCGAATTCCAGCAGGTGCACCAAGCCGGCAGGGGGCCGCCCCACGTTATAATCCGAGGCGCGCACGCAGGAACTCGATCAGGTAGGCATCGCGGGCCTTCTTGGCGGCCTCCAAATCGTGGGTCCGGCTGTCGTAGAAACCGCGGCCGGTTTTCTGGCCCAACTCGCCGCGCGCCAGCTTGTCCTTCAAGATCTGGGGCGCGCGCGGCTCGTTGTAGAGGTCCGGCAGGACGTAGTCCTGCACGGCCCCCACCAGATCGAGTCCCACCGCGTCTATGTGCTGCAGCGGCCCCCACATGGGCATCCGCAGTCCGAACCCCAGGCGGCAGGCCAGGTCCACGTCCTCGACGGTGGCGATGCCTTCCTGGACGATATACATAGCCTCGCGCATGAGGGCCGACTGGATGCGGTTGCCGAGCTGTCCGGGCCGGTCCTGGCGGATCAGCACCGGCGTCTTCCCCAGCGCCCGCAGCGTATCCATCGTGCGGCGGGCGGTGGCCTCCGCGGTCTCGCGCCCCATCACCACTTCCACCAGGGGCATGAGGTGCGGCGGATTCCAGAAGTGCGTGGTGATGACCCGCCCCGGCCGCTTGGTCGCCCGGGCGATCTCGGTGATACTCAGTCCGCTGGTGTTGGAGGCCAGGATGGCGTCCGGCGGCGCCGCCTCGTCCAGCTTCCGGAACAGGTCCTGCTTCAGGGGCAGGTCCTCGACAATCGATTCGATCACCAGTCCCGCCGCCCCGGTGACCGCCAGCGCGTCGTCCGAGCCGAACAGCCTTGCCAAGGCCGCCTGGGCCGTCGCCGCATCGGCCAGCTCGTGCTGCCGGAGCTGCTCGACCAGCGCCTGGGCGGTGAAAACCGCCCGCATGGCTCCGTTGGCGGTGCGGCTGACCAGGGTGGTGCGGGCGCCGGCCAGCGCCAGCGAGGCCGCGATGCCCGGTCCCATCGTCCCGGTTCCAATGACTACGGCTTCCGTGATCTCCATCCCGTCATTATAATGGTTGTCTTCGTGAAACAGTGGCTAGCCCGCCTGCTCCGCCGATCGCGCACGCCTGCGGTGGCGGTCTTCCTCACCAGCGACGCGGAGCGCTCGCGGCGTATGGCGCGGGAGATGCGCGAGCTGGTTCCCGATCGTCCTCATGTTCTTCTGGGTCCGGCGCCCCTGGACCCCGCTGCGTTTGCCTATGCCGACGAGGTAATCGAGCTGCCGTCCGGCCTCTTCGCCGCTTGGCGGGTGGCGCGCCGCCGCCTGCGCCGCCGGTGGATCGCCCTGGCCCCGTTTGTGTGGAGTCCCGCCGGATCCCTGCGCTGGCTCCCCTGGTTTCTGGCCCCTCGCAAGCTCCTGGCCTTCAACGCCGCCGGCGAGCGCCATCATCTCCGCTGGCGCTGCCCCCTGGCCTCCTGGCGTTTTCTGCGCGGCGAGCCGGTGGGCGACATTCACCGCCCGGCGTGGTGGGAGGGGCGGCCTGCGGCGGGGCCCCCGCAGGTCTTCGCCGGCCGTCCCACCCTCCCGCAGCGGCGCCGGGTGGCCGTGGTGACCCCCTATCTTCCCTTTCCCCTTTCCCACGGCGGCGCCATCCGCATCTACAACCTGCTGCGCGCCCTCGCCCCCACCACCGACCTCTACCTATTCGCCTTCGCCGAGGGCGAGACGGAACGCGAGGTCGCGCCTCTGCTGGACTTCTGCGCCCGGGTCGTGCTCGTCCCTACGCCCCGTTGGGACCCGCCTTCGCTCTCTCCCCCCGGCGTCGCCAAGTTCCACTCGCCGGCGATGGAGGCCATTCTCTCCCGGATGGCCGCCGAGGAGCGGATCGGCATCGTGCAGGTCGAGTACACCCAGCTCGCCCACCTCGCCTGCCCCCCCGGCACGCGGACGATCCTGGTGGAGCACGATGTGACCTTCGATCTCCACCGCCAGATCCGCCGCCGGGCGCGGGGCCGCGCGCGATTGGCCGCCGTCCTTACCGAAGCGCGCTGGCGGGCCTACGAACTCCGCCACGCCCGCCGCTTTCACCGCGTAATCGCCATGTCGGACGACGACCGGGACCGCCTCGCCCAGGCCGGCTTGCCGCGGGACCGCCTGGCCGTCGTCCCCAACGGCGTGGACCTCCACCGCTTCCAGCCGGCGCCGCCCGTCTCCACGCCCGAGCTGCTCTTTATCGGGTCGTTCCGCCACTTCCCCAACGTCCTCGGATTCCAGTTCCTGATGGATCGGATTTGGCCCAAGCTCCGTCCGGCCTGCCCGGAGTTAAGACTTACCGTAGTGGCCGGCGCCGACCATCGGTATTACTGGCGGCGTCACACCGGCAGCGACCTGCCGGCGCTGCCGCCGGAGGTGGAACTGCTCGATTTCGTCGAGGACGTCCGCCCTCTCTACCGCCGGGCCATGATGGTGGTGGTCCCGCTGGTGGTCTCGGCCGGAACCAACATCAAGGTGCTGGAAGCCCTGGCCATGGAGCGTCCCCTGGTCTCGACCACGGTGGGCGTGGCCGGCCTGGGCCTGACGCCGGGCGAGCACGCCAGCATCGCCGACCGTCCCGACGACTTCGCCGCCGCCGTCCTCTACCTGCTCTGGAATGCCGGCGCCCGACACGACCTGGCGGCGGCCGGGCGCGTCTTGGTGGAGGCTCGCTACGGTTGGGAAGTCCTCGGCCGGAGGCTGGCGGAGGTGTGGGACCGGCTGTCCGGCGCCGAACCGCGACCGTGAGGGAGCGGATTCTTCGATATGCCCGATCTCCGCTCCCTCACGGTCGCGGTTCGGCGCTCACGCGATAGTAGCTGTCGCCGGCGCATGCGCGGCATAACGTTCGGCCCTCCTTGATTACCTCCCGCCGGAAGTTTACCGTTTCCCCACAGGCCTCGCAGACCGCCTTCGTACCCTTCCAGCCCGGCAGGTCCTCGGGCTGCACTTCGACCTCCACCCACTGGTGCGTGAACAGCTCGTCGTCGGTCAGCTCCCGGTACGCCTGCATCTGCTGCCGGTTCTTCTCGGGAATCTCGGGATGCCGCTCGCGCGCCAGTTGCTTCGAGCTGTCCCGGGCGGCCACCCGTACCGCGCGGCCCGCCACCAGATCCACAAATGTCGCCGCCACCTTGCCGTAGTCGCGGAATTTCAGCGCCCGCTTCCCCATGCGGCAGCCGGTTACCACGGTCACGGCGTCGGTGGCGCAGCGGTCGATCTCGACAAACGTCACCAGCCGCTTGCGATCGCGGCCGGTGGGGTCTTCGATGCCCAGCAGAGCCAGCCCGTGCAGGGCCAGGCGCAGTCCCAGGATCTGGCCGGCGCAGATGTGGCCGTGGGCCCGGTTCGCTTCCTCGACGTACTCCTCGAAGTTCTTCATTCACTCCACGCGGAACTCGAATACTTCGTTTCCCACTTGAGCCCGGAGCGTCCCGGTCCCCAGGGCCTTGCCCTCGTTGCCGAAGAACACCGCCCCGTCGGTCGAGTCCTTGGGGCGCAGCCTGGTCCGCACAAAGGCGATCGCCGAGGCCGCTGCCGCCGCCCGCAGCCCGGCCGGTCCGCCCATGGCCAAGGCCGCCTGCCGCCGCTGCTCATACCCGTTATTCGACCGGATCTTCTCGGCCCCCGAGAGCGCCCGCTCGTACGCCGTCACCAGCTTGATCACGTCGTTGCGTCCCCCATGCTGCTGCAGCTCGCTGACCACCTCGTTCTCGCCGGTCGCCCGCACCACCCGTCCGTCCGGAAACTGGAAGCTGAACGCCACCGGCTGCACCACCCGCAGCTCGTCCGTGCCGTTGATCACGGCCACCTGCAGCACCGCGTATTCCCGCACCTGCAGCGGCATCTCCGCGTACATGACGGTCAGGCCCGCCTTGGTCAGGGTCTGGTATTTCAGGCCGTTCGAGTAGAACTCGATCACCTGGGCGCGCAGCGTCCCCAGGGCCAGCAACAGCCCCAATAACCGGCCTGCTCTCATGACATTATGATACAGTATTAAGTTTCGTCCGGACCCATGCAGCCGCTGACTAACCTTCTGCCCTCCGCCTATCTGAAGCTCGCGGAAGAAGTCAACGTGCCCCTGGTCTATCTGGTCAAGACCATCGAACTGATGGAGGCCGGGGCGACCATCCCCTTCCTGGCCCGCTACCGCAAGGAAGCCACCGGCAACCTGGACGAGGACCGCCTGCGGCGGCTCGAGCAGCGGCTAGAGTACCACCGGGATCTAGAAGACCGGCGCAAGACCGTCCTGAAGACCATCGAGGAGCAGGGCAAGCTCACCGCCGAGCTGCGCGCCAGGATCGAAGCGACCCTCGACAAGAACGAGCTCGAAGACCTCTACCTCCCCTACAAGCCGAAGAAGCGAACCCGCGCCAGCGTGGCCCGCGAGAAGGGTCTGGAGCCGCTGGCCGAGTGGCTGCGCGCCCAGCGGGACGACGGCCAAGCGCCTGAGCAGGCCGCCGCAGCGTTCGTCGCCCCCGACAAGGGCGTGGAGAACGCCGAGCAGGCCCTCGCCGGGGCCCGTGACATTCTCGCCGAGTGGATCAGCGACGACCCCGACCTCCGCAAAGTCCTCCGCCGCATGATGTGGGACCAGGGCCTGCTGCTCGCCCGCAAGAGCGAGCAGGCCGACGAGCTGCTGGCGCAGGAGAAGGAAACCAAGTCCAAGTTCGAAGGGTATTATGAATACCTGGAGCCGGTGGCCAAGATTCCCTCCCATCGCCTGCTGGCGGTGCGGCGCGGCGTGAACGAAGGATTCCTCACCGCCGAGATTTCTCTCGAAGAGGCCGGCCCCCTCGACCACCTGCTCGCGCGCCTCATCCGGGACCGCAACTCCGTGTTCGCCGCGCCGATCGAGGCCGCCGCCCGCGATTCCTACCACCGCCTCATCAACCCCTCGCTGCAGAACGATATCCGCGGCGAGTTGAAAGAGCGCGCCGACGCGGAAGCCATCCGCGTCTTCCAGGAGAATCTCCAGGCGCTGCTGCTGGCCGCGCCCGCCGGTCCCATCGGCGTGATGGGCGTCGACCCCGGCTACAAGAACGGCTGCAAGATCGCGGTGGTGGACCAGACCGGCAAGTTCCTGGAGAGCGTCACCCTCTATCCCCACGAGCCTCGCAACGACGCCGACGGCGCGCGTGCCGGGCTGAAGGATCTGATCGCCAAGCACAACGTCCGCGCGATGGCCATCGGCAATGGGGCCGCCTCGCGCGAGACCGACCTGTTCATCCGCGCCATGCTCCGCGACGAAAAGATCGAGGGCGTCTTCTCCATCGTGGTGAGCGAGGCCGGGGCGTCGGTCTACTCCGCCTCCCGCCTGGCCAAGGATGAATTCCCGGAGGTGGACGTCCTGATCCGCGGGGCCATCTCCATCGCCCGGCGCCTCCAGGACCCGCTCTCCGAGCTGGTCAAGATCGAGCCCAAGGCCATCGGGGTCGGACAGTATCAGCACGATGTGGACCAGAACCGCCTGGGCGCCAGCCTGAACGCCACCGTGGAAAGCTGCGTCAACCGCGTGGGCGTCGACCTCAACACCGCCTCCGCCCCGCTGCTCCGCTACGTCGCCGGCATCAACGAGCGCGTGGCCAAGCGCATCGTCGAGCACCGCCAGACGAACGGCCGCTTCGCTTCCCGCGCGCAGCTCCGCGACGTCCCCGGCTTCGGCCATCGGACCTTCGAACAGGCCGCCGGCTTCCTCCGCATCCGCGACGGGGAGAACCTGCTGGATGCAACCGCCGTCCACCCCGAGTCCTACCCCATCGTCGAGAGGATGGCCGCTTCGCTGGGCGTTCCGGTGGCCGACCTGGTGTCCCGCCCGGAGCTGGTGGAGCAGCTCAAGCTCGAGGATTTCCAGACCGCCAACGCCGGCCTGCTGACCCTGAAGGACATTCAGGAGGAGTTGAAGCAGCCCGGCCGCGACCCGCGCGCCGCCTTCGCCGCCCCCCACTATCGGGACGACGTCCTGCTGATCTCCGACCTGAAGGAAGGCATGACGGTGGAAGGCGTGGTCTCGAACGTCACCAACTTCGGGGCCTTCGTGGACGTCGGCGTACACCAGGACGGGCTGGTCCACGTCTCCGAGCTGTCCGACAAATTCGTCAAGGACCCCCGCGAGACGGTGAAGGTCGGCGACGTGGTGAAGGTACGGGTGCTGTCGGCCGATCCGGTAGCCAAGCGCATTTCCCTCTCGATGAAACCGCCGCCACCACCCAAGGTAGAGCGTCCGCCCCGCCCCGTCGTCGCCCCGCCCGTGGTTACGCCCGCGTCTCGCGCCGCTACGGCGCCCGCCAACACTGCACCGAGCCGCGACCGGAAGGGAGCGGTTCCCAAGCCCAAGCCGATGAGCCTCGAGGAAAAACTAGCCCTGCTCAGCAGCAAGTTCCGCACCCGCGTGTAGCATGGACCTCTCCGCCCACGGCATCCGCAACGTCAACTCGGTCCACCGCAACCTGGGGCCGGCGCACCTGATTGAGGAAGCCATCGCGCGGCGAGAGGGCCTCCTGGCGGCGAGCGGTCCCCTGGTGGTCCGCACGGGCCACTACACCGGCCGCTCCCCCTCCGACAAGTTCATCGTCCGCGACCAGATCACCGAGCGCCACGTGGACTGGGGCCCGGTCAACCAGCCGCTGGACCCGGAGCACTTCCGGCTCCTCTACGCCAAGTTTCTGGCCTATCTCCAGGGACGCGACCTGTTCGTGCAGGATTGTTTCGCCGGCGCCGACCCCGACTACCGGCTCCCCATCCGGGTGATCACCGAACGCGCCTGGCACAGCCTGTTCGCCCGCCAGCTTTTCGTCGCCCCGGCTCCCGGCGAGCTGGCCGGGCACGAGCCTCAGTTCACGCTGCTGTTCGCCCCGGTCTTCCACGCCAACCCCAGCGAGGACGGCACCCGCTCGGAAAACTGCATCGTCATCAACTTCACCAAGAAGGTAGTCATCATTGGCGGCACCAGCTATGCCGGCGAGATGAAGAAGAGCGTGTTCAGCATCCTGAATTACCTGCTCCCGGACCGCGGCGTGTTCCCCATGCACTGTTCGGCCAACGTCGACAGCGCGGGATCGGTCGCCCTCTTCTTCGGCCTCTCCGGCACCGGCAAGACGACCCTCTCGGCCGACCCGCAGCGCCGCCTCATCGGCGACGACGAGCACGGCTGGAGCCACGCCGGGGTGTTCAATTTCGAGGGCGGCTGCTACGCCAAGTGCATCCGCCTCTCCCGCGAGAACGAGCCCCAGATCTGGAACGCCATCCGCTTCGGGACGGTGCTCGAAAACGTGGCCATGGATTCGGAGCTGCGCGTGCTGGACTTCGACGACGAGTCCATCACCGAGAACACCCGCGCCGCCTACCCGGTCAGCTTCATCGACAACGCCGTCATCCCCGGCCTGGGCGGCCACCCCAAGCACGTGGTGTTCCTGGCCGCCGACGCTTTCGGCGTCCTGCCCCCCATCGCCCGCCTGACGCCGGAACAGGCTATGTATCACTTCCTGAGCGGCTATACGGCCAAGGTAGCCGGCACCGAGCGCGGCCTGGGCAAGGAGCCCTCCGCCACCTTCAGCGCCTGCTTCGGCGCCCCCTTCCTGCCCCGGCCTGCGGTGGTCTACGCGGCCATGCTGGGGGACTGTCTCCGGCGCTACGGCGCGGAGTGCTGGCTGGTCAACACCGGCTGGGTGGGCGGCGCCTTCGGCGTCGGACACCGCATGAGCCTGCCCCATACCCGCGCCGTGCTCCACGCCGCGCTATCCGGCCGGCTCTCCAGCGCCGCGTTCACCGAGCACCCGGTTTTCCAGGTCAAGGTGCCGCGCACCTGCCCCGATGTCCCCGCGTCCGTCCTCGATGCCCGCAGCCAGTGGGCCAACCCCGAGAATTACGACCGCGCCGCCTGCGACCTGGCCGGACGCTTCCAGAAAAACTTCGAGATGTTCTCGGGGGTGGGGGAGGAGATCCGGCGGGCGGGGCCAACGGCAGGAGCAATCTAACCACGCAATTCACCACCAAGACACCAAGGCACCAAGTACACCAAGCAAACCAAGAGTGATTTCCTGGGTGTACTTGGTGTCTTGGTGGTTACTTGCGGCCCCCGCCTTCCCTCCACTGCCACCACGCCCCCCACAGCGCCAGCAGTGCGGCCGTCCCCAGGGATGCCCCGAACATCAGTTGGTCCTTCCCCTGAAAACTGAAGCCGCCTCGCAGAGGCGCGGTCACCAGCAGCAACGCCACCACCAGGTTCCACAGCAGCATCGGCAGCCTTACCCAGCGCCCGCGGCGCAGCGCCAGCACCATGGCCACAAAGGCGTAAATCGAAGCCAGCAACAGTAGCAGTGTGAGGTTCTGGCCCGCCAGCGGCACGGTGGCAAGGTGGATGTTGTGGCGCCCGCTCGAAAACACCACCAGCGCCAGCAGGAATACCCACAGCGCCAGCACCAGGTTGAACCCGAACGCCACAAACCTCAGCACCGCCCCCATTGCCTTCATTCCAGCTCCTAGCGCAGCCACAAGAATCCGCCATTTTACTGTATACTGCGCACATGCGCAAAAGGCTGGTTCTGCTGCTGGCGGCGCTGTGTCTGGTCCCCGCGCTCCGCGCTCTTGAACGGGAGCCCTGGCCGGCGTTCGCCGACCGCCGGACGCGCCTGCTCGAAAAGCTCTCCGACGGCGTCATCGTGCTGTTCGCCTACACCGAACTGGAGGGCTCCAGCCTGCGCACCGCCTTCCGGCAGGAGAGCAATTTCTACTACCTCACGGGATGGAATCAGCCCGGCGCCATCCTCTTGCTCATTCCTCCGCTGGCGGAGAAGAGCTCTCCGGTCTACGACGAAGTCAGCCGCATGCCGCGCCAGATTCTCTACCTGCCCGCCCGCAACCTCAAGCAGGAACGGTGGACCGGCCCCAAGATCGGTCCCTATGACGAAGGCCTGGCCGACCGGACCGGCTTCCCCACCGTCCGGGGCGCCGAATTGTTCGAGGCCGACGTGGCCAAAGCCGTCGCCGGCTTCGGGCGCATCTACACGCTGCAGCCCCGCACCCGCGCCGCCGACCACGACCCCGAGCCCCGGCGCACCCGGACCCTCGAAAAGATCGCTCCCACCGCCGAGATCGCCGATGTTCGTCCCACCCTCACCGAGCTGCGCATGGTGAAAAGCCCCGGAGAGATCGCGCTGCTCCAGAAAGCCACCGACGCCTCCGTGGCCGCCCACCGGGCCTCCTGGAAACGCGCCAAGCCTGGTCTGTATGAGTACCAGGTAGCAGCCTCCATGCTCGGCGTGATGTTCGACCACGGCTGCGAGCGCCCGGCCTATTCCCCCATTGTCGGCGCCGGCTTCAATTCCACGGTCCTGCACTACGCCGACAACGCCTCGCGCCTGGACGCCGGGCAGGTCCTGCTGCTGGACGTGGCGGGTGAATACTCGATGTATGCATCAGACATTACGCGCACCATCCCGGTGGGCGGCAGGTTCGCCCCCCGCCAGCGGGAAATCTACGACGTCGTCCTGGGCGCCGCCAAGGCCGCCCTCGCCGCCGCCAAGCCCGGCATGACCATCGCCCGCACCGGCTCGAACTCCCTCCACCAGATCGCCTACGAGTATATCAATACCCATGGCAAGGACCGCCAGGGTAACTCCCTGGGACAGTACTTCATTCACGGCCTGAGCCACCACGTGGGCCTGGAAGTCCACGACCCGGGCGTTGCCGACGCCCCGCTCAAGCCGGGGATGGTTTTTACCATCGAACCGGGTGTCTACATTCCGGAAGAGAACATCGGTATTCGGATTGAGGATGTGGTGCTGGTCACTGAAAGCGGGGCGAAGCTGCTCAGCGGGGCCCTGCCTCGGGAGGCGGAGGAAGTGGAGCGGGGGATGCGGTAGAAACCAAACCGGCAATGCACCACTAAGACACCAAGGCACCAAGAACACCAAGAGAAAATATCACCGGGGTACGGCCTTCTGAGCAGTCCCGGCGCCTCGTCGCGCGAGCCGGCCACATCTTCCGCTTCGGCCACTTCGCGGTACCGCTGATCGATAATCAGGATCTTCGGAGAATTCTCCCAGGCTGCGCATTGCATCACACGCCCCGCCGCGGTGCTAAAATCGACCCAATGGAGCCCCCCGTGGACGCCGACAAAGTCCGCTGCATTTTCCGCCGCATCGTCGAGGGCCACATCGAGGTGCAGGAGTTCGAAGACATCTGTTCGAAACTCAGCTACGAAGAACTCCTGCTCCTGCGAGAGCTGGCCATGCAGGCCCGTTGCGCCACCATCACCGCCCTGGCCGCAAGAGGTTTTCCGAACCTGACCTCGCGGCCGAACTAGACGGTTCTCGCCTGCAC
>JBGOUV010000375.1:0-6942 GCA_041477815.1 Terriglobia bacterium | reverse complement strand
GGCGCGGCGTTGGGATCGGAGGCGAGGGCGCGCGTGGCCAGAGCGACGGCTTCCTCGGTATAGCCCTGCCGGCGGCGGATCTCCCCCAGCAGAGCCACCAGGTAGGGCGAGTCGGGAGTCCGGGCGAGAGCGCGCTGGAGCTCGTCTTCGGCGCGGGCGAGGCGGCCGAGGTCGAGGTCGATCTTGGCGATGTAGAAGCTGGCGAGGGTTTGGGAGGGGTCGATGTCCTCGGCCTGTTGGAATTCGGCTTTGGCCTCGGCGACGAGCTCGGCGGCGCCCTTGGCCAAGTAGGCCTGACCGAGCAGGAGATGGGCGGGAGCCGAACGGGGGTTGATGGCGATGGCGCGGGTCAGCTCGCGGATGGCGGGATCGAGCTGGTTCTGCCGGAGGTAAGCGGCGCCTTGCTCGAGATGTTTGGCGGGGTCGCGTTGTGGCGCGGCCAGCAGCGCGCCGCAACAGAGGCAGCGCAGGAGAAACATGGCTCCATGATAGGAAAATGTGAGACGTGAAGCAACCGGCGGGAGCAACATGGCCGGCGTCAAGGCATGCACCTGCATGAGGTGTTAGCATGGGGCGTATGCAACCACCAGCAAAGGATGCGGTCCGCAGGAAGGGTGGCGGAGATTCGAGCGTTCTGGCGATGAGATCGTGCCAGACACGCGAGCAAGGTACGCGATGACACCGCGAGGGAGGTTACTGGGCGCGCCGGCAATCGCCTTGCTCCTGGCCGTGACCGGCTGGCCGCAGGAGCAGCGCGTGAAATGGACGACCTCCCGGCTGGTGGGCTCGCCCGATCCGCCGTCGAAATACCGGCTGACTCGAGCCTTCGATCGGTTTGCTTTCAAAGAACCCGTCTTTATCGCGCAGGATCCCACGTCGGATCGCTTCCTGGTGGCCGAGTATACGCCGGGGAAAATCTACAGCTTCCGCCCGGATGATGCGAGCGGAACGAAGGATCTGTTCCTGGACATGAAGCGCGGGATTTCGGCGTTCTCGTTCCACCCCCGGTACGCGGAAAACGGCTACGTGTTCGTGTTCAGCCATTTGGACCCGAAGATCAAGGGTCCGCAGCGCAGTCGCGTTGCGCGCTTCCAGTTGGAACCGGGGAGCAACCCGCCGCGTCTTCGCCCGGAATCGGAGACCATCATCGTCGAATGGCCGGCCGGCGGGCATAATGGCGGCGAGGCGGTGATCGGTCCGGACGGTTACCTGTACATCACGACGGGCGATAGCACCAGCGGGTCCGATCCCAAAGGGACCGGGCAGGGACTCCACGACCTGCTGGCGGTCATGATGCGTCTGGATGTCGACCACCCCGACGGCGGCCGCAACTACTCGATTCCGAAAGACAACCCGTTTGTGGGCGTGAAGGGCGCGCGTCCCGAGATTTGGGCCTACGGCTTCCGAAATCCGTGGCGGTTCAGCTTCGATCCCCACACCGGCCAGCCGTGGGTCGGGGACGTGGGTCAGGATCTTTGGGAGATGATCGAACTGGTCGAGCGCGGCAGCAATCATGGCTGGAGCGTCATGGAGGGGACCCATCCGTTCCACCCCAACGCCAAACGGGGTCCCACTCCCTTGGCGCCTCCCGTGATCGAGCATCACCATACCGAGGCCCGCTCCATTACGGGCGGCTATGTCTACCAGGGAGATAAATTCCCCGAGCTGCGCGATGTCTACCTCTATGGTGATTACCAATACGGTAAGATGTGGGGATTGCGGTACGACCATACGGCCAAGAGGGTCGCCTGGCATGACCAATTGGCCGATACGACGGTGAAGATGGCCAGCTTCGGACTGGGGCGGGATGGTTCCTTTTATGCCGTGGACTACGATAGAGGCGAGATCTACCAGCTCGAGCGGCAGCCGCCGGCCCCGCGGCCTCTTCAGGCATTTCCGCGCAAACTGAGCGACACCGGCCTCTTCACGTCGGTGGCGAAACACCAGGTCGCGCCGGGGGTCATTCCCTACGAAGTCAATGCCCCCTTCTGGTCGGATGGAGCGCACAAGGAGCGCTTTTTCGCCCTGCCGGACGCCGGCCAGATCACGTTTCACGCTTCGAAGGATTGGGAATTCGAAGATGGCGCGGTAACCGTCAAAACGTTCTCGCTGGACCTGGAGGAAGGCCAGCCGGCCTCCCGGAAGCGAATCGAAACGCGCCTCGTCCTCAAGCAGGACGACCGTTGGGTGGGCTATAGCTACGTCTGGAACGACGAGCAGACGGAAGCGACGCTGGTGGACGCCGGCGGCCTGGACCGGACGTTCTCGATCAAGAACCGCGCCGGCGTGGGCGGCGTGCGCCAGCAGGTGTGGCACTACCCGAGCCGCAACGAGTGCATGTTCTGCCACTCGCGCGCCGCCGGATTCGTCCTGGGACTCACCACGCCGCAAATGAACCGCAAGAACCAGCTTCGCACGCTGTCGCGTCTCGGTATTTTCAAGACGGCGCCGCCGAAGTCAGCAGCAGCGTATCCGGCTTATCCCGACCCGTTTGATCCCACGGCGGATCTGAACGCTCGCGTGAAGACGTACCTGCAAGTGAACTGCTCCATGTGCCACGTGGCCGACGGGGGCGGGAACTCGCTGCTCGAGCTCGGCTACAAGAAACCGCTGGCCAAGGCGCGGATGCTGAACGAGCCCCCGATTCACGAGACTTTTGGTATTGTGAATGCCCGGTTGATCGCCCCGGGCGATCCCTTCCGCTCGGTGCTGTACTATCGCATGTCCCATCGCGGCCGGGGCCAAATGCCTCCGACCAGCACCAATCGGATCGACGGTGCCGGAGCCAGGCTGCTCCGGGAATGGATCAACCAGCTCCCGCCCCGCGACGCCGCTCGTTAGAGACCTTGGCTGCACCGAGCCGCAACCCGCACCACGGGGGCGGTATTCTTCACTTCCCTTGTCGGGCTGGAGATCCCAGCGCACTCCCCTGTAAATGTGGGGCTGGGCCGCGCCGGTCCCCGGCGCGAGCTGCCGAGTTCCGGATAGGTGCACAAAGCCGGCCGGCCAGGGCCCGGCTGCGGCTCTGGGAGCCGCCCTACCTCAGCCCGCGGTGCTGCAAGTAGGCGATGAGAGGCTCCGGGTCGTCACTGATGATGGCGTCGACATCGGCCTCGATCAGGCGGCGCCAATCCTCGGGGCGGTTGGCGGTCCAGGCCACCACTTCCAGGCCGGTGGCGTGGGCCGCCCGAACCTTCTCCGGGGTGACGAAGTCGAAGCGCGGGGAGATGATGTCGGCCTGGGCGCTGCGTGCCAGGGCCACGAAGTCCTCTTTGCCGATGTCGTCGAGCGCGGCCAAACGGATCGTGGGGTCCAGCTTCTTCATCGCCCGCAACGAGCGGTAGTCGAACGACTGCAGGATGGTCCGTGCCGCGACCCCGTGCCGGCGCACGGCGTCGAGCACCAGGGCCGCAAACTTCTCCGGCGGTGGCGCCAGGTCGGGGCGCTCGCGCATCTTAGTCTCGATGTTGAACCAGACGCGGGACGGCGCGCCGAGGCGCAGAATCTCTTCCAGGGTAGGAATGCGGGTTCCCGGAACCGGGACCTGGTGAGGGTAGTTGGGGTTGCGCAGAGAGCCGCAGTCATATTGTAGTACCTGCCGATAGGTGAGTGACCGGATGGGAACGCCGGTCTGCGGGCCGCGGCAGATTACCTCGTTGATGAGAGGATCGTGGCTGGCCACCAGAACGTCGTCGGCGGTGACGCAGAGGTCCATCTCCAGGGCGTCCACGCCAACTTTCAGGGCCTGCTCGAAGGCGGGCAGGGTGTTCTCCGGCCGCACCCCGCGGCAGCCGCGATGACCGTGGACCAGGATTTTTCGCATCCGCGGCGCTTATGGTAGCATGAGCCGCTATGTCCCGCGCCTGGATCGCGTTGCTCACGATGGCTCTGGCGGTTCACGCGGCCGATGACCGCGCCGAGCTGCTGCGCGCCGTCGACGCCCGCGCGGGACGCTTCGGCGAGGTCTCCCGCCTTCTTTGGGAGTACGCCGAAGTCGGCTACCAGGAAGTCAAGAGCGCGGAGCTGTTGAAGTCGGAGCTGCGCGGGGCGGGCTTCGAGATCCGCGAGAACATCGGGGGAATGCCTACTGCCTTTGTGGCGAGTTGGGGACAAGGCAAACCGGTCCTCGCCATCCTGGGCGAGTATGACGCGCTGCCGGGTCTGTCTCAGGAGACCGTGCCGGAGCGCCAACCCCGTGTAGTGGGTGGGGCGGGGCACGGCTGCGGACACAATCTGTTCGGCCCGGCCTCGGCACTGGCGGTGGTGACGGTGAAGGACTACCTGGCCGCGCGCAAGCTGCCGGGAACCATCCGGTTCTACGGCACGCCGGCCGAGGAGGGGGGCGGCGGCAAGATCTACATGCTCCGCGCCGGGGCGTTTCAGGATTGCGACGCGGCCCTGGCCTGGCACCCGGGCAGCCAGAATCGCGCCGGGCTGCGCAGCTCCTTGGCCAACATCTCGGCCAAATTCCGCTTCTATGGCCGGGCGGCGCATGCCGCCGGGTCGCCGGAGATGGGACGCTCCGCCCTGGACGCCGTGATGGTGATGAACCACGCGGCGGAGCTGCTGCGGGAGCACGTGCCGGAGTCAACGCGTATCCACTACATCATCACCAACGGAGGCTCGGCGCCCAACGTGGTGCCGGATTTCGCTGAAGCCTACTATTACGTACGTCACCCCAGCATGCCTACCCTGGACGGCATCTGGCAGCGCCTCGTCAAGTGCGCCGAGGCCGGCGCCCTGGCCACCGAGACCCGCCTGGAGATGGAGCTGGTCAACAGCGTCTACAACGTTCTGCCCAACGACGCCCTGGCCGCTCTGCTCGACCGCAATCTGCGCGCCGTGGGCGGCGTCCGCTACACGCCCGAGGAGCAGGTCTTCGCCGCAAAGCTCGCCCGCACCTTTGCCGGCGACGGCGAGGCGCCTCTGGGCAGCCAGGAGCGCGTCCTGCCGCCGGACCAGGGCTACGGCTCGGGATCCACCGATGTCGGCGACGTGAGCTGGGCGCTCCCCACCGCGCAATTCACCACCGCCACCTTCGTCCCCGGCACGCCAGGACATAGTTGGCAATCGGCGGCCTGCGCCGGCACGACCATCGGACGCAAAGGGATGGTAGTGGCGGCCAAGACCCTGACTCTGACCGCGGTCGACTTGTTCTCCGACCCGCAGCAGATCGCCGCGGCCCGAGCCAGTTTCGAAAAGCGCCGCGCCGGACATGCCTACCGCTCGCGTGTTCCGCCCAACCAGAAACCCCCCTTGAATTACCGCGACACCGCACCGCGACCGTAGGTACCTAGTAGCCCGGATTCGTGTTGAAACTGGCAGAATACGTTTCGCCCAAGCGCAACAGCTGGCCCTTCGCGGGCGGCAGGCAGGTGGCTCACCTGGCTTGACACGCTTCGAGAGGTCCGACTACAGTGAGAGTACGGACATTAGAATGCCGACCTTCATTCAGTTCCTGGAAGAGCTGACGGATACCGAGCGAGCCATCACGATTCCGGCGGACGAACTGGATCGCCTGGCGGAGCGATTCGGAGATCGCGTTCGTCTGATGGGGCGCTGGAACGCGAGCGGGGATGGCTCGCTGGAAATCCCGATGGCGGCCATTCTGGAAGCCGCGAATCAGCTCGGACGTCAGGCGCTCGCGCAAGCTGTTCAGGAGCTGAAGGCCGAACAGTTCGCCGAGCTTCTCGAAGCTCCGTCATCCATTTGTCTGATCGAGAAGATCAGCGAAGCATATCGTCGCCATTTTCGCGCTCTGATGAGCCGCTACCAAAATGCGAGCGATTCGACGGAAATGACGCAACTCAGAGATCAGCTAGTAAGAGAGGTCTTCGGCGAATAGGGCAGATGCCGAGGATCCACTGGCACTCACTTCCCCTCCGCGTCAAGCAACATCTCATCGAACGGCTTCACGACCGTGAGATCACCCAGGACAGCCTGGAGGCTCTGAAGACTTGGATCAGTAGCAATCCGGAAGTCCCGGAAGGTCCCTGGTGGAAGGACTTCGGTACCTTCAAGTTGGCCGGCGAAGGACGGTATCCCAAAACGTTTCTGACGAAGGACCAGGCGGCGTTTTGGGAAGAAGCTCTGACCAGGCCACCGCGCCACAACTGTGAGTACCTACGGTCGCGGCTCGTTACTGTCTCTTGCCAGGTTGGCCGCGGCCCCCGGATGCCGCGGATTCCACCGCAGTGCCTCGCGGTAGTGCTCTAGCGCCTCCTCCCGCCGTCCCGCGGTCTCCAGGCTGAGCCCCAGGTTGTTGTGGGCGTCGGCGTGGCGGGGATCGAGCTCCAAGGCCCGGCGATAGTGCTCCAGCGCTTCCGCTCCCTTCCCCAGGCTGTCCAGGGCGACCCCCCAGTTGTTGTGCGCATCGGCCAGTGCGGGGTTCGACCGCAGAGCCTCGCGGTAGTGGGCGATGGCCTGGTCGAGCTCGCGCCGGCCTTGCAGCAGGTTGCCCAGGTTGTAGTGGGCGTCGGCGAAATCGGGCTGGTGCAGCAGAGCCAGGCCGTAGGACTCGAGGGCCGCGTCAGGCTGTCCCAGGGTCGCGTAGCAGTTGGCCAGACTGTTGTGGGCGGCGGCGAGGGCGGGCTCCCGCTCGACGGCCCGCCGGAACTCGGCCGCCGCCGCCGCGGTCTGGCCTTGCTTCTGGAACGCCTGCCCCAGATTGTAGTAGGCATTGGCATGAAGGGGCTGCAACTCGATGGCCCGCCGGAAGTGGGCCGCCGCCTCGGGCAGGCGGCCGGCGGCGGCAAGCGCCTCGCCCAGGTTGTTGTGGGCCGTGCCGGAATAGGGCGCACCCTCCACCGCGCGTCGCCACAGGGTGAGCGAATCGCGCCAGAAGCCGGTCTGGCGCCAGCTCAGCACGGCCAGGACGGCCACCACCAGCGCGCCCGCCGCCGGCCGCGAAGCCAGCGCGGCTCCGGCCACCAGCGCCAATCC
>JBGOUV010000226.1:0-11318 GCA_041477815.1 Terriglobia bacterium | reverse complement strand
GTCTCCGGGCCGGCACGGCGGTTCCAGAGGACGGCGGAGGCGGCCGCGGCCACCAGGGCGCAGCCGGCCCAGGCCATGACGGCGGTGTGCCAGCCGTGCCGGTCGACCAGGCGTCCGGTCAGGAGGTCGCCCGCGTAGGCTCCCATGTAACCGACAAAGTTGACGAAGCCGGCGGCGGCGGCAGCGGTGCCGCGACGGGCCAGGTCGGCCGGGGCTGTACCCACCAACAGGACCTGCGGGCCGAAGATCACAAACCCGATCAGCAGCAGGACGGCAACGGTGGCGACCGAGCCGGCGCGGGCGGCGCGCTCGTAGACCAGCGTGAGGGCGGCCAGGGCGGCGAGCAGCAGCGTGATGACCGGGGCGCGGCGTCCGGCGAAGAAACGGTCGGAAGCCCAGCCCGCCAGGTACGCTCCGGCCATGCCCCCCAGCGGGAGGATGGCGTAGTTCAAGGCGGCCTTCCCCACCCCGGTGCCTTGGGTCTCTTTCAGATGGGTAAGGCCCCAGTCGATAAAGCCGTAGCGGCAGGCGTTCAGCAAGCCCAACGACATCGCCAGCAGCCAGAGGGCGGGGTTGGTGAGCGTCAGGAGCAGATTGTAGCCGGCGGGATGAATGGTCCGGACGGGACGGGACACAGCGCTGGCGTCAGGGGACTCGCGCAGAACGAGCAGCATGAAGACGGCAGCGCCCACCAGCAGGACGGCGGGGGCCCAGAGGGCGCCGCGCCATCCCCAGTGTTCGGCCGAGAAGCCGGCGACCACAAAGGTCAGGGCGCCGGTAGCCTGGTAGCCGGTGCCGATGATCCCGATGGCGCGCCCGCGTCGCTCGACCGGAACCCAGTTGGCCGCCACCCGCACCGTCGGGGTCCAGCCCAGGGCCTGGCAGTAGCCGTTGGCGGCCCAGACAAACACCAGGAAGTAGAGGGCCGCTCCGAATCCGAAGACGACGTTGAGCAGCGCCGACCCGAGCATCCCGGCGGCCAGCAGCCACCGGGCGCTGAAGCGCTCGGCGAGCTGTCCGTTGAGGAACTGGCCCAGCCCGTAGGCCAGCTTGAGAGCTCCCAGGACCAGGCCGATCTGGGTCTTGCTGTAACCCAGTTCGCCCTGCATGCCCGGCACCGCCGCCGAGATGTTGGTGCGGCAGAAATAGAACGCTCCGTAAGTGAGCCAGAGGGTCCAGACGATGGCGCGCTCGGCGGGGGGCATGGCGAGCCGTTACTGTAGCACGGTCAGTGCGAGCACCACCATTTGTAGTTGAGGTCGTCCGCGCTTGGGAATCGGACGCCCCGCTGCCAGAGCGGGAGGGAAGGCCGGACTACGCATTCCCGATCTTTGAACAGCCCACCTCAGCCGAACCTCCACGCTTTCTCCCGAATCAACCCTAGCAGACTAAGGTGCCGCACTCCGAAATGGTCACACACGGTTGGGATCTTCGGCCGATCTTTGGTGCCGGCGGCTTTTTCTCCGGTCACAACCGGACAGTCAACGGTCTTTGCGAGGGCGATCACGAATGGGTCCGCGCGGCTCCGCTCCTTCTCGGAGTCCACCAGCCTTGGGAACTTGGTCAGGATCTCAGCCGTCGCTCGCTGGACGGCCTCATCCAGCGGATGGAACATCTTCTCGTGGGACTTGACCCACTTGTGCAGTTCGTCTTCTTTCTTCTCAATCTCGCGGAGGACTTCCTCCGGAGCGATCAGTTCTTCAGCTTCGATCATCGCTTCGAGGTTCTTCCAGAGAGCCGGGAAAACATCAGGTGGATAGTAGCGGACCCATCCATCGAGAATCGCGCTCGTGTCGATGCAGTAGATCAACTTCACCCCTCCGGCCGAAACACCGCCTGCTCGATCTTCGGCAAGTGCTTCAGGCGGACTCCTAAGAGCTCTGAGAGATCGGCCGAGGTGATCGCCTCCTGCCGGTACGCGTCCACAACGACCCGGACAAACTGCCTGCCGAGGTTGCGGACCGCTAAGACCGAGGGAGAGGCGAATCCTTCCGCGGGCTTCCCTCCCGCATACCGTTGCAGGTAGTCCTCCCGTTTTGTTTGGTACCGGGTCTGCGACACGATTCCCATACTCAAAAGGCGTCGCAGAACTACCTCCTGGCTCACCGAGAACTTGTCTGCAAGCCCGCCCACGGTGGCGTCCAGACTGGTCCTAAGAGCTTGTGGCTCCACACTGCGCATTTCGGCCCTCAAGGCCTCCCGGGGAACAAGAATGGCGCCGGCCACGCGGTTGCAGAAGATCTCGGTTCTCTCATCGTCGTTGTTCGGCTTGCTGCGCTCGTGCAAGTCGCAAAGGCCGCCCGAGTGGAGAAGAACGTGCACGAACTCGTGCAGGATAGTGAAGATCCGCCCACGCGGGGAATCCTGTGCGTTGGCCACGATGACTGGGAGCACTTGCTCGTACAGTGAAAACCCCCGCATCTCGAGCAGATCAACGTCGCTGGTCTGAAACACCAGGGCACCGATCCGTTCAACCGCCGCGATCCAGTTGTTCAGCGCCTTGTACTTGTCACGCCATGCGAACTGCTCTGTGAGCTCGACTCCCAGCAGCCGTCTGGAAGCCTCGGCGAATCCGTCCGCATCGTTCTTCACCGCGGCGTTGAAATGGATCTGAGGAAGGTGGCTGCCAAGTTCCCTGGTGAGTTCGAGTACCACTTCCCGGCGGACCCGCGCCCGGCGTATTGCCAGGTTCAAGTCCGGAGAGTGCTCCCAGGTTCCGCGCTCCGGCAACCGGCGGAAGTCTCGCATCGCATCGAAACGTTTCGGCGGTTCCGGCAGGTAGAAAACCGCCAACGGGCGCTTGTAGATGCGCGCGAGAGTCCGAAGCTGATTGATAGTTGGAGCTTCGAGACCAGACTCCCAGGCCGTCAAGCGCGCCCTCGTAATGCCTGCCTTCTTTGCGGCTTCTTCCGGCTTGAGGCCAATGCTCTCGCGTGCCCAAACCAGCAGCTCAGGCTTGACGATGGCGTGAACGTGAGCGGGCATGGTCCAGTACAAAGCCAGTATACTTCTTCATCGCCAAGGTCGGAGTGAACACTGTACCGTTGGTAGACTTACCTCCATGGACCCTCATCGCCAACAGCCCCCCACGGAGCGGACCCTCCGCGAGCGGCTGCGGGCGCTCGAAAACGTCGGGCCGCTCCTGCGGATGGTATGGGGAACCAGCCGGACCCTCACCGTAGCCTCAGTAACCGGCCGGCTGGTTCGGAGCGTTCTGCCCCTGGCAACCCTGTGGGTGGGGAAGCTGATTATTGATGCCGTGGCCCACGGGGTGCATCGGGACCGGGTGTGGACTCTGGTAGCGATAGAGATTGCGCTGGCCGTGGTCTCGGAGCTGCTCGGGCGCGCCGTGTCGCTGGTGGACAGTCTGCTGTGGGATCGCTTCACCAACCGCCTGAGCGTCGAGTTGATGCGGCACGCGGCGACGCTCGATCTGGCCCATTTCCAGGAGCCGGACTTCTATGACAAGCTGGAGCGGGCGCGCCGCCAGACCGTGGGGCGTCTGGCCCTGATGTCCCAAGTGCTGGGGTCGGCGCAGGACCTGTTGACCCTGGCCACCCTCACCGCCTCGCTGGCCGTCTATTCGCCCTGGCTGCTGGCGCTGCTGGTGGCGGCCGTGATCCCGGCGTTTCTCGGGGAGACCCACTTCGCTTCGTTGAGTTATTCGCTGCTCTACCGCTGGACCCCGCAGCGGCGGCAGCTCGACTACCTGCGGTGGCTGGGGGCGACCCAAGAAAGCGCCAAAGAGGTCAAGATCTTTGGCTTGGGGCCCTACCTGGCCGAGCGGTACCGCGCAGTCGCCGACCTGTTCTATCAGGAAAACCGCTTATTGGCCCTGCGCCGGACCGCGGTGGGGTCGGTGCTCGGTTTGCTCGGCACTGGGGGATACTACGGGGCCTACGCGGTGATCCTCTATCGGACGCTGCACGGAGCGCTCTCGCTGGGCGATCTGACGTTTCTGGCGGCCGCCTTTGGACGCAGCCGCGGCCTGATCGAGAGCATTTTCGGCAACTTCGCCACCGTCACCGAGCAGGCGCTCTATCTGGAAGACCTGTTTGCCTTCTTTCGCATGGAGCCGCAGGTACGGTCGAAGCCCGGGGCTCTGGCGGCGCCGCGGCCGATCCGGCGCGGGATCGAGTTCCGGCAGGTCAGCTTTCGCTATCCGGACGCGGACCACGATGTTCTGCAAGGCGTCAGTTTCACCATCCGGCCGGACGAACGGATCGCCCTCATTGGAGAGAATGGCGCCGGCAAGACCACTGTGGTCAAGCTCCTGGCCCGTCTCTACGACCCCACCGCCGGCCAGATCCTGCTCGACGGCGTCGACCTGCGGGAATACGATCTGGCCGACCTGCGCCGCGAGATTGGGGTGATCTTCCAGGACTACATGCGCTACCAGATGCTGCTCTCGGAGAACATCGGCCTGGGGCGCGTGGAAGCGCTGGACGACCGGCCCCGCATCGAGCACGCGGCACGGCTGAGTATGGCTTCTGAGGTAGCGGCGCGCCTGGAGAAGGGTCTGGACCAGATGGTGGGCCGGCGGTTCGAAGGGGGCGTGGATCTTTCGGGCGGCGAATGGCAGAAGGTGGCCCTGGGGCGCGCCTACATGCGCGACGCCCAGATCCTCATCCTCGACGAGCCCACCGCCACCTTCGACGCTCGCGCCGAGCACCGTGTTTTCCAGCGCTTTGCCGATCTGACTCGGGGTAAAATGGCCGTCTTGATTTCCCACCGGTTTTCCACGGTGCGGATGGCCGACCGCATCCTCGTCTTGCAGGCGGGGGAGATTCGGGAACAGGGGACGCACGAGGAACTCGTCCGGCAAGGAGGGCAGTATGCGGAATTGTTTGAGCTGCAGGCCGCTGGCTACCGGTAGGCGGGTGTTGGGTGCTGGGTGTTGGGTGGTGGTGGCCGGGCTGGTCGCGCAAAGGCCGGCGCAGCAGCCCAGCCCCTTTCGCGACGCCGACCGGAAACTGTTCGCCGAGATCGACAAGAACAACGAGTTGATGACCAACCTGGAGTATCTCTGCGACATGATCGGACCGCGGCTCACCGGCTCCGACAAGGCCAAGAGGGCCAACCAGTGGACCCTCGAGAAGTTCAAAGCCTACGGACTGGAGGGGCGCCTGGAGGCCTGGTCGATCGGCAATGCCTGGAAGCGCGGGACGGCCAGCGGGCGGATCGTCGAGCCGGCGGCGCATCCGATGACGCTGGCCTCGGCCGGGTGGGCGCCTTCCACCAACGGTCCGGCGCGCGGCCGTCTGATGTACGCCAAGGCCGACAAGCCCGCCGACCTGGAGCAATACAAGGGTAAACTGGCCGGCGCCATCCTGATCACCACCGAGCCGGCCAAGCTGGGAGAAGTCCCGGCCGCGCAGAACGCCGCAGACTCCCTGAACGCGGAGCGCGGCCGCGAGGACCCGGACCTCTCCGCCGAAGAGCGGAATCGCCTGCGCCGCCAGTTGAACGAGCTTTTCCAGAAGGAGGGCGTGACGGCCGTTTTGCGGGAGTCCTCCAAGGAACACGGGCTGCTCAACATGTCCGGGGTGGGAGGAACCGGCTACACGATCGCCGCCGTCCCCACTGCCTTTGTCCTTCACGAAGACTATGCGCGGCTGTGGCGTTTGCTCCAGCGGAAGCAGCCCGTGGAATTGGAGGTAGACATCCGGAACGAGATTACGACCGGACCTGTTGAAGTTTACAACACCGTCGCCGAGATCCGGGGCACCGAAAAACCGGAGGAGATCGTCATCGTGGGGGCGCACCTGGACAGTTGGGATCTGGGCGCCGGCGCCACCGACAACGCGACCGGGAGCTCGGTGACCCTGGAGGCGGCCCGGGCCCTGAAAGCCTCCGGGTTGCAACCGAAGCGCACCATCCGGTTCACGCTGTTTACCGGCGAGGAGCAGGGGCTGGTGGGCTCGCGCGAGTATATCAAGGCTCACAAGGGAGAGCTGGACAAGATCCAAGGCGTCGTCATCCACGACACGGGCACGGGAAGGGTGAAGAGCTTCACTATGGAGGGCCGCTACGACCTCCGCGAGGCCCTGGACAAGATCGCCGAGCCTTTGAAAGAGGTGGGTCTGGACGAGCTGAGCATGCGGCGGACCAGCGGCAGCGACCATGTGCCCTTCCGGGATGTCGGGGTTCCGGCCTTCTTCGGCATCCAGGACCCGGCCGAGTATCGCAAGACGCATCACTCGCAGTCGGATACCTTCGACAAGCTGCACAAAGACGAACTGGTGCAGGGGGCGAAGGTGGTGGCGGCGATGGCCTGGAACCTGGCCAACTATCCGGACAAGCTCCCGCGCAAGCCGGTGGTGTCGGGAGCGGGACGATGAGTCTGGCTGCGGGTTAGTTCTGACCGTTGGTCTGGTTGCGCAGCCAGCGCTCGAACAACTCTTCCAGACGATCATGGCGCTCCGCCTGTTGGTCGTGGCGCGCGGCCAGTTGGTCGTGGCGTTCGGCCAGTTGGTCGTGGCGCACGGCCAGCCTGAGCATCATCTCGCCCATGGTGTGGACCAGTTGGGTGAGCTGGGCCAGCTCGCCGCTGACCTTGCCCAAGTCTTCGCTGACCTTGGCCAGGTCGTCGGTGACCTTGCCCAAGTTGCTTTCGATGGAGCGAAGCAACTGCTCGTGAAAGTTGACCTGATCTTCGAGGCCCATGGTTGACCCCCAGTATATCAGATGCCACCACGGGTCGTGCTAGACTGAGCGCCGGAGGGAAGTCATGAGCCTGAGCCCCGCCACTCGCCGGGGCCCTTACGAAATCCAGGAGCCGATCGGCGCGGGCGGTATGGGTGAGGTCTACCGGGCGCGTGATACACGCCTGGATCGCACGGTGGCCGTCAAGGTTCTGCCGGCGAATTCCGTCGACCGGGCCGAGGCGCGCGAGCGGTTCGAGCGCGAGGCGCGGGCCGTCTCCAGCCTCAATCATCCCCACATCTGCACCCTCTTCGACATAGGTAGCCAGGACGGCATCGACTTCCTGGTGATGGAGTACCTGGAAGGCGAGACGCTGGCGGCGCGGCTGGCCCGCGGCGCGCTGCCGGTCGAGGAGGCGTTGCGGCACAGCATCCATATGGCCGACGCCCTCAGCCAGGCGCACCGCAAGGGGGTGTTCCATCGCGATTTGAAGCCGGGCAACATCATGCTCACGCCCAGCGGGGCCAAGCTGCTGGATTTCGGCCTGGCCAAGCTGGGGGCCGGGGGTCGGGGGCCGGGGGTTGGGGAAACCACTTTGGACGCGGATTTGACTAAAGAGGGAACGATTCTCGGGACGCTGCAATACATGGCGCCGGAGCAACTGGAGGGCAAGGACGCCGATGCCCGCACCGACATCTTCGCCTTCGGCGCAGTGCCCTACGAGATGGTCACCGGGCGCAAGGCCTTCGAGGGGCGCAGCCAGGCCAGCTTGATTGCAGCGATTCTGGATACGGACCCGCCGCCGGTCTCCCAGTTGCAGCCGCTCTCCCCGGCCGGGCTGGACCGCGTGGTGAAGCGCTGCCTGGCCAAGGACCGGGAGCGAAGATGGCAGTCGGCGCAGGATCTGGAAATCGAGCTGCAATGGATCGCCGATAACCCCGAGCCGGCGGCGGCGCCCCCAGCGGTCACCTCGCCTCCCGGCCGGCGTCTGCTCTGGCCGGCGGTGGCGGCCTTGGCGACGGCGGCCGCCTTGGTCCTGGGCGCGGTCCACTTCCGCGAGGCGCCGACCCCAGCCGAACTGGTGCGGTTTACCATTCCAGTCCCGGACAACGCGACGCTGACCCCATTTGATCGCATCGAGATTTCCCCCGATGGCCGCCGGCTCGCGTTTGCGGCCGCGGGGCAACGCGGCAGGCAGCTCTGGGTCCGGCCTCTGGAGGCGCTGGAAGCCCGGCCGCTGCCGGGAACAGAGGGCGCCAATTTCCCCTTCTGGTCGCCGGACAGCCGCTTCATCGGGTTCTTCGCCAACGGCAAGCTCAAGAAGGTGGACGCGTCCGGCGGGCCTCCCCAGACCCTTTGCGACGCGCCACGGGGCGCCGTTGGTGGGAGCGGCTCCTGGAGTCCCGGCGGGGTCATCGTCTTTGCGCCGGTTTTCGAGGGCCCGCTGCAGCGTGTGTCAGCGGCAGGCGGACTGCCGTCGCCGGCAACCAGCCTGGACGAGTCCCGCCAGGAGACCCGTCACTGGCTTCCCCATTTCCTACCGGACGGCCGCCACTTCCTCTACGCGGGCAATAGCGGGCGACTGGAGACCATCTATCTCGGATCGCTCGACCCCCGACCCGCGGCGAAAACGGACCTCAGCGTATCAAGCTTTTTGCCCGCAGTGCGTTTCGCCCCGCCCGGGCTTTTGCTTTTCGTTCGGGAGAACGCCCTCCTGGCCCAGCCTTTCGATACCCGCCAGCAGAAGGTCACCGGCGAGCCGTCTCCCATCGCCGAGCCGGTGTCGAGCTTCTCCGTCTCCGACAACGGAGTGCTGGTCTATCGGGCCGGGGTCCTGAGGCCTCGTGATAATACCGAGCTGGTCTGGTTCGATCGAACCGGCAAACCTCTGGGGAAGGTGGGCGATCCCGGCTCGTACGCGGCGGTGCGCCTGTCGCCGGACGGAAAACGCGCCACCGTGGAGGTTGCCGATCCACAGCAATCCTTCCGCCGGGGGTCCGAGAACATCTGGGTGCTCGATCTCGCGCGCGGCGGCCTGCCTTCCCGCTTCACCTTCGAGTCCGCCGGCGATGTCGGCGCCGTCTGGTCACCGGACGGAAACCGCATCGCCTTCACCTCGGGGCGGGGCGGCGGCGTGCAGAGGTTCTATCTGAAGGCCTCCAACGGCGCCGGCAACCAAGAGCTGCTGCTGGAGTCGAAGGTTCTGGCCAGAACCTACGACTGGTCGCCGGACGGGCGCTTCCTTCTCTGCTCGGTGGACGAAGGCGGCCCCTCCAACCGGGACCTGATGGCGCTCCCCCTGGTGGGGGACCATAAGCCGATCCCCGTGCTGCGCACTTCGTTCTATGAGAGTCAGGCCCAATTCTCGCCGGACGGCCGTTGGTTCGCCTATACCTCCAACGAGTCGGGGCGCTGGGAGGTCTACGTGCAGCCTTTCCTGGCCGGCCAAGGTTCCCCGGGAAACCAGGGCGCCAAGTGGCGGATTTCCGCCGCCGGCGGCCAGCAGCCGCGATGGCGGCGGGACGGGAAGGAGTTATTCTACCTCACCGCCGACCGCAAGCTGATGGCGGTTCCGATCAAGACGGCGGCCGGCAGCCCGCCCCAGCGGCAGCCGATCCTGGAACCTGGCGCTCCCCAGCCGCTGTTCGAGGTACGGGTGGCGGGCCCCCCCTTGGACTACACCGGCCCGGCGCTGGGCGCGCATTCCTACGACGTCTCGGCCGACGGCCAGCGGTTCCTGATCGTCTCCACGACGGGGCGTGAAGAAGGCTCCGCCCTCATTACGGTGGTCCTGAACTGGACGGCCGGACTGAAGCGGTAGATTCTACCCTTGAAAACCCTCTCCAGGGTTGCTAGAGTATTAGGTCCTTAAATTAACACCCCGGGAGAGTCCATGCGTTTGATGTTGGCTGCGGTGATCTGGCTGGTGAGTGCAGCGCTGGCCTTGCCGTTCTTCTTGAAGACCTGGTGGCCGCCGGAGGCCATCTCCGAGCATGCCCGCACCGTGGACGGGCAGTTCATGCTCACCCTGATCGTCACCGGCATTATTTTCATCGCCGCACAGGGGGCGCTCGGATGGGCGGTGTTCCAGTTCGGACGCCAGCGGTCCGAGGCGGCCAGCTACTCCCACGGCAACAACACCGCGGAAGTGATCTGGACCACCCTCACCGGCATCCTGTTCATCGGCGCCACGCTGATGGGACAGCATGTGTGGGCCAAGGTCCATATTACCGGCGCGCCGGCGGGAGCGATCCAGATCGAGCTGACCGGCCAGCAGTTCGCTTGGAACGTCCGCTACCCGGGGCCCGACGGCAAGTTCGGAATGCTCGATCTCAAGCAGATCAACGACCAGGGCGGCAACCCGCTGGGCATCGACTCGAAGGATCCGGCGGGCAAGGACGACCTCATGTCGCCGACCATGCCGGTGCCGGCGGGCCGGCCCGTGGAGCTGATCCTGCGCTCCAAGGACGTCACCCACTCCTTCTTCGTGCCGGAGCTCCGGCTCAAGCAGGACGCGGTTCCGGGCATGACCATCCGGGTTCATTTCACGGCCGAGAAGCCGGGCCGCTACGAACTCCCCTGCGCGGAGTTGTGCGGGTTGGGACATTACAAGATGCGCACGTTCCTGGAAGTGATGGAACCGGCGGCTTACGAGCAGTGGCTCCAGGAAAAGTTGAAAGAAAAACAGCAGTAGGCAGTGGCCAGTTAAGGAGACGAATCGATGGCGGAAACGCATTCCCAAGGGGCGCACGCGCACGCACAGACCCACGCGGCGCCCACTGGTTTCATCCGCAAGTACATTTTCAGCCTGGATCACAAGGTGATCGGGATCCAATACTATTTACTTGCTATGGTGGCGGTGTGGGTGGGGATGTTCCTGTCCCTGCTGATGCGGATGCACCTGATGTGGCCCACGAAGTCCTTCGGCTTCCTGGAGACACTGTGGCCGACCGGGGCGCAGGGGGGCGTGATGACGCCGGAGCTGTACCTGTCGCTCCTCACCATGCACGGCACCATCATGGTGTTCTTCGTCCTGACCACGGCGCCGCAGAGCGGCTTCGGCAACTACATCCTGCCGATTCAGATCGGGGCCGCCGACATGGCCTTCCCGACGCTGAACATGCTGTCGTTCTGGATTACCTTCGTGGCCTTCGTCCTCATGATCGCCGCTTTCTTCGCGCCGGGCGGGGCGCCGCTCTCGGGCTGGACCGCCTACCCGCCGCTCAGCGCCCTGACCGAAACCGGTCCCGGCCAGCAGATGGGTCAGAATTACTGGATCCTCAGCTTGGCCGTATTTTGCATCGCCTCGCTGCTGGGCGCCTTGAACTTCATCACCACCGTTCTCGACCTGCGGGCCAAAGGCCTCAGCCTGATGCGCATGCCCCTGAGCTGCTGGGGCTGGTTTGTCACCGCCATCCTGGGCCTGCTGGCCTTCGGCGTCCTGCTCGCGGCCGGCGTTCTGCTCCTGATGGACCGGGTGGCCGGAACGAGTTTCTTCATCCCCGGCGGCCTGATCGTCAACGACAAGATCATCGACCACACCGGCGGCTCGCCGCTGTTGTGGCAGCACCTGTTCTGGTTCTTCGGCCACCCCGAGGTCTATATCGCCATCCTGCCCTCGATGTGCATCGTCTCGCAGTGCCTGTCCACCTTCGCCCGCAAGCCGATCTTCG
>JBGOUV010000021.1:0-31705 GCA_041477815.1 Terriglobia bacterium | reverse complement strand
GATAGGGCAACGCAGGGATGCGACCCGAGCGCCGAATCAAGCCCGGAGTGGATGGCGGCCTTCGGGCCGCCTCTTGGTCAGCCCGCTCCACCATCTAAGGACCGCCGAATTTCTGTCCAAACGATGGGGTCCACCTCAGTTCACGCGGCCGAACGCCGCCACGCCCCGGTTCTGATTGGGAAGGTCAAAGTTCGCGTGGTTCAGAAAATTCGGCATGGGGCGTTCTTCAGCGCCGTGAGCAAAGTCGCTGCCCACGCCAGCAGCGTGTCCTGGGAAGTTAGGGATAAGAAGGCAACTCGCACGGGATTCCTGAAACGGCGGTATGCCGCGGACGCGGCGAGGTCCGAGAAAACGGAACAGGTCTGCATGCTGTCCGGGCGGAGGCGCCCTACGGTTCGAATCGGACTTATGGGAGGAGAAGTTTAGCGTGGGTCAGCTCGCGTGCATGCCTTGGTGAGACCGCGCAATTGTTGAGTTCTCTCGCCACCGCGTGGCGCCGCCTGGAACCGTTCCTCTCACTGCCAACCCTACCGCAACCCCTCCACAAGGTAACGGTCCGACAGAGTGCGGGAAGAGCGGTAGGCGTAGTGCTTGCCATCCGGAGTCATGATCACGGCTCCGAGCCGCGTCCGCCCGGCGCGGCCAAGGACCGTGATGACCCTGCACGGCGTCCGCCGCCCTGTGGCCAGATCCAGGCGATCGATTCGGGCGGCAAACTCCTCGTATCGGGCCACCGACGACCTGCTTCGCGCCAGGACGTCCGGTTCCGGCCGGTGTACCTGTACCTCATCATCTACCGTCCGGATCTCGCCCCTATTTCAGTCCCTCCACCAGGTATAGATCCGATAGAACGCGAATATAGGTATAGGCGTAGGAGCTGCCGTCGGGGGTGACCACGACATTGCCGATGCGCTCGAGGCCGGCGCGATCGGGGACCGTGATCTGCTTCCAGAGTTTCCTTTGGCCGGTAGCCAGCTCAAAACGGTAGATGCTGGCCGTGGCTCGCTCGAATCGCGCCAGGTACCAGGATCGCCCATCGCTGGTCCACTGAATGGGAATGTCGCCGGGCATCAGCCCGGAAACCGGACGTGGTGAGCCGCCGTCCAGCGGAACCAGCGCCGCTTTACCGTCCGGCGCGAACGTCGCTACCAGTTTGCCATCGGGCGAAATGCTGCACGCGAAGATCTCCTCCTCCGAGGTGATCGGCTGCGGTTTCTGGCCGCCATCCACAATGTTCTGCGCCCAGCACCGGCGGCGGCCACCCGGTTCGCGGGCAGCAAAGGCGATCCGCTTTGAGTCGGGGAACCAGGAGGCCCGGCCAAAGAAATCCTGAAGCGGATCCGTCTTCACCTGCTTGGGATCTCCCGCCCCTGTCGGCAACAGGAAGAGCCCCGGCGTATTGGGATGCGTCGCCAGCGCCCACTTGCCGTCGGGCGAGAGCGATCGCGGAGTGCCTTCGCCCAGGCGGACCGGCGGAGACCCATCGGTCTTGCGCAGGCAGACGGCGTAGTTCGGCCCCGTCACTTCACTCTCCTCTTCAAACAGGAGCAGCTTCCCGTCGGCGGAAAGATCAAATCCCCTGGAGTTATCGAACCAGGAGAGATCGCGCTCCTGGCTCGCTCCGGGAGCCAGCCCGAAGACCGCGCGCCGGAAGTTGTCGCGGCGGATCAGCGCGCGCCCGTCTTGGGAAATATCCTCCAGCACCATGCCCCCAGGCCCCTGCGTGATTAAGCGCTGGTCTCCCCGGGTTGTAACTCCGTGCAGAGCCAGGCCACCGCCTTTGGGTGTGGCTGTGAACCAGATTTCGTCCGGGTTCTGCCGCGACCAGACCAGGCCCGTTTCAGCCGCCCACCCCGTAGAAAGGGTGTTCTTCTTTCCGGCCAGGTCGACGATGGCCACCGACCCGCGGTTGTCCGCCCGGATGGGGTGGTCGAAGAAGGCGATCCGGTCGCCACTGGGAGAGATGCGCGGATAGCTGACATTGCCGGCCGTCTCGTAGAGCACTTTGCCGATGGGAAATTCGAGGCGGATCTTGCCCTCTGCCAAATGCACCACGGCGAGCTGCTTGCCGTCCGGCGACCAGTCGGCCCATGACACGCCCTCCAGAATCTCGCGGGGCGAGCCCCCAGCCAGCGGCGCCCGCGCCAGCGCGCCATAACCCAACGGGGCCGGAAAGCCAGCCTGGGTACCGCCTACCACCACTGCCATCTCTCCGGCGGAAGACATGGCCGTAAGCCCCGCCCGCACGAGCCCGAGGGAGCGCGACTCGGGAAACTCCCGGCGCGTGGAGTAGATCTCCGTGGGGTTGCCGTCCCAGGCCGCCGTATAGACGATGGTCTGGCCGTCTGGAGCGAACCGCGCTGAGCTAATGACCCCGCGCCGGAACGTAAGCTGGCGATAAGAGGGCGCTGCCCTGGACTTCTCGCCGGCTACGAATCCCGTTTTTCGGCCCGCCAAAAAGGTCACGGCCAGAAGCGCCACACCGGCCGCCGCCCAGTGCACCGGGCGCCTGGAAGCGCGGATTGCAGGGGGCGGCGCCGCAGACGAGCTGGTCAGCGTGGCCAGCGCCTCCAGGTTGAAGGCGATGTCCCGCGCCGACTGGAAACGTTCCTCCGCGTTCTTCTCCAGGCAGTGACGCACGATCCGCTCGAGCGCCGGCGACACGGCAAGCCCAGATGGCTCGCTTTTGAGAATCGCGTGCATCGTCTCGACTGGAGACTCGCCGCGGAACGCCCTTTGCCCACTGAGCATCTCGTACAAGATGGCTCCGAAGGCGAACAGGTCTGAGCGCTGATCGGTGGGCCGCCCTCGCACTTGCTCCGGCGACATGTAGCCCATGGTGCCCAGCACCACCCCCGGCTCGGTAGGCGACGCCGTCGGAGCGTTGGCCGCCGAACTCCCAGGCGCCGCTTCCGGCTGGGTCAGCTTGGCCAGGCCAAAGTCGAGGATCTTGACCCGGCCGTCCCGGGTCAGAACAAGGTTCTCGGGTTTCAGGTCCCGGTGGACGATCAACTTGTCGTGGGCCGCCGCTAAGCCGTTCGCGATCTGTAGCGCGTAGTCAATGGCCTTCCGCGGGCTGAGCGCCTCTCCACCGAGCCGCTCTCGCAGCGTCTCGCCCTCGAGCAGCTCGGTTACCAGGTAGGGCGATCCCTCGTGCGTGCCGATATCGTAGATGGCCAGGATATTCGGATGGTTCAACATCCCGGCGGTGTGCGCCTCCTGCTCAAACCGCCGCAGCCGGTCGGGGTCGGCAGAATAAAAAGCGAGGAGTACCTTGACAGCGACGTCACGCCCGAGTCGGTCGTCCCTCGCGCGATAAACCTCGCCCATGCCTCCAGAGCCGATCTTCTCCAGGATGTGATAATGCGAGAGGGTCCGCCCGATCACGGGTCAATGGTACCAGACGCTTGAAGGTTGGCGTGGGCCGGGCGCCAGGTTCAGCTCGGTCGCTGCCCGCCTGGACCATGAACCCGTTGAGACGGGCGAGGGAGGCGGCGCGGCGTCCGATGAGCGGCATGTTGGTGATGGTTTCCTGGCGGACGATGGCGCCCACCGAGGACGACTCGGTCCGGAGCAGCGGAACCGACGCCTCCACCGACACGGTCTCGGTGACGCCGCCAATCTCCAGCCGGATGTCGCCGCGGGCCGGTATCCCCGTTTCCAGAATGATCCCAACCTGCCGGTACTGCTTGAAGCCAGTGTGTTGCGCGGTCAGCTCATAGCTGCCCGGCTTCACCGGGGGAATCGTGTAGACGCCGGCATCGCTGGCCTGGCCGGTGTACGACTCGCCCGTCTCAACGTTGGTCAGCTTGACGGCGGCCTGCGGGATCACGGCTCCACTGCTGTCGGTCACGACCCCCGACAAGGTAGCGGTCTGCTGCGCAGAAGCCACTCCCCCCAGGGCGAACAGGACTACCGCCAGACCGCGCCAGCACCGAGCCGCGACCGTCAGGGAGCGGATGGTTCGGCAAACCGGGGATCCGCTCCCTGACGGTCGCGGCTCGGTGCAGCCAAGTCCGGTCATACGACTACCAATACAGCTTCAGGGCAAGCTGCCCCTGACGCGGCTGACCGCTGACGTTGGTGATACGTCCCGCAGTCGTAGATCCGACGGTCACGTTGGGATTGTCGAAGTACGGCGTGTTGGCCAGGTTATAGAACTCGGCGCGGAATTCGAGGCTGCTGCCTTCTCTCAACTTGGGCAGGTGGAAGCGTTTGCTGACTTCGACGTCGAAGTTCCGCAGCCCCGGCCCCCAGAGAAGGCCGCGGCCGGCGTTGCCGATGGTGTAAAGAGTGGGGGCGGCCAAGGCGTCGGTATCGAACCACCGCCCGAGGTTTCTCTGGGACGTGGTCAGGTTCGGGTCGCGGAGCACGTTGGGCCGGTTGGCGTTGTTCGCGCAGACGCAGCTATCGAAGCTGAGCCCGGGGCTCAACGGGAAGCCCGCCTGGAAGGTGGTGATGCCGATGATCTCCCAGCCTCCGATCACGACCTCGGCCGGTCCCTGCTTCACCCAGCGCTTGCCGCGGCCGAACGGAAGCTGGTAGCTGTAACCGAGCGTGAAACGGTACGGCGCGCTATCGGGCGAAATTCCCCGGTCGAGGTTGCGATTGCCCAACGGGTCCCGGTAGCCCTGCTCACCGGTGTTGATCAGCTTCTGGAAGGTGTACGCGGCCCGGAAGCCCAGCCCGGAGGAGAACCTCCGCTCCGCCTTGGCTTGCAGGGAATGGTAGCCCGAGGACCCGATCCAGGACTGGCTGGTAACGCCTCCAGGGTATTGCGGATATCGTACGAAGGGGGCGACGCGCCGGCCTTGCGCGGCCGCGGCCAGCCCCAGCGGAATCGCGTTCAGATTGTACGCCCCATACTGGAGATGGGAGCCCCGGCTGCCGGCGTAGCCGACCTCCAGTAGAACGGTCTTTACCTCCTGCTGGACGTTCAGGTTCCATTGCTGGAACATGGACATGGGGTTGTTATCGGGGTACACGCTGACCGCGCTGGCATTGCGGCCGGTCTTGTCGGCGGGCTCGTAGGGAACGCGGTCGAGGGTGGTTTTCCAGGTGACTTGGTCGAGGGTGTTGTACCGGCCCGTATCGGCATCGGCGAAGATGGGGTCCGACTGCAGGAAACCGAAGGCGCCGCTGCTCATGGTGCCCACCGAGAATATGCCATACCCGCCGCGGACAATGGTGTGTTTGTTGGCGAAGGGGCTGTAGGCGAAGCCGAAGCGAGGTCCGAAATTATTCCAATCGTTCTTCCAGGGGGTAGTGCGGAATCCGTTCGTGCCGAACTGCACGTATTGGCCTTTGTCGAGGTCGAACACGCCGCTGCGATTCAGGACTTCGTGATACCAAAGAGGCGCGTCCCAGCGCATCCCGACGTTGAGCGTGAGCTTGCGCGAGACCCGGATGTCATCCTGGACGAACAAAGCGTAAACCATCGTCCGGGACTTGAAGTATCCCTGGAAAATGCGGTAGCTCATCTGCGCCGGAAGTCCCAGCATGAAGCTGGCATAATCGAAACCGGTGAGGCCCACCCCGCGCTGGTCGGTAAAGATCGGCTGGAAGCGCCACAAGGTGGCGCCCGGGTTCGGCTGCAGGTTGTCGGTCCGGATCTTGCGGGCCTCACCGCCGAGGCGAATGCTGTGGCGGTTGCGGATGATCGAGGTCACGTTGACCAGCGAAGCGCTGTCCTGGAGTTCAAAAAACAGGGTGTCGGAAGTGGCGCCCAGGCGGGCGAAGTTCACCCACTGGAAATCGGGGGTGCCCAGCTTCTCGCTTCCGTTGGGAAGACCCTTGATGCCGAGGTCGTCCGTGCCCACGACGCCGAAGCCGGGAATCGGCCGCTTGGGGAAGGTCTGGAACCAGCCGAGGTGGAGGTCATTGGTGGAGCGCGGGCTGAAGATATGCACGTGGTTGACCACCGCCTGGCGGCTGTGGTTCTTGACATACAGGCCCTGCCCGAGCACGCCGGGAACGCCGCCACCCGCCCGGGGATCGGGGTAGGGCTGGGCCGGGACCTGGTTGCTCCAGCGGCCCGAGTACCTCGCCATCACGCTATCGGCTTCCGAAAAATGATGGTCGACCTTAACATCGTACTCGTAGGTATCATTGGTCTCGCTACCGAAGCGGCTGTAGTTGGCGGCGGGAGCATTGATCTGCGGATCGGGCCAGAGTTCCTGGATCTTCAGGGCCGCGGGGCTGAAGCGGCTGCTGGGGATTCGGTTATCGGAGAAGGGATTTCGCACCAGAGTCGACCGGCCGGCCGAATCGGTGATGGTCTGGCCCGACTGCGGGTCAAAGATCTGGTTGCGAAAGGCGGGCCGCCCCAGGGCATCGGTGCCCACCTGGGCTCCGAGAACGCTCACGAATTCACCCCGCTTGAAGGCCGGAGTAGGCACCGAGAGATTGGTGAAGGCCCGCGCGGTGCGGATGGGGGTGACCTGCAGATCGCCGAAATAGAAGGTCTTGTTCTTCCGGATGGGCCCGCCGATAGTTCCACCGAACTGGTTGCGGCGAACCACGGGCCGGGTGTGGGTGAAGAAATTTCCCGCGTTCAGCTTGTCATTCTGCAGGAATTCGAACAAGGTGCCGTGGATCTCGTTGGTTCCCGACTTGGTAGTGGAAGCCATCACTCCGCCGCTGGTTTCGCCATATTCGGCCGAGAAGCTGTTGGCCAGAACCTTGAATTCCTGAATGACGTCGGGGTTGGGGTTCACCGGGTTGCCGGACCAGACGTGACTGCTGCTGTGCGCGCCGTCTATGTAGTAGGGGTCCTTGCGCACCAGGCCGCCCTGGATCACCGTGTTGCCGTCGCGGTTCAGAACCACGCCTGGAACCATCAGGCGGAAGTCCTGCGGGTTGCGCGAGAGACTGGGAAGCCGGATGATCTGGCTGTTTTCCACGGTGGCGCTGAGAGTGCCGGTCTCGGTCTCGAGCAACGACGTCTGCGCCTGGACGGTCACCGTCTCGGTGACGGCGCCGGTCTCCAGTTGGATCTCGATCCGCAACTGGCGGGTCATCTCGAGGGTCACGTTCTGCCGGACAAACTTCTTGAAGCCGGTCACTTCCGCCTCCACGTGGTAGTTGCCGGGCGGCAGAACGCTGACGGTGTAATTCCCGAGGCTGTCGGTGGTGACCGTAGAAGCTACGCCGGTAGCGACGTTGGTGGCAACGACCTTCACGCCCGGAACGACGGCTCCGCTGGGATCGATCACGGTCCCGACGATCGAGCTGGTATTGCCTTGGCCAAACAGGCAGGTGGCAACGAGAAGGGACAAAGCGATACGCGACATAGAGCCTCCCCTTTCACCGGAATCATACACCCCAAGTCGGCCGTGCGCAAGAGTTTCTGTGGTCCGAAGGGCGCTACCGGGTCAAGATCAGCAGCGAAACGCCCTGCCGGGGAAGCTGGAACCGGACCCGGAGCGGACCTGCGGCAACGCTTTGCCATTCCGGTGAGCCGAGCAGTTGCAGTTGTCCGGCGCGCTCGAGCCGGCCGTACTGCTCCGCGCTGGGCGTCTGCGGCGAGCCCATCTTCTTCCACGCTTCATAGGAGTTGCTGTGCTCGCCGTCCACGCGGTAGTGCTGCACCAGCACGCGCCCGGCGGGCAGGCCGGCGATGGCGAGATCCACCTCGGCCGGGGCGGCGGGCAGGTCGTCGTCGTGATAGTTCCACACCAGGATGGCAGCGTTCCGATCCCCACGACTGGCCAGGGCGTTGACGTCCGGGTTGCCTTTGACGCCCACCTTCATCATCGTTTCCAGATCTTGAGCGCCGGAGCTCCGCGCCTCCACCCGGTCGCCTCCCATCATGCCGAACATGCGGAAGACGTTGAGGACGGGCTTGTCGATGCCGTTGGTGGCCAAGTCGCGGAAGCCGTCGAAGTACGGCTGGCCCTCGAACTCGAAGGCCCAGGTGACGGCGCCGTGGAAATTGACCTGGTGGCGGGCGGCCAGGTCGTATTTGCGGGCGAAGGTGGCCGCCGTGTAGCTCGAGTACATGGTTCCGTTCCGGTAGCCGTTTTGGGGATGGAAGCGCACCGAACAGGCGGCGCAGCCTTCCGGGTCGGACTCCCCGATGATGATCGGCAGCCGCCGCAGCTCCGGGAACGAAGCCACGATCTCGAATCCCCGGTGGATGTCGCGCAACTGAAATTCGCTCCCCATCCGGACGTGGCCCTCCGCCACCTGCGGCCGCCCCTTGGCGTGGAAGCCGATGTAGTCGAGGGGAGAACCGGTTTTGCCGGTGGCGTAGTTCTTGCCGCGCGCGACGTGCTCCAGAAAATCGCGCAGAAACCTGGCCGCCCCGTCGCTGCCCGGGCCGGTGGAGTGCGGTCCGCCGATGCGGGCCGTGGGCAGGGCGCGCTTCACCGCGTCGGCGGCGAAGTCGTAGAGCTTGTGATATCCCTCGGGTGTACCTTGCCAGTACCCGATGTTCGGCTCGTTCCACACCTCCCAAAACCAGGACTCGACTTCCGCCCGGCCGTACCGCTCCACCGCGTGCCGCACCCACTGGTAGACCAGCTCGCCCCATTTTGCGTAGTCGCGCGGCGGGTGCGCCCAGCCCGTGAAGATGCGGTTGTAGGTCTTGTCCGGGGCCCACTGGTGCTGATACGGCTGGGGCTTCACCGACAGGGCCTCGGGCATGAAGCCGATCTCGACCAGGGGCTTCATCTTCCGCTCCAGGTAGGTATCGAAAATGCGGTCGACGATGGTCCAGTCGTAACGCGGCTTCCCGGAAGCATCCTCGGTGTAGGCGTTGGTCGAGCCCCATTTGAGCGCGGCCGTTCCGTCGCCGGTGGTCAGCAGGTTGTGCGCCCGGACATAGACGGTGACCGGACTGAGCGCGGCCAGCTCCGTAAGGAGCTTCTTACCATCCTTCATGTAGGTGTAGTTCGGCTCGTCGTAGCCAAAGAAGCTCCAAACCGGCGGCAGCGGCCCGGTCGTCTTGGAAGCATCAACCTGGATGGAAACCGTCTGGGCGCCGGCGATGCCCGCGAAAAGCACAAGGGCCGAACGGAGAGATGCCATGCCAGAGATTGTACTGGATGGCGGGCGTTTACTTCAGGCGGAAGTTGATGGCAATGGTGGCGCGGACCGGTACGGGCTGGCCGTCCCTGGTTCCCGGCTCGAACCTCCATTGTTCCACGGCCTTCACCGCGTTTTCGTCGAGCCCGGGATCCAGAGCCTTCAACACACGAATACCGTCAGCGTGCCCATCGGCACGAACCTCCACGGAAAGCTCGACCACGCCTTCGATGTGGGCCTCCTTGGCCGCGTCGGTGTACTGCGGGTCGACCTTGTGAATCAGCTTGGGCGGCTTCATGGACGGATCCTGCATGGCGGCGATGGGAGCGACCAGGGCGGTGGCGGCAACCGCAGCCAGCAGAACGGCGGCGCGGGACCGCACCCGGCGGTGGCGGCGCGGGTCGAGGATAGCGGTGACCCGGCTTTCCAGGTCGGACCCATTCCCCATACCCACCGCGGCCCAGGACGGCTGTCCGGCGCCGCGCAGGGATCGCGCCACGGCCAGCAGATGCGCGGCGTAGTCGGGGGCGGCGGCGCCGGCGCCGAGAACCTGGTCGTCGCAGGCACGCTCGGACTCCTGGCGGGACCGGCGGGCGGCCCACCAGACCAGTGGGTTGAACCAGTGCATAGCGCAGGCGAGCTGGGTAAGGATCTGGATCGCCCAGTCCTGGCGCTTCAGGTGGGCGAGCTCGTGGAGCAGGATGGAGCGGCGGAGCTCTTCCGGCCACTCGGCCGCGGCGCTGGGAAGCAGGATGGTCGGACGCCAGAGTCCCCAGGCCATGGGGGAGACGGGGCCAGTGGCGGCCAGGAGGCGGATCGGACGCCGCAGGCCGAGCTGCGCCCTCAGGTCTGCGAGGAGGGTGGTCCACGCGTTGCCGGTGAGAGGCGCGGCCTGCCGCGCGATACCAGGAATCCTGGCCAGGGCGCTCAACAGGCGCGCGGCGACGACCGCCGCTCCGGCCGCCCAAATCAGGGACACCCCAGCCGGCCAAATCCGGTAGGTGACAGCCCGACTCACCACGCCGGCGGCCTCCGCCGAAAAGGACGGGTGCGGCCAGGCGGGCAAGGCGAGGGAGAGCACGGGCAGCGCCAGAAGAGCCATGGTCGCCGCGGCCCAAACCAGGTGGCGCTGGGCCGCGGAGGCCCGTCGCCAGGCAAAGCAAAGCGCAGCGGCCACCAGCAATACCAGGGTCCCCTTTAGCGTGGCGCCCCAGAGAATGGCGGTCATGGTCATCTCCCTTCCTTTCGGGCCTGCTCGATACGTTGGGCGATGCGGTCGAGGTCGTCGGGCGTGAGTTCCCTCGAGGCGACGTCCAGCAGCGTGGACACGGCCTGTTCCGGCGAGCCGTGGAAGAACGTCTCCAGCAGATGCTTCACCGCGGAGCGGCGGGCCTTTCCCTCGGGCACGGCCGGCAGGAAAACGTAACGCAGGGCCTGCTCCTCGTGTTTGGCATGGCCCTTTTGCTCCAGGATGCGGAGCGAGGCCCGGACAGCGGAATAGCTGGGCTGGTCGGGCAGGGCGGCCTGTACCTCGGCGGCGGTGGCGCGGCCCAGCCTGTAGAGCACGTCGAGGATCTGGCGCTCGCGGCGGCTGAGATGCTGGAAAATCTGCACCATGCTTAAAAATTAGCATGGGGACAGGCTGAATGTCAAGAGGATTCCGGCCGCCCGGCCGCGGCTGCCCGTGCTACTTCTTCTTTTTCTTCAACGCCCCCAGGACCTCGGCCAGCTCGGCGTCCTCGTTCACGGGCACGACGGCCAGATCGCAGACGTCGCTCCACTCGCTGGAGAATGTGGCCATGGCCTTGGAGTCGGTGCTCTCCAGGAGTAGAAAGCCTCCGGACATGTCCAGGCGGTGCCACCGTCCGAGCAGGGCGACCCCTTTCGAGGGCTGGGCCCCGGTCTTCAGAAAGCGGGCGATGGCGGCGTCACGAGTCTCCTGCTTGAGCGCGTAGGTCAGCATGAACTTCATGGTGTCTCTCCTTTCAGCACGCGAAGGATACCAGCTTTGGGAACCGGGCGCGGAAACTCAAATTCTTGGGGAGAAGTCGAGCGGGCGCCGTCGCCAGCCACCAAACCGAGAAGACCGGCAGGAGCGGAGGAAGCGGGGCCGCACTACCTCCGCATATTGGTAAACGTCCGCACGGCGGTGAGGATGGCGGGGACCAGGGTGATGACAAAGAAGACGGGGAAGATCAGGATGATGGTGGCGAAGAGCATCTTCACCCCGGCCTTGCCGATGGAGGCCTCGGCGCGGAGCCGGCGGCGAGTGCGCAGAGACTCCGAGTAGACGATCAGAGCCTGGGAGAGGCTGGTGCCGAAGCGCTCGCTTTGAATGATCATGGCGGCCAGAGACTTGATGTCGTCGACGCCGGTGCGCTTCACCAGTTGGCGGAAGGCTTCGGAACGCTCCTGGCCGGCCTGCATCTGGACGGTAAGCAGGTATAGCTCTTCGGCTAGTTCCGGATAGATGTGCTGGAGCTCTTCGCTGACGCGGATGAAGCTCTGGTCGAGGGAGAGGCCGGTGCCGAGCACGATGCTGAGCAGGTCCACCATGTCGGGGAGGGCTTCGGTCAGGCGCCGGCGGTAGCGGTTCACCATGCCGCGAAGAACGCGCTTGGGGATGTAATACCCGATCATGAAGCCGCCCAGGGAGAACGACAAAATGGAGGTCCAGTCAAGGTTGCGGGAGAAGTAAAGGACCGTGCTGAGCGAGGCGGTGACGGCGGCGATGGAGAAGAAGACGTAGGCGACAGCGGCATTTCGGCGGCGGACGCCGGCGGCGCCGAGGTCCTTTTCGGCGTCGGAGAGCCAGTCTTCGCCGCCGGGGAAGTGGCTGATCAGGAACGCTATGCGGCCCCAGAAGCCGCCTCCGGAGTGCCGGCGCTCGGTGCGCGTGGCGCCCGTCATGGCGTGGAGGCGGAGCTCTTCGAGCCGCTCGGTCAAGGGACTCTCCTGGGTGTCGAGGAGGTAGACGGCGGTTATCAGGAGGGCAGCTATGGTGACGAAGGCGAGGACTCCGAAGATGAGCGCGGTTAACATGGAGGACTTAGAACTTGACGCTGGCGATCCTCCACAGAACCAGCGCCCCCAGCAGCTCGGACACTATGGCGTAGGTAAAAAAGAGCGTCCCGGCCGAGTCGGTCCATAGGATCGAGATGTAGTCGGGCTTCAGGATGAAGAAGGCCAGGCCGGTTACTATGGGGGCCAGGATCATAACTATTGCTGATAGGCGTTGCTGGGCGGTGTGGGCCTTCAGCTTGGCCGCCATGTTCAGGCGCTCCCGGATGACCAGGGAGAGGTTCTCGAGGACGCCTACGATGTTGGCGCCGGTTTGGCGCTGCAGGACCACTCCGGTGACGAAGAAATGGAGGTCCACCAGGGGGACGCGCTTGGCCAGGCCGCGCAGGGCGGTGTCGACCTGGGAGCCCAGGGCCAGCTCCTCCATCAGCTTGCGGAATTCCATGCGGACGGGGTCGTAGGTCTCGCCGGCAATCACCTCCAGGCCGCTGTGGATGTTGTGACCGGCGCGCATGGCGCGCGTGAACAGGTCGATGGCGTCGGGCAGGGCGACCTCGAACTGCTTGAGGCGCTTGCGGCGCTTCCACAGGATGTAGAGCAGGGGGAACGTGGCCAGGAGGGCGGCCAGGAGGAGTCTCAAAACCTGCATGGGGACGCCGCCGATGACGGCGCCCGCGTAGCCGGCCGCGAACAGGATCAGGATCAGGAGGGCCACGTTGCCGGCGCGGTGCTTCAGGTTGGCCTGCTCGATGACTTCCTGGACGCGGCGGATCAGCCGGGTCCACCGGAAGAAGTCCTCGAGGAAGCCGGAGGAGCTGCGCTGGGGGCGTCGGACCATGTCGGGGCCGCCGCGGGGGGCTTGGATGTGCAGCTCGGACATGCGGCGGGAGAGCGCCTGGCCGCGTTGCTGCTCGGGGACGGCCCAAGCGAAGTGGGCCGCCGCGTACAGGGCCACGCTGAACAGGATCCCGATGATGAGGAACATCGTCACTTGATCTCGTGCACCTCGCGGAAGATGGACTCCGAAAGATGAATGCCGCAGGACTTCAGACGCTCCATGCAGATGGGGTGCAGACCGGTGGCCTGGAATTTTCCCAGCACCTTGCCGCTGGGCGCGATGCCGGTGCGGTCGAACAGGAACAGGTCCTGCAGCTCCACTTGCTCATCTTTGATGCCGAGTACTTCTGAGATGGAGGTAACCCGGCGCGTGCCGTCGATCAGGCGGGCCAAGTGGACCACGATGTTGATGGCCGAGGTGAGCTGCTGGCGGACGATGCGGTCGGGGAGGTGCTGGCTGGCCATCATGACCATGGTCTCCAGGCGCGAGAAGGCGTCGCGCGGGGAGTTGGCGTGGACGGTGGTCATGGAGCCGTCGTGGCCGGTATTCATGGCTTGCAGCATGTCGAGGGCTTCGGGGCCGCGCGACTCGCCCACGATAATGCGGTCGGGGCGCATCCGCAGGGAGTTGATGACCAGGTCGCGCTGGGTGATGGCGCCGCTGCCTTCAATGTTGGCCGGGCGGGTTTCCAGGCGCACCACGTGCCACTGCTGGAGCTGCAGCTCGGCCACATCCTCGATAGTGATGACGCGTTCCTCTTCGGGGATGAAGCGGGAGAGCGTGTTGAGCAGGGTGGTCTTGCCGGAGCCCGAGCCGCCGGAGATCACCACGTTCAGCCGGGCCTCCACGCAGGCGCTCAGCAAGTCCAGCATGCCGGTGGTGAGGGTTTCCTTCTTGAGGAGATCCTCGGTCGACAGGAGCTTCTTGCCGAAGCGCCGGATCGACATGCTGGGTCCGATGAGTGACAGGGGCGGGATCACGCAGCAGACGCGGGAGCCGTCCTTGAGGCGGGCGTCGACGATGGGGGAGCTGTCGTCAATGCGGCGGCCGACGGCGGAGACGATCTTCTCGATGATCTGCCGGACGTGCTGCTGGTTGCGGAAGCGGACGTTGGTCTCGATGAGGCGGCCGTCGCGCTCGATGTAGACCGAGTCGGCGCCGTTGACCAGGATGTCACTGATAGTCGGGTCTTTGAGCAGCGGCTCCAGCGGGCCCAGGCCGAAGACCTCGTCGAGGATCTCCTCGATCA
The DNA here is from genome assembly GCA_041477815.1 of Terriglobia bacterium. Classification (GTDB taxonomy): domain Bacteria; phylum Acidobacteriota; class Terriglobia; order Bryobacterales; family JACQDG01; genus JBGOUV01. The sequence continues at coordinate 17,570 of JBGOUV010000021.1, read as the reverse complement.
TGCGCTCGCGCTCGGCGAGCGTCATGGGGATACCTTCGTCGAGGACCAGCTTCTCCACCGTCAGTCCGATTTCACCGCGGACGCGCTCTTTGTTGATGGTCTTGAGCGTGTCGGTGTCCATCGAGCTGAGGAGCTTCTGGTGGACCATGCTCTTGATGTCCAGCCAGCGCTCGGCGGCCGCCTTTGGTCGTGCTACTACCCGGGAGGAGCTCATCTGCTATCCGACCGCCTTCTTGACAAATGCGCGCAGCGCCTGATCCAGCTCGCTGGACTTGGCGCCGGGGTCGGCCGCCACCGGCCGGCCCTGGTTGAGCGCTGCCAGGACGGTGCTCAGGCTCTCGGGGACGCCGAAGAACACGGGCTGGTTGAGGGTCTGCTGGATCTGCTCGCGCGTCGCCAGATTCGAGTTCGACTTCTTATTATAGCGGTTGACCACCAGCTTGATCTGATCGGCGGTGACGCCGAGGCGCATGAGGAAAGAGACGTAGCGCTGGGCGTTGCGGATGGAGGCGAGCTCCTGGGTGACCACCAGAAAGACGGCGGCGGAGATCTGCATCGCGGCGATGACCACTTCGTCGTTGATGGCGACGCCGCCATCGACCACGATGGTGTCGTACTTCTCGACCAGGAAGGTGGCGAACTCCTTAAACTGGTAGTCGGTAAAGAAGCCGCGGTGTTCGAGGTTGTCGGGCGGGCCGACCAGGTAGAAGCCCAGGGGGTCGCGGGTGACGAAGCCTTCGAACAGCGCCTGGTCGAGGCGGCTGAGGTTTTCGGCGACCTCCAGCAGAGTGTATTGGGGATGGGCGCCGAGCTGCATGGCCGCGTCGTTGGCGCGCATGTCCAGGTCCAGCAGGACGGTGTTCTTCCTGGACTGCGCGGCGATGGCGGCGAAGTTGACGGCCAGGGTGGTGGTGCCGACGCCGCCCTTAGCGCCCAGGAAGGTATAAATCTTACCGAGCTTGGGGCCGGCGGTGGCGCTGCGCTTGGAGTTCTGCTCCAGGCGCTGCATGGAGTCGCGGAAGTCGGTGCGCTTGAGCGGCTGCGTCAGAAACTCGGAGGCCCCGGCGCGCATGCAGGCGATGACGGTCTCGGCGTCGGCCTGGTAGTGGGAGGCAATGATGTAGAGGTCGGGGGCGGCCTGCTTGACCTTTTCGAGGGCCTTGAGGGCGGCTTCGGTGTCGCCGGCGAGGTCGACGATCAGGGCGGCGTGAGGATGGCGTTCCAGCTCGTGCAGGACGCGGATGTAGAGGTTCAACGCGATCTCGGGGAACTCGGCCAGCAGGGTGGCGTTGGCGATGTTCAGCAGGCTCTCGCGGATCATCTCGCGGAAGTGGGTGTCGGGGGAGGCGACTAGGAGAGATATCGACATACACTAGGGTAAGCAGGTTCCTTCCTCGGGGTTGCAGCCGGCGCCCTCCATGCTGAGCGAGGTGCGGAAGTCGGGGAGAGTGACCGGGGGCAGGCCGAGCACGTTCAGCATGCGGCGGAATTCGTATCCCGTGATGGTAACGCGCACCTGTTCCGGGATGCATTCCACCGAGCACTCGGAGCCCGTGCAGGTGAACTCGACGGGGTTACCGGTGGCGGGGTCCTGGACGAAATAGGCGACGTTGATTTCCACTTCGCCCTCGCGGAGACGGTTCTGATCGATCACGCGGGGGACGTTGTCGCGCATCCACTGCCTGACGTTTTCCCCATCCGCCTGGAAGCAGTGGGTGGCCGCGTACCTGGCGCCGGCGCGGGTCCACTCGGCCACGCTGTGCCACACCCAGAGCATCTCGCAGGCGAAGACAAACATGAAGGTGAGGGGAAGCAGGACCACGCCGTAGATCAGGGCGAACTCCACGGTGATCGCGCCGCGAGAAGCAGTGGCCAGGGGCCAGTGGCCGGTGGCCAGTTGGCGGAGGCGTCTCATAAGCCACCGAAGGGGACGCGCACCCGGGGACGCAGGAGGACCGGTTCCGGGCTGCGGAAGGGGATGTGGATGGTGAACTCGTAGCCGCCTTCGATCTCGGCTACGACGTAGTCGGGGGCGTGGCCGCCGTCGGCCAGGGAGCAGCCGGTGGGACCGCCGCAGTCGCAGGTTCCCACCGCGGCGTTCCCGGTGTCGGCGCGCTCGGGGAGGATCAAGACTTGCTCGGTGGAAAGGTTGCGGACCAGGGGCTCGGTGGAGCCGTCGGGCCCGAAGACAATGAAGCTCTTGATGGCGGCGAGCTGCTGGTCATCGGCGCTGCAAAAGTCGGCGCCCTTGAGAACCGAGGCCATTCTGGCGCCGGCCCGAAGAGCCTTGTGGAGCTGGTAGTACGTCAAGGTGACCTTGCCGATCTCCATGGCCCCGACAAAGAGCAGCACCAGGATCGGGGTGATCAGCAGAGACTCCAGGAGCGCGCTGCCCCTCCGACTGGCCACTGGCCACTGGCCACTGACCACTGTCTTTCCTGGGGTCAATGCAGCACCACCTTTCCGGGGCCTTGGGTGACGCCGCAGGTCCCGAACGAGCCTTGCTTTACGGGGGCGGGATAGCCGATATACATGGCGGTGAAGCGTCCCCATTGGCCGTTGGGGGTCAGCTCGGTGGAGTCGGGGTCGGGCTCCAGGAGGAACTGGCGGAAGCCGAGGACGTTCATCGCCGTGCCCACGGCGAAGGGGATGGCGTCGACCACGGCGACCGTGAAGATACGGCGGCGGTTGCCGGCGTATTCGGTGTAGTCGTCGATCTGTTCGATGTCGGTGTCGGGGGGGAAGGCCTGGATCAGAGTGTCGATATCGGTGATGTTGGTACAGCCGGGGTTAGGGACGGGGTTGAGGCGGGCGTTCAGCCCGCACAGGAGGTCGGTGGCGACGGCGCCACGGGCGGGTTGGGTGCAGGCGGCTACGCTCACCTGGGGCAGGCGCAGGTCGGCGCCACCGATGGTGGGGCAGGCGAGGTTGGTTTCGTCCGGGACGGGAAAGGGAGGCGCGGGAATGCCGCCGGCGGAGAGTTGGAAGAGCTGCTGGTCGGTGTCGAGCGTGGAGTTGTCGATGGAGCGGTTCAGGAGAGTGTACTGGAGGCGGTCGGCGGTGTTGGCGAGCAAGGGCGGGGCCGGGGCGCCGGTGCACTGGCTGTAGAAGGTATACTTGATGCCTCGGACCCAGCCGAAGTCGGTGGTGTCTGCGAAGTCCACGGGGGAGACGGCCAGGGGCTCGATGCCGCAGGCGGTACAGACCGGGGCGCTGATGCCGGCCAGGGCGGTGGTCTGGACGGAGGTGACGCCGCCAATACCTTGAATAGGCAGGAAGCGCCAGAAGGTGAGCGGGGCGTCGGCGCGTATGGTGACGCGAACGTAGCGGGCCTCACTCGGGCCGGAGGTGGTTCCGCCGGAGGCGCCCGTACCGGTGGCGTCGCCGAAGGTCGAGAAGAACTCCAAATCGCCAATCTCGCTGACCAGCGGGCCATCCCCGCCGAGGACGTTGCCGCCAAAGTTGAAGCGGTTGTCGTTGCCCTCGGACTGGAGCAGGTCGATAGCGGTCTGGGCGTTGTCACCGGCGGCGTTGGTGGCGACCAGTTCCTGGGCGGCGACCAGGGCCATCTGCTCGGCGGCGACGTTCAACTCGCCGCGAATCATGTAGAGGCGGCCCAGGTCCACGGCGAAGCCGAGGAATCCGAACAGGACGAAGACCAGGAGTACGGCGATCAGCACCAGGCTCTGCCCGGATTGGGAGTCCCGGTGGGGCGGCCCCCCGGGGCCGCGCCGGACCCCCCGGCCCGGCTTCCCGGGTTGCCCGAGCCGCCGCGAGCCGGGACCTTGCCGGTACCTACCGTCTGTTCCGGGTTTTCGGAGCCACCCTGAGCCGGCCAGGGGGCCGGCTGCGGCCCGGGGGGGGCGCCCCGCAACTACTGCTAGTGCTGTACTGCCAATCCTCACTTCTTGGGCTCCTGGTGGCCGCGGGGGCCTACAAACTCGGGCTTTCTCTCGCCTTTCTTTTTCTCCCTGGCGATCGTGGGGTCGATGCTGAACTCGGGCATCTTGGCCGTCTCGCCCGGGGGCAGCGGCCGGACCAGGTGCGGCGTCACCACCACCAGCAGCTCGTTGTTCGTCTTTTTGGTTTCCGAGCTGCGGAACAGGCGGCCGAGGATGGGGATGTCCCCCAGGCCGCGGAGGCGGCTCAGGCTCTGGACCACGCGGTTGTCGATCAGGCCGGCGATGGCGAAGCTCTCTCCTTCCTTGAGCTGCACTTCGGTCTCGGCGCGGCGGGCGCTGATGGCAGGTATCAGAAAGCCCTGGATGGTGACGGCGTTGGCGAAATCGAGGGCGCTGACCTCGGGAGACACCTTCATCTGGATGGAGTCGTCTTCGGTGGCGACCGGAGCGAACGTCAGCCGGATGCCGAACTCCTTGAAGCGGACCGTAATCACGGGCGGGATGGACCCGCCGGTGCCGGTGCTCGAAACCACGGGGAAGGGAAACTCGCCTCCGGCCAGAAAGCTGGCCTCCTTGCCTTCGAGCACGATCAGGTTGGGCTCGGCCAGGATCTCGAGGAGGTTGTTGGCCTGGAGCATCTTGATGGTGGCCCCGATGTTGAGGTCGGGGCGGAAGGCGAAAATGTTCAGGATGTCGGTGAGGTTGATGGTGGAGTTGTTGAAGTTCTGGTTGTCGAACTGGAGCTGGCTGAAGCGGGGGCTTCCGAACTGCTGGGTGCTCAACTCGCCGAGCGTCTTGTCGTTGCGGCTGAAGAAATTGAAGCCGACGGCGGAGAGGGCGGTCCGGTCGATGGAAGCGAATTTCACCTGCAACAACACCTGGCGGGGCTTGCGGGGCGGCGGCGTGGCCAGCAGGTTGACCACTTCCTTGGCCCGGGTGGAGGCGATGGCGGTGGCGCGCTTGGATTCGTCGGCGCTGCTCACCGCGCCGGTGAGGACCAGTTTGTCCTGGGTGCCGGTGACCTGGATCTTCTGGTCGGGAAAGGCGGCGGCGATCTCCTTTTCGACGTCGCTCAGGTCGAGGGTGACGATAATCTCGTAGCGGGCCGGCGCGGAGCCCTCCTCCCAGAGGAGCAAGGTAGTCTTACCGACACTCTTCGCGTTGACCACTATGTCCTTGGGCGAAATTACAACCGCGTCGGCGATGGCGGGCTCGGAGATGGAGAGCTTGGTGACCTCGCGGGCGAACTGCAGCAGCTCTCCTTTGCCGACGGTCAGGCGCATCTCGCGGGCGGGCGGATTTTGAGCCAGGAGGACGAGCGGCAGGAGGGCGAGAACACCGAACCGCGACCGTAAGGGAGCGGATGGTCGGTCTATTCGCGGATCCGCTCCCTGACGGTCGCGGTTCGGTGCTAACAAAGGTCTTCTCACTTGAACACTTCCTGGGTGTGTTTTCCGCCCCGGAACACGTCCACCACGGCCTTCGGTGGCTCGGGCTCCTTCTTCTTCGATCTCGTCTTCAAGTCGGGCGAGTCGGGATCCTCTTCGGGAAGGGGGCCGCCCAGCGCCTTCTTGAGCAGGCGGCCCCGCTTGGGATCGGAGCGGATTAGCGCGAGCGGGTCCAAAACCTCGGTGGTCACGGGATCGGACCGGGACAGGTTCACCGCGTCATTCGGATTGCGCAGGACCAGGCTGATCTTCCCCTGCGCCTTGGCCAACTCCAGTTTCTGGGCGTCCAGGGGGGTGACCAGCAGGGTGGCCACGGGGAGCCGGGGCGCCTTGGGGTCCAGTTTCTCGCCGGGACGCGTCTTGCGGCCTACCGAGAGGAGCTTGACGTTCTGCAGGATGGTCGTGGTAATAGCTTCGGACATTTTGCCGGGCTTGGTGAACAGGACGTCGACGCGGGCGCCGGGCTCCAGCAGGTCGCCGGCGCCGCTGACGGAATCGATCTTGACGGCGACGGCGCGCATGCCCTCCTCGATCGTCGAGGCGATACCCTCGGAACCGGTGCGGCGGGCGAGCTTCTGGTCGAGCAGCGGCTCTTTGGCGGAAACGTCGATGAGCAGGACGCGGTTGACAACGTCCGCTTTGCGGGCGGCGGGGAAAACGCCGGCGGGGGCCTCCTGCTGGCGCAGCGCCACCTGGGTAAGGTCGGCGTCCCGGAGCAGGTAGCCGGCGGGGAGGCTCTTGTTGGCCGCCAGTACGGCGATCAGGCGCTCCTGCTGGGGAGCCTTGGTCCTCTTATAGAGGAACCAGCTCAGCAGGGCCGCGGAGACCCAGGCGATCGCGAAAATGGCGATGATGCGGTTTCGATCCACGTCTTCTCACCTCGGAGAAAACAGCAAAAATACTAGGGTGCCGGCGGCGATCACCGGACCGTGGGGCAGGCGCAGAGCGCCGGGGGCGCGGTAATCGGCGCGCTCGCGGAGCTGCCGCCAGCGGAACGTGATCAGGTCGGTCAGGACCGCCGCCGCCAGACGGATCACGCGGGCCAGCGCGCCGTACCGCAGTGCCACCACCACCGCCGCCACGCCGCCCAGCAACGCGACTATTACCATGACGAAGGCTATGGCCGGCCAACCCACGAAGGCGCCGACGGCTCCCATCATCTTGCCGTCGCCGGCGCCTCGGAAACCTATAGCGAAGAACAGGAAGTAGAGGCCCAGCGCCGCCAGCATGCCGGCGAAGGCGGTGGCGAGCTTGCCGTCCACGGCGTTGAGGATCAGGCCGGCGGCTGTGGCGGGCAGGGTGAGCCAGTTCGGGATCTTATGGTTGTACCAGTCGGTAGCCGCGCCGGCCAGCACCACTGCACCGAGGATCCAGGGGCCGATCATGCTTTCCATCGCAATAGGGTCACGGCAGAGTCGCGGTAGAGAACCGTCCAGCCGGCACGCTGGAGGGCCTCGACCAGAGAGTAGTCGTTGGGAAGCAGGGCGTGGGTAAAGCGGTGCTTCTCGACCAGCGCGCCCCAACCCGGGCGGACCTGCGCCAGACGGCGCCACTCGTCCAGAAAGGCGCTGCCGTAAAAGTCGCTGCGGCCGTCGAAAAAGACCTTCAGACTTCCGGAAAAGCGGTAGATCAAGTAGCCGCCGAACTTATCGGAGGCCAATAGACGTCCCCCGCCGCGAAACAATTCGGGCGCCAGGGTGGGCAATTGGGAGGCCGCCGCCACCGGAAACTCGGAGGCCGGGAAGCCGGCTCGAGGCCGGATGGCAGGCACACTTAGAACGGCCACGATCAGCAGCAGGGGAGCGAACTTCCAGGCCGCGGCCTGACGGTCGAGGGCGCGGAGCCGGTCGCCGTAGTCGCGCGCGGCGGCGAGCCAGCGCCCGAGCCCGTCGGGGATGGTGAGATGGGCGCCGGCGAGAGGCAGCAGGGCCAAAGCCACCAGCGGCAGACCGCGGGCTGAGCGGAGGGCTCCGGCTAAGAGAAGGCAGCCTAGCAGGAAGTGATTGTAGCGTCCGTGGTAGAGGGCGAGCGTTGTCCCGGCCGCAGCCAGGCCTAGGGTGAGGAGAATCTGGCCCGAGCCGTCAGAGTGGAAGTTGAAGCTCTGGAATTCGCCGACCGCGGCGAGCAGGCTGGAGTCGGTCAGGTAGGCCAGGACGTGGCGATGCAACTGCCAGCCGTAAGGATTGAGGAAGGTGGCGGCGGCGGAGAGCCCGGCCCAGCGCGGGGCCCCATACAGCAGGGCGAGGAGTGGGGCGAGCAGGAAACTGCCGTGTACGTTGGCCCAGACCACCGAGAGGGCGGCGTAGGCGACGAGGCGAGGGGGCGACGGCTCGGCTTCGAGGAGGTGGAGGGCGGCCAGGAGGAACACCCAGCCCCAGACGTGTGGCCGGGCCAGCCAGTGCAGGTTCAGAGTGCCCAGCAGCGGGACTGCCAGAGCGGCCGCAAGCAGAAAGTTGGTCCCCAGGCGCCAGTGCAAGCGGAACCACAGCCACACCGCCAGGGCGATGGCCGCCGCGTAGAGCACGGCGACACCGGCCAATCCGGCGGCGCGGTGGGCGGCGCCACTGGCGAGGTCAGCCAGCCATTCCCAGTTCATCCAGGGTTCTCCGGCCCTTGAGAAAGAGTAGGGGTCCTGGCGCGGAAGCGCGCCACTGGACAGCATGGTCTCCCCGCTGCGGATGTGCCATCCCGCGTCGGCATCGCGGAACAGCCGCGTGTAGCCTTCATAGAAAAACAGGACGTAGAGGAAGGTCAGCAGACCTGCCACGGCGGCCAAATCGGGCAGCAGCGCCGCTCCGGTTCGGGCGGTCATCCATTATTGGCCGGTGGTCCCGATGCTCGCCAAGTCGCCGGTCATACTCTCGTAGAGGCTCACGATGCCCTGCGACAGATTGTTGACGGCGCTGATGAGTACCAGCGCCACCGTGGCGACCACCAGCGCGTATTCCACCAGGTCCTGGCCATCCTCCTCTCGCAAGAAAGCCAGCAAGAGTCTCTTCATGGTTTGTCTCCTTGAGCCGCCTCGGCCGGCCGTTCGGTCCGGGGCGAAGCGGGCGCGAATATCTTCTTAAGAAGGACTACCGGCCACCGCCGGCGGGTTACTCCCGGGGACGAAGGCACCGTAGCCGGCCGGCCGTCCAACTCGGCGAGCAGGGCCAGATTGGCAAGCGCCACGGCGCTCGACCGGTTGTAATCCAGGGCGGCCTGGAGCTGGCGGCGGCTTTCGTCGTAGCGTTGCTGCTCCATCAGGACGGCGGCGAGGTTGCTGTGCGCCGTGGCGGCGTCGGTGGTATTTTCGAAATGCTGGAGCGCCTCGCCCACCGTACTTCCGTTGGACCGCGCCAGCGCCAAGCCGAGGTTGTTGCGCGCCGTCTCCGAGCGCGGATTGTGCTGGAGAGCCTGCTTCAAAATCGCCACCGCCTCGGAGGTGCGTCCCTGCTCCAGCAGGTTGTAGCCGAGATTGTTGTATAAATAGTCGAGGTGGGGAGCGATGCCGAGGCCGCTGCGGAAGGCCTGTTCACCGGACTTCCAATCGCCGGCCTCGTCGTAGCAGACGCCCAGGCGGTTCCAAAGCTCGGGGTCGGCGGTGGCGGCGGGGTTGGCGCGGAGGTAGCGTCCCAGGATCTCGGCCGCTTGGGCGGGCTCTGCGGCCTTGCGCAGGGCGTTAGCCAGGCCCATATGGACCTCGCGAGAGCCCGGAAAACGCTCGACCGCGAGGCGCAGGTGCTCCAGCTCCAGCTCCGGCTGCCCCGTCTTTCCAAAATGCGCGGCAAGCTCGACACGCGGCTCCGGGTTGTCGGCCTCGGCGGCGACCCGCCGGCGCAGCCGCGAAACCACCGGGTCGCCCTCGCCGGCCTCGATCGCGTTAAGGACCTGTCGCCGCATCACGCTGCCAACGGCGCTAGCGGGGGCAGATGTCCGGACAGTCCGGTGGGTGCATCCGCTGCTGCCTAAGACCACCGCTAACAGCCCGTGGCAAAAGTACCGTGGTGCAGATTTGCACCACCCGCGCATCAACAGAATCAACAAGTTGGTGCTCCCCCGACCGGAGGAGGCCGGCTTTCACCACGGGCTGCTGAACACGGCAGCAGCCCCCCTGTAAATGTGGGGCGGTCCCCCCGGGCCGCAGCCGGCCCCCCGGCCGGCTTCCCCCGCAACGCGAGGCCAGTCCCGAGGCCCCGGCGCAGATCATGGGCCTGCCTTCCCACCGAGAGAGAGGCGGTTGCTTTCATGCCAGTTGGGTCACCTCGAGCATGTCGCCTCGCTGGGTCCCCGTCTCCTCGATGGCGCCAGCGGGCAGCTCCATGACACTATACCCCCGCCAGCTCACCGCCATCCGCCAGGGCCGCAGCCGGCTCACCGTTTTGACCACTCGTTTCTCTCGGTCTAGGAAGATCACGTCGATCGCAAACTTCATGAAAAACATGTGGATCGCCTGGGTTGGCACGATCCACAGCCCTTCGCCCTGGGCCAGTCCGGACCGTTTCAGCAACCCTTCGTTACGGGTCCGGCTGGTGTCGGCGCGGTCCACCGCCTCCCCCAGTACGGTACCCCTGGTCCGGTTGACCACCCGGAATCTTTTCATGGTTCCGATTCTAGCGGAGCATACCTGTCCCCGGGTGTTCTGTCAATGGCTCCAAAGGATTAACCCCGGTCTGTCGTGGGAGGTTGTGGGCTTGGAAGGATATTTTTCGTCACCAGACCGGCCGCAGGCGTGTCGCGCTTGTGCCCAGCCGCAACTTTCTTATATCTTAGGGGTTGAGCCAAACAGGGATGATGACGCGGCAGCTCCACCTGGCGCTCCTACTGGTGGTTTCGGCTTTGGTGTCGACCGGCCAGACCACTATTGCCACGTTTGGGACCCGCATCCCCGCGGCCGGCACCCTCCTGGACATCGTGCTGGACGAGGCGCGGGCGAGGCTGTACCTGGTGAACCTGGCGAGCAACCGGGTGGAGGTCTATTCCATTTCGGAGCAGCGGTTTCTGAGCCCGATCGCGGTGGGATCGCAGCCGGTGGCGGCGGCCATGTCGCCGGACGCGCAGTTCCTGTACGTCACCAACCTTGTCAGCTCGACACTGACCGTCATCGACCTGGCATTGGGGGCCGTAAGCAACACTATCAGCCTGCCTGCTCAGCCGGAGGGAGTGGCTGTAGGGGCCGACGGGCGCGTCCTGATCACTACCCTGGGGAATACCGGCGGGGCCAACACCTTGATGGTGTTCGACCCCCAACAGACGGGCGTGGCGCAGTTGCGGGCGGTTTTGGTGCCGCCTCCGCCGCCGGCGCCGCCGCCCTTGACGCCCCCTATCGCCGGCCGGCCGTTTCAAAACTTCCGGGGCAGCCTGCTGGCCACCCCCGACGGGCGCTTCATCATTGGACTGAATACCCCTACCAACAACTCCACCGTCGTCTTTGTCTACGAAGTCTCGTCGGGGACGGTGCTGCGGGTGCGCCAGACTCCGGGCTTGTCAACCGTGCTCTCCGTTTCCCCCGACGGGTCCCGGTTCATGGCCGGGCTGCGGCTGTTCGAGACCTCCACGCTCAACATGCTGGCCCAAACCAACACCGTCAACCTGCCTTTTACCCTTCAGGGCACGCAGGGTTTCAACCTGAATCAGAACGTGGGGGGCAGCGCGTTCAACCCGGACGGGAGCGCCCTGTACAGCGCCTTCAATGTGGCCGCGTTCGTGGTGAATCCGCCGCCGCGGGCCAACTCGGCGACGCTGCTGGTGTCGAACCCCCGAAATCTGGGGGTCAACATGGGGATCAACCTGCCGGAGAGCATTCTGGGCAAGATGGTCTCGTCAGCGGATGGGAAGACGGTGTGGGCGCTGTCGGAGACGGGGCTGCTGATGCTGCCGATCGGTAAGCTCTACGACTACCCCATCCTCATGCCCGAGACGACGGCGGTGCGGCTGTCCATCAACCCCTGCGACCGGGGGCTGGTGACGGCGGATGTCAAAATCCTCAACGCGGGCAAGGGTCGTCTTACATATACCTTCGACCAGCCGGGGCAGAATATTCTGGCCCAGTCGACGTCGGGTCTGGCGCCCTCGGCGATCCGGCTCAGCATGAACCCGCGGGTAACCACCCGGCAGCCCGGCACCCAGGTAACGCAGATGACGCTGCGGTCGGCTGATGCTATCAACATCCCGCCGACCATCCGCGTCTATCAGAACTACCAGACCGGGGGGCAGTTGGGGGAGACAATTCCGATCGAGATCAACCCGGGCAATAACGAAACCCTGCTCGACCTCCAGGTGGATAACCGGCGGGGACGGGTCTACATTGCCAACGCGGGGAAGAATCGGGTGGAGGTGTACGACTTCCGGAACCGGAAGCTGCTGTCGGCCATCGAAGTGGGCCAGCGGCCTCGGTCCATGGCCATGACCTCGGACGGATCGCTGCTCTACGTGGCCAACTTTGGGGGCGAGTGGATCAGCATCGTCGACCTGGAGAGCGGTGTGGCGATCGGGAAAGTAGATTTCCCGCTGGTGCCGTTCAACTTCAACCAGGCGCCGTTTACGCCGCAATCGATGGCCATGGGGATCTTTGGGCCGCAGTTCGTGGCCTCCAACGGCAGCCTGTGGTCGGTGCGGGGGAATACGGCGATCCCGCGGCCGGTCTCGCCGGTGATCGGGGCGGCCACGGTGACGGCGACGGCCTACATGGTGTCGACGCCGGGGAACGAGTACATCGTTCTGCTCAATACCAACGGCGTGGCCTATCGCTACGACTCTGTCAGCGATACCTTCGTAAACCAGCAGACGGTGATGAGCGCGCCGCTCGACGGGTTCTATGGGCCGCTGGCGGCGGGTCCCGGCGGGCGCTATTACCTGGCCAACCGGGCGATTTTGAACCCGACGCTGGTGCCGATCGGCGGGCGTACGACGGGGACCGGGGCCGCGGGCGGCGCGGCGCCACCGGGTCAGCCGCCGGGGGGGGCCGCCCAGAACCAGGGCGTGCGCCAGGTGGCCGGAGTCGCTGCCGTCAACGACACGACCTACGCGCAGTTCTCCATCGCCGCCAGCACCAACCAGGGGCCGGTAGGCGACGCGCGGCCGCTGGTGGAGCTGGTAAGCGTCAATACCGAGGCGCGGCTCGCCACCATAGCGGCTCCGGAGGGTCCGTTTTTCCAGCAGGTGGCCAATAACCGCAGCAACATCTTCCCCCGGCTGATGGGGGTGGACAGCGGCGGGAACTGGGCGTTTCTGCTCACCATGAGCGGATTGAGCGTGGTGTCGCTGCGTCCCTCGACCACCGCCGACCGGCCCGCCGTCAACGCCGGCGGCGTGGTGAACGGGGCCACGTTCGCGCGCAGCCTTTCACCGGGGGCGCTGATCTCCATCTTCGGACGCAACCTGGCGGAGCGGGCCACGGCCGGCGATCTGCCCCTGCCGGAGATCCTGGGGGGCTCCTGCGTCACCTTCAATGACACCACGCTGCCGCTGTTGAGCGCGTCGCCCACCCAGATCAACGCCCAGTTGCCGGCGGACACGCTGCCGGGGACTAATGTAGTGGCAGTTCATAGCGTGGTCACAGGTCTCGAAAGCGAGGCCACGCTGGTGAACGTGTCGCGGTCGTCGCCGGGCGTGTTCGCCCTCGACGGCAACAACGCGGCCCTGTTCCACGGCGCCGATATGAGGGCGGTGACGCGGGCCAGCCCGGCGCTGCGCGGGGAAATCCTGGTCCTGTTCGGGACCGGGCTGCCGGCCGAGAACGGGAGCCTGCTGCTGCAGGGCGTGCCGGCGCCGTTCGATCCGCTGGTCACGACGGCCCGTCCCCGCGTATTTCTCGGCGACCCCGACGCGCGCGGGTCCGAGACGGTAATCCTGTGGAGCGGCTTCACCCCAGGATTTATCGGGTTGAACCAGATCAATCTCCAGGTCCGGCCGGACGCTTTGACCGGGGATAACCTGCCGGTAGTGGTGCGGTCCGACGACGGCGAGAGCCCCCGGACCGGTCCGCTGGCGCCGGTAACGAGTGTGAGGTAATGATGTTCCGCGCCAAACCTGGTACTGGTGGGGCGGCCTCCCGGAGCCGCAGCCGGCCCCCCGGCCGGCTTCTGGCGGTGGCGCTTCTCTGCGGCGCTTCCCTCCCCGCGGCCACCTTCGGCACGCGCGTGCCCATCGCCGGCGGCCCCGTGGACCTGGTCCTGGACGAGCGCCGCCAGCAGCTTTACGTGGTCGACTTCAATACGAATGCCATTCAAATCTATTCCATCCCCGGACGCCGGCTCCTCCCCTCGATCCGGGTGGGGCTGCAGCCGGTTTCGGCGGCGATCTCCCCCGACGGCAAGTTCCTCTACGTAACGAATTTTCAGAGCACCTCCATCAGCGTCGTCGACCTCGATCTGAACGTGGTGGTTCGAAACGTCAGCCTGCCGGTGCGGCCGGAGGGAATCGCCGTGGGCGGCGACGGCAAGGTCCTGGTGACGACGCTGGGGCAAGGGCCGGCCGCCAATCTTACCGATACCTTGGTGGTCTTCGATCCCCAGGCCCGGGAAGGCCAGCAGCTCACCTCCGTCCTGAACCCTCCCGTTCACACCGCCGCGCCGCCGCTGGCGCTCAACACTACTCGTATCTATATCAACTTCCGCGGCCGTTTGCAGCCCACGCCCGACGGACAACTGATCCTCGGCGTGAACACCCCGGCGCAGAACGACACGCTGGTATTCGTCTACGAGGTGGCCTCGCAGAAGGTGCTGCGGATCCGGCGGGTGCCGGGGCTGTCGAACGTGCTTTCGGTATCACCGGACGGCAAGCGTTTCATGGCCGGGGCGCGGATGTTCGACGTGGCTACGCTCAACGCGCTGGCCACGCAGGACTCCAACAACGCCCCCTTCATCCTGAACCCCGCCTTCAACCTGGCCCAAAACGTGGGCGGCAGTGTGTTCATGCCGGACGGCGCGACGCTGTACAGCGCCTTCAACATCGCCCCGCTGGTGGTGGGGCAGAACCGGCCCAACTCCGCCACCCTGCTGGTCAATAACCCGCGCAACCTGGCCATCCGGATGGGAATCCAACTTGCTGAGAATGTGCTGGGGAAGATGGTGGCGTCGGCCGACGGACAGAACGTCTACGCGCTGTCGGAGTCGGGGCTGCTGGTGCTGCCGGTAGGACAGTTGAACACCTTCCCGATCCTCGATCCGGAGACCACCGTGGTGCGCCTGGCGGCCAACCAGTGCGAGCGGACGGCGGCCACGCGGGCGGTGCGGATTCGCAACGCCGGCCGGGGCACGCTGCGTTACACCGTGCAACAGGTGGCCGCCGCCGCCGGTCTCACCGCGCAGGCCCAGGGAGCGGCCGCCCCCAATGACCTGCGGGTCACCATGAACGCCGGGGTGACGCGGCGGGTGGGGTCCACCGTGACCCAGATATTACTACAGTCCGACGACGCCATCAACATTCCTCCGGTCATCCGGGTGTACCAGAACTGGCTGAACGCCGAGACCCGCACTACCACGCTACCGATGGAGACCGGCCTGAACGCGGCCGAAGGCGTGGTCGATATGGTCCTGGACAACGCGCGGCAGCGGGTATACTTCGCCAATTCGGCGAAGAACCAGGTGGAGGTGTTCGACATCCGGCGGCAGGAATTCCGGCTGCCGATCGAGGTAGGGCAGTTCCCCAGGTCGATGGCTATGGCATCGGACGGACGAACCCTGTACGTGGCCAACGCCGGGGGCGAGTGGATCAGCATGGTGGACCTGGAGCAAGGAGCCGAGTTCGACCGCATCGCCTTCCCGCCCACGCCGTTCAACGCCTCGCAGGCGCCGGCCACGCCCCGCGTAATCGCCATGGGGATCTACGGCTTGCAGATCTGGGCGTCGACGGCAGCCAACGCCGCCGGGACGCTGTGGTCGGCGTCGGGGAAGACGGCGGTGTTGCGGCCCATCTCCAACGCCATCGGGACGGCCACTATCCCCGCGCCGGTCAGCATGGTGTCCACCCCGGGCAACGAGAGCATCGTGCTGCTGGCCGGGAATAACAATGCCTACTTGTATGACTCCTTGGCCGACGATTTCGTGGTCGCCCGGACGGTGATGCAGGCCCCCATCGTCAGCTATTACGGCGTGGTGGGGGCGGGGCCGGAGGGCAGGTACTTCTTAGCCAACCGGGCCATCCTGAACCCGTCGCTAGTGCCGATCGGAGGCTTCGCCGGGGGCATCGTGGTGCAAACGCCGGCGCCGACACCCCCGCCGACTCCGACACCGACTCCGACGCCCACGCCGACTCCGACTCCGACACCGGTTCCCACACCGCGGCCCGGCGCCGGCGGGGCGACCCCCGACGACGATGGCGAGAACCCGGAGCAGCAGGTGCCGCCGGGATTCGGTGGCGGCGGCGGGGGCGGCGGTGGGGGAGGCTTTATCCCACCCGGCCAGATTCCCCCAGGCCAGATCCCGCCAGGATTTGGTGGAGGCGGCCAGTTCCCGCCCGGACAGATTCCACCCCAGATCCAGATCACCCCGGCCACGTTGCGCAATGTCGCCGCGGTATTTCCGATCAACGCTACGGCCTACGCGCGATTCTCCACCCCGCAGCAGGCCAACGCCAACGCCAATCCCACCGGCGACCCGCAGCCCCTGATCGAGATCGTCAACGTCAACACCGAGCAGGTATTGGCGACGGCGCCTCTTTCCGAAAGTCCGGCGACGCAGGTGTTCGGCAACCAGCGACAGAACATCACCGGCCGGCTGATGGCCGTGGACAACCGGTCCCAGTTCGCCTATGCCGTGACCATGAGCGGGCTGAGCATCGCCCCGCTGGCGGCGGGACCTCCGGCAGCAGGGCGCATCGCGGTAAACGCGCGCGGCATCGTACAGGCAGCCACCTACTCGGCCGACTTGGCTCCCAGTGGGTTGTTCTCCATCTTCGGGCAGAACATGGGCGAGACCGCTTCCGCCGGCTCTCTCCCGCTGCCAACCCTGCTGGGCGGCGTCTGTGTGACCTTCAACGACACGCCGGTCCCCCTGATCATGACCTCTCCGACCCAGATCAACGGACAGGTGCCGCCGGGTCTGCGACCGGGCGCCTTCAGCGTCATCGTGCGATCGGCGGAGCGGGCCCTGGCCAGCAATACGGGCCAGGCCCGCGTGGTGGCGGCCGCCCCGGGCATCTTCGTGAATGGCCAGGGCGAGGCGGTGCTCCTGCACGCCGACGACCTCTCCCCGGTCTCCCAGAGCAACCCCGCCCACCGGGATGAGGTGCTGGTGCTGTTCGCCACCGGGCTGCCCGCGGCCCAGGGGACCAGCCTGCAGCCGGGCGCGCCCGCGCCGGTCAATCCACCGGCTACTACCCAGCCGGTAAAAGTGTTCATCGGCGACCCGCGCATTTCCGAGGCGGAGATGATTGTGGAGTGGAGCGGGTTCACGCCGGGCTTCGTGGGGCTGAACCAGATCAACATCCGCGTCCACGGGGACCGCATCCGCGGGGAACGGCTGCCGGTATCGATCCAGGTGGGGAACGTGTCGAGTCCGCTGACCGGGGCGGTGGTCCCGGTGACCTACGTGCGGTAGGCCAACTAGATTATCTTCCAAAACGCTGCTAACTGTTTCGTGACAACGCCGTCCTATTGACCGAGCCTTCCACTAGACGATCTTCTGGTGTAAGATGGCTACGTAATGGGACGCAAGACCAGGCCGGATAGCCGCGGCGACATGATGCCGGGTACGCTGGACATGCTGGTCCTGAAGACCCTCGTGTTCGGACCCGCCCACGGTCACACCATCGCCCACGTGATCGAGAAGACTTCGGAGGAGGTCCTGCAGGTCGAGCATGGCTCGCTCTACCCCGCTTTGTATCGCCTCGAGGACCAGGGCCTCATCGCCTCCTTTTGGGGAACTTCGGAGAACAACCGGAAGGCCAAGTACTACCGGATCACGCCGGCGGGAAGAAAACACCTGGCTCAGGAGCGGAGCCGCTGGGACCAACTGGTCCAGGCCGTGATCCGGGTTCTGGGTCCGGCGACGGAGTAGTTACGATGTGGTGGCGACGAAGACGGCGCGACGAAGAACTAGCGAGCGAGCTGGAAGCGTACCTGGCACACGAGACGGATGCCAACCTCGCGGCCGGTATGAGTCCCGGGGAGGCGCAACTTGCGGCCCGGCGCAAACTAGGCAATATCACTACAATCCGGGAGGTGGTGCACGAAATGAACACCCTGGGAATGGTCGAGTCCGTCTGGAAGGATCTGGGCTACGCCGTCCGGATGATG
>JBGOUV010000546.1:0-3547 GCA_041477815.1 Terriglobia bacterium | reverse complement strand
GCCATGAGGGCATTGTAACATCCATCCAATTTGGTGTATATTGGATGGGTTGGCCCAGATGAACTGGCAGACCTTATCGTTCGATAGCGGGAGTCCTGTTCCCATCTACCGGCAGCTCTCGGCGCGGTTGGCGGGTTGGATCCGGGAGGGAGTGCTGCCGGACGGCAGCCGTCTGCTGCCCACGCGGGAATTGGCTGGCCTGCTTGGCCTGAACCGAACGACGGTGGCCGCTGCTTACGAGGCTCTGGAACAGGACGGTCTTCTGAAGGCTCATGTCGGCCGGGGCAGCTTCGTTTGCTCGACTGGGGGTCGGGCGGTGCGCTTCGATTGGGAAACCCGTTTCCGACCCTCCCTGCCGGCGCCGCCGAGCTTCCCGCCCGCGGAGCCGGACAGCCTCAACTTCGCCTCCTGGCGGCACCGGCCGTCCGGCTGGGCCATGACGGCGCTGCGCGATGCTGCCGGCCAAGCCTTGGACCGCGACGCTGCTGCGATCCTGCAACTGGGACCCTCCGAAGGCTACGGGCCGCTGCGGGAGTGGCTGTGGTCGGGGATGCAGGCGGCGGGCAATGCCCGGCCCGAAGACGACCTGCTGGTCACCAGCGGCTGCCAACAGGGGCTCGATCTGCTGGCCAAGGTTCTGGTGGCCCCGGGTGAGAGCGTCCTGATCGAGGACCCGGTGTACCCGGGCGCGCGCGACCTGTTTTTGGCGGCCGGGGTCCAGGTCCACGGGCTGGCGGTCGGCGCTGAGGGTATTTTTACGACCGAGCTGGAGCAGGAACTGGCGCGGCGACGCCCCCGCCTGGTGGTGGTGACCCCGAACTTTCAGAATCCCACGGGCGCGAGCCTGCCGCTCGAAGCCCGCCGCGAGGTGCTGCGTCTGGCCGCGCGCTTCCAGACGCCCATCGTAGAGAACGATGTCTACGCCGGCCTGCGGTATCGGGGCGAGGACCTTCCCACGCTTAAGTCGCTCGACACCGAGGGCCTGGTGATTTACCTGCGCAGCTTTTCCAAGGCGGCTTTTCCGGGGCTGCGCGTGGGGTGGTGCGTGGCCCCGCGAGCGGTGGCCCGCCGCCTCATCGCCGCCAAGCAACTTACCGACCTGCACACCGACCAGCTCTCCCAGGCCGTCCTCTACCGCCTGGCCGCGGACGGGATACTCGAGCGTTACCTCTCCGAGTTGCGCGCCACCGGCTCGGCGCGTCTCGAGGCGGCGCTCTCGGCCTGCTGCGATCTGCTTCCGGCGGAAGTGGAGTTCTCCGCCCCCAACGGCGGCGCCCATCTGTGGCTCCATCTGCCCGCGCCCCTGGACGCCTCCGATCTGCTGGCCCGGGCCCGCGACCACGGGGTGGTGTTCCTGCCGGGCCGGTTCTTCGACGTCTCGCGTTCCCACTCGGGCGCGCTGCGGCTTACTTTCGCCGGCCTCGAGCCGGACCAAATCCGGCGCGGTATCGCCGTCCTCGCCGACCTTCTCCACGCCCTGGCGCCCGCGGCCCAGGGCCGCAGCGAAGGCGGCGTTCCAGCACTGGTATGAAAAACCGATCGTGGATCGTGGATCGTAGATCGTGGGCAAAACCCTCGGCTGGAGGGGGTCTGCTCACGATCCCCGATCTACGATCTACGATCTACGATCCAAAAAGGAGTTAACTTATGTACCTGAACGAAGATTTCCGCTTGAAGGTTGGCCTGGCCGAGATGCTGAAGGGGGGCGTCATCATGGACGTCACCAACGCCGAGCAGGCCGAGATTGCCGAGCGCGCTGGAGCCTCCGCCGTGATGGCGCTGGAGCGCGTTCCTGCCGATATCCGTAAAGAGGGCGGAGTGGCCCGGATGGCGTCCATCTCCAAGATCCGCGAGATCATGGAGCGGGTGCATATCCCGGTGATGGCCAAAGCCCGCATCGGCCACTTCATGGAGGCCCGCATCCTGGAGGCCCTCAAGGTGGACTACATCGACGAAAGCGAGGTTCTCACCCCCGCCGACGAGGAGCACCACATCGACAAGCGTCCGTTCAGCGTGCCCTTCGTGTGCGGCGCCCGCAACCTGGGGGAGGCCCTGCGCCGCATCGCCGAGGGCGCGTGCATGATCCGCACCAAGGGCGAGGCGGGCAGCGGCAACATCGTCGAAGCCGTCCGGCACATGCGCACCATCCAGAAGGAGATGAAGCAGCTCACCGTGCTGGGCAAGGAAGAACTGGTGGCCGAAGCCAAGAAGCTGCAGGCTCCGCTGGAGCTGGTGGAGTACGCGGCCGAACACGGCAAACTGCCGGTGCCCAACTTCTCCGCCGGCGGGATCGCCACCCCGGCCGACGCGGCCCTGGTGATGCAGCTCGGCGCCGAGGCGGTGTTCGTCGGTTCCGGCATCTTCAAGAGCGAGGACCCCGAACGCCGCGCCCGCGCCGTCGTGAAGGCCGCCACCCACTACAACGACCCGTACAAGCTGCTGGAAGCCTGCGAAGAGCTGGGTGAAGCTATGCGGGGGCTGGACGTGGCCAAGATGGAGCCGAGCGAGCTGCTGCAGACGCGAGGGTGGTAGGTTGGGTTTCTCACCGCAGAGGACGCCGAGTACGCAGAGGAAAGCCTAAGAATTTGCTCTGCGTACTCGGCGTCCTCTGCGGTGAATCCCTCTTGGATCCCCCTATGAGAATCGGCATTCTCTCCGTCCAAGGCGACTTTGAAGCCCACGGGCGGGCTGTCGTCCGGCTGGGGGCGGAGGCGGTCTATGTGCGCACACCGGCACAGTTGGACGGCTTGGACGCGCTGATTCTGCCCGGCGGGGAATCCTCCACTATGCTCAAGTTCCTGGAGGCGGAGGGGCTGTTTGAAGCCATTCGCGGCTTTGCCGCGCGGCGGCCGCTGCTGGGTACGTGCGCGGGCGCCATCCTGATGGCCGCCGAAGTCTCGCGCCCGGCCCAGCGCAGCCTCGGGTTGCTGGACCTGGCCATCGAGCGCAACGCCTACGGGCGCCAGGTGGACAGCCACATCGCCACCGTCGAGCCTACCGCCGCCTTCACCGCGCTGGCCGGCGCCGGGCCGCTGGAGGCCGTCTTCATCCGCGCCCCTATCATCCGCCGCGTCGGCGACCAGGCGACGGTCCTGCTGCGCCACCGCGGCGATCCGATCCTGGTCGAGCAGGGACGGTACCTCGCCGCCACCTTCCACCCGGAGCTGACGGCCGACAGCCGCGTCCATAACCTGCTGTTGCGAAAGGCGACCCTATCTTGATCGCACCCGTGCGGCTGCTGTTTGTATGCATTGGTAATTCTTGCCGGAGCCCGATGGCGGAGGGCTTCGCCCGTCAGCTGGGAGGCCAGCGGATCGCCGCCTCCAGCGCCGGCGTCTACCCGGCCTCCATCGTACAGCCGGAGACCTTTCAGGTTATGGCCGAGTGCGGCATGCCGCTCGACCCCGCCCAAACGCCGCGCAGCATCCTGATGATCGACGGCGCCTCCGTCGACTTCCTGATCGACATGAGCGGCCAGCCGATTATCCGCCTGCTGCGCAACTTCGAGGGGCGGCAGATCGATTGGGAGGTCCCCGACCCGATTGGC
>JBGOUV010000487.1:0-4391 GCA_041477815.1 Terriglobia bacterium | reverse complement strand
CGCTCGAGACGCCGGTTTCGGTGAGCTTGGCGAGGCCGAAGTCGAGCACCTTGACGATGCCGCTTTCGGCCACCATGATGTTGCCGGGCTTGAGGTCGCGGTGGACGATGCCGGCTTCGTGCGCCGCCGTCAGGGCGCCGGCGACCTGCACGGCGTACTGCAGCGCTTCGGCGAGGCGCATCCCTTTGCGCTGGATAGCATGGTCGAGCGTTCGGCCGGCGATGTACTCCATCACCATGAAGTCGGAGCCGGCGCTGGAGGCGATATCGTGTATGACCACGATGTTGGGATGGTTCAAGGCGGAAGCAGCCTTGGCCTCCTGGACAAAGCGGCGCTTGCGCTCGGGGTCGGCGACCTTCTCGGGAGGCAGCACCTTGATGGCGACGAAGCGGTCGAGGTGCGTGTCCCGGGCCTTGTACACCACGCCCATCCCGCCCTCGCCGAGTTTCTCGAGGATTTCGTAGTGGGCGAGCGTGCGTCCGGCGAGTGGATCGGACATCGGGGAAATCAGGGAGATTATCGCACACGCCGAATCTCTGCTGTGCAGTTGTACTCCTGAGTACGTTCCAGACAATTTTCCACGCCGATCCTGAAACCAAGCGAGGAAGCGAAGCACCTAGATATAGGAGCGGTCGGAATCGACCGAAGTTGGTCCATGAGAATCCCCCCTTTCGTTCTCATCGTCGGTTTCCTCGCTGGGTTGCCGGCCCCGGCTCAACCGGTGCTGCCACCCCGGGCTCGCCGGGAGGGCCCGCCGGTGATACTCTCGGCGTCCGTTCCCTCGCCCGCGCCGGTGGGAACCGTCGTCACCTGGGAGGCTGTTGCCCCCCAGCCCGTGGATCAGACCCTGTGGTACCGTTTCCGCGTCCGCGCCCCTGGCGAAGACTTCCGCGTCGTTCGGGATTACGGACCGGACAGCACGCTGCATTGGACGGCGACCGACGGCGAGGGCCCCTATGACCTGGAGGTGTCGGTGCGTAACACCGAGACCGGGGAGACCAGCTCGGGCTTCGCCAGCTACCAGATGGCGACTCGCGTGGCCGGCACGCCGGTGATCAGCCCCACTCAGAATCCCCTGGTCTTCCTTTACAGCGCCCCGGCTTGCCCGCTCGGAAGCCGGATGCGAGTGCAGTTTCAGTCGAGCGATGGGTCGAGCCAATATACACCCTACCAGCTCTGCCGGGCAGGCCGGAGCATGAACTTCCTTCTCGCCGGGTTGCGCGCCGATTCGACCTACGCGGTCCAGCACCTCCTGGACGACGGTTCCCGGCTGGTGGAGGGCCCCGTGTTGGAGTTGGCCACGACGACGGGTTTAACCGCCGTGGCGAGTTTGCGCGTGGTGCAGCCGCCGGCGCCGGAGACCGGCGGTGTCTTGCTGCAGAGTCCCCTGTCGTTGTCTACCGTGGCGACCGATTTGAGCGGCCACGTAGTGTGGTTCTATCCGGAAAGGATCGCCCTGACCCGGCCCCTGCCGGGTGGCCGGTTCCTGGGATTCGTCCAGGATCCCACCGGGGACCCGGCGCGTCAGACGCTGCGCGAGTTCGACCTGGCCGGCGCCACCCTCCGCGAGACGAACGCGGCGCGGCTCAACGAACAGCTCACGGAGCTGGGAAAGCGCCCGATCACCGCATTCCATCACGAGGTAGCGGCGATGCCGGACGGCCGGCTCCTGGTGCTGGCCGGTACCGAACAGTTCCTGACCGACGTCGACGGCCCCGAGCCGGTGGACGTGCTCGGAGACATGATCCTGGTCCTGGACCGCGACCTGCAAGTGGTGTGGACGTGGGACGCCTTCGACCACCTGGATCCGCGGCGGATGGCCACCCTGCAGGAGACCTGCGCGCCCGCCAGCGGCGGGTGCCCCCCCTTCTCCCAAGCCCTCCAGGCCAACGACTGGTTGCACAGCAATTCGCTCCAGTTCACCCCCGACGGCAACATCCTGATGTCGATGCGACACCAGGACTGGGTCATCAAGATCGACTACGCCAACGGCGGGGGAAGCGGCCAGATCCTCTGGCGCCTCGGAAAGGACGGGGACTTCCAGTTCCGCTCCAACGACCCCAACCCCTGGTTCTCTCACCAGCACGACGCCCAGTTCGTCGACACCCCGGACGGCGAGGTTCTGATGGTCTTCGACAACGGCAATCTCCGGCAGGCCGCCGACGCAAATGCACACAGCCGGGGTCAGGTTTGGAAGCTCGACGAGGTGAACCGCATCGCCACCCTGGCCCTCAATGCGGATTTGGGCGCTTACTCCTTTGCCCTGGGCTCGGCGCAGCGGCTGCCCAACGGCAACTACCACTTCGACTTGGGCATCCTGCCGGACCGTACCAGCCGGTCGGTGGAGGTCGATCCCGCGGGCCGGATCGTTTACGGGATCGAGGCGTCAGCCCCCCTATACCGGACATTTCGGATGGCGGACCTCTTCACACCCTAACCCTGTCCTAAAAGACACACTCCGAGGAAGTCTTTCTTGACAGTCCGTCGAGCCACTCTGGTAACATACGGGTGCGGTGTGGGGTCTTGGCGCTTCGCGAAGGGGATTTCTGAAGGTGGCCACAGGATCGTTGTGTGCCGCGTTTGCCGCCGCGCAGCAGAAGACCCCGCCTAACCGGGCGCGCCCCGGGAACTCTCGCAGCGGCCTCCCCAACATCGTTCTCATCTACGCCGACGACCTGGGCTACGGCGACTTGGGCTGCTATGGATCGGACATCCCCACCCCCAATGTGGATGGTATGGCCTCCGACGGAGCCCTGTTCCGGCAGTTCTATTCAGCCAGCCCGGTGTGCTCCCCGTCGCGGGCCGCGCTGCTGACCGGCCGCTACCCCACGCGCGTAGGAGTCCCCCGGGTGCTGCTCCCCTCCGATTCGACCGGCTTGGCGGAATCCGAAACCACCATGGCCCAGGTCCTGCGTGGAGTGGGCTACCGGACCATGTGCGTGGGCAAGTGGCACCTCGGCTCGCAGCCTCAATTCCTGCCCACCAACCGGGGTTTCGACGAGTACTTCGGCCTGCCCTACAGCAACGATATGCAGCCTTTCGTGCTGCGGCACAATATGGACATCATCGATCAGCCGGTCCGGCCGGAAATGCTGACGCAGTACTACACCGAGCAGGCGGTGAGCTTCATCGCGCGCTCCCAGGATTCGCCCTTCTTTCTGTATATGGCCCATACCTATCCGCACATTCCGCTGGCGGCGTCGGCCCGCTTCCGCGGCAAGACCGGACTGGGGCGGTATGGCGACGCCGTGGCGGAGATGGACTGGAGCGTCGGAGAAATTTTGCGCGCCCTCCGGACGAACGGACTCGAGCCGAACACCCTGGTGATGTTTTCGAGCGACAACGGACCCTGGTACCAGGGAAGCCCGGGCCGGCTGCGCGGCCGCAAGGGCGAGACTTATGAAGGCGGGGTGCGCGAGCCGTTTATCGCGCGCTGGCCGGGACGCATTCCGGCCGGCCTGGTTGCGGCGGACGTGGCCTCCACCATGGACCTGCTGCCCACCATGGCCCGGCTGAGCGGCGCGCCGCTGCCCGCCCAGCCGCTCGACGGCGTCGACATCTGGCCGTTGTTGACCGGCGAGCGCGACCACGTGGAACGCGACGTGCTCCTCTATTTCGACAACTGGAACATTCAGTGCGCGCGACTGGGCCGATGGAAACTGCACGTCTCGCGCTACAACAGCGTGGCCTGGACGCCGGATCCGCCGGCTGGCCGCCTGAATCTTCCGCTGGCCGCCCCGGAGCTCTACGACCTGGAAGCCGACCCCTCCGAAAGTTATGACGTGGCCGACGACAATCCGGAGATCGTGGCCCAGATTCGCGGCCGCATCGAAAACCTGCTCCCCACCTTTCCCGACCAGGTGCGTGCCGCCTGGCAAGACACCATGCGCACCCAGGTGGACAGCACCCCCGAAGGCGCCCTGCCCGTCCGCCGCAACCCGTAAAGGCGACGCCGCACCGCGACCGTCAGAGAGCGGACCATTAGGTAGTAGTACGAGTGTCAGGCCGGCCCTAGGTAGGAACCCCGCGCCACCACCACCGCCGGACCCCGCAGGAACACCTCCCCCTCCCGGACCTCCAGCTCCAGGTCGCCCGCCCCGGTGACGACCCGAACCGGAGACTCGACCTGCCCCGCCAGCAAGGCGGCGAAGACGGCGCCGGTCGAGCCCGTGCCGGACGACAGCGTCGCCCCGGCCCCGCGCTCGTAAAAGCGGACCTCCATGCGGTGCCGGTCCCGGACCTTTATAAAGGACACGTTGGTGCGCCGCGGAAAGCGCGGGTGGCCTTCGATCTCGCGGCCCAGGGTTTGCCAGTCGAAGTCGAGCGAGTCAACCAGCAGGGCGCACTGCGGATTGCCCACGTCCAGAAGGGTCACCCGCTGCGGTCCTTGG
>JBGOUV010000529.1:0-3805 GCA_041477815.1 Terriglobia bacterium | reverse complement strand
TGGCGCGGCCTTCTGTGCGTCCCACCGGAAAACCACGCTACAGTATACGCTCGCTCGGAGGTCGGCAGCAGATGTCTAACGACCTGGCGTTCACCGGCGCGCCGGCTTTTGGCGCGTCCGGTGCAACGCCTTGTTGGGCTGGTGCGGTTCGTGAGCTTCCGCACGCCGTGGCGGCACCTTAGCTTCTGCTAGTGAAACTAAAAGCCGCAGTGCATCGTTGACCGCAGCGGAGTCTCTAAACACCGCCGCGACATCCGGATCGAGGAGCACGACATTCGTACCCTGGCGATAGCGTTCGTAGTACCTGCCTCGAACTGCGCCTCTAAAGTCGTACTCGGGAAGCATGTCGTCGTCAGAATTGGTTCTCCGTTTTTGACTCATACCTTATTCTCTCACGCCGCGTTGCACGCCTGGCGCTGATGATTCGGATGGCCTCACCACGATCTACGTGGACAACCACGAGCAACCGTCGCGATGCGGAGTAGCCGATCGTCACGACCCGGATCTCATCTATCGAATGGAGCGGATCTGCGATCGTACCGGCGAATGGATCGCCGAACACAGTAGACGCCTCATCGAAGGAGACACCGTGCCCAGCCAGGTTGCGGGTGGCCTTGACCGGATTCGAACTGCACGCCCCGATCATACTACTGGCCCCGCTACTTCTGCCGCTGCACCCGCTTTGTCGAGCCGTCGCGCGACGCCGACTCGTCAGCCTAACGGCTCGGGCATCACCCGCCGCCCGGTCTATGGGCGGTCGGGTGCATGCCCTGGTTAGCCCGGCCGCACTGCGATCATGGGAAATCGTGCACCCCAGTCTTCTCCCGATAGCGTTCAAAGAGCGCATGCAGATCCTGGCGCGAAAGAAGGGCCGCCTTGTTCAGGCCCCACGGACTGCGCACTCTCTGGTACTTGAAATCAAAGCGTCGATCCGCGGGAGAGTCCTTCGGGTACGTTTTCCACATCATCGGCACGTAGTCATCGTGGTGCAGCCCAACGATGTGGATAACACGCAGAACAACCTTATCGCCGCGAGGGAACTCATACGTAATCCTGAGGACGCCGTTGGCACACTTCTTGCAGGGCGGAGTCAGAAGCGACTGGTCCCATTCGCTGGCAAGCAGCCTGTCCCAAACGAAGCTCGACGTGCCAGTGGCTTCTGGAAAATCAACCGTGCCACCGCAAGCTTCGCATTCCCACCAGTATCCCGGCATCAGACCTCCTCGCAAAGCGGGCTAACTCCTGTTTCGCTAGACCAGTGTAATACCCCCGCCGGACAGCCCAACACGAAACGACCGGCAGACCAGCCGGGACCGCAACTCCCTGTCCGGCAACGACTTCTCCTCCATTCCTCAGCCTTGCCTGCGGGGTGTTAGACTGACCGGTTCGGTGAGTCTAACCTTCCGGTCTCGCCCGGCACCGGCTTCCGGAGCCGGTCCAGGGGGCTAATGAACCCCCAGGCAACACGTGGTCGTAAAGCCTGGGCGCCGGCTGCCCTGGGAACAACCCCAGCCGCCCCCGCGACGACGACACCGGCTTGATTACACTGCCCGCCGATGTGTTTGTCAACCAATCTCTACTTTAGGCGGGTCTGGCGGGCCTAGTTGAAGCTCTCCCCTCACCTGCGCTAGATTGAGGTGGTAGAAAGGCCGCGTCGTGGCCGTTATCAATTCAGACTTCAAGCTCGCCTCCAACACCAGCCAGCGGGTGATCGCCATTGGGGTCATCCTGGCGGTGTGTTACCTCGCCCAGGCGGTGGTGGTGACGGTCCTGTGCTCCTTGCTGGTGGCGTGCATGCTGGAGCCGGTGGTGGGGGCGCTGATGCGGTTCCGGCTGCCGCGGGGGCTGGCCGCCCTGCTGGTATGCCTGCTGACGCTGATGCTGCTGTATCTGGTGGCGGGGCTGTTCTATTCGCGGGGGGTGGTGTTTATCGAGCAGTTGCCGGCCTACGAGACCACCATCCGGGAAGCAGTCGAGAAGATCAGCCAGCAGGTGCAGAACCTGGAGGCGACGTTCACGCGGTTCGTGCCCCAGGAGCGGCAGCAGAAGATCGCCCAGGCGATCGAGACGCGGCGGCCGCGGACGCGGGTCAAACAGGAGCCGCCGCCCCAGCCGGCGCAGGTGCCGGAAGTGCGGGTCAAGGAAGAGCGGGGCTTCATTTCCAGGTACATCGTGCCGAAGCTGGGCTTCTTTTACGAGTTTCTGGTGTTCGCCTCCTTCATCCCGTTTCTGGTCTACTTCATGCTGAGCTGGAAGGACCACATGCGGCACGGGTTCGTGAACCTGTTTGCCCTGGAGAACCGGCAGGTGGCCCACAAGACCCTGACCGCGATCGGAGAGATGGTGCGGGGATTTCTGGTGGGGAACCTCATGATTGGGGTTCTGCTGGCAGCCGTAAGCGCCCTGATCTTCTGGTATCTGCGGATACCGTTTCCGTTCGTGATGGGATCGATGAGCGGATTGCTCAGCGTCATCCCGTACGTGGGGCTGCCCCTGGCGATCGTTCCACCGCTGTTCGCCGCCCTGGGGGTCTATAGCTCGCTTTCCTCGTACCTGGTGATTGTGGCTTTCGTGTCCGGATTGCACTTGCTGGCGTTGAACGTCCTCTACCCGAAGTTTGTGGGATCGCGGGTGCACCTGAACCCTCTGGCGGTCACGGTGGCCATCCTGACCTGGGGGTGGATGTGGGGAGGGATCGGGCTGATCCTGGCGATTCCGGTGACGGGCAGCCTCAAGGCGGTGTTTGATAACGTGCCGGGGTGGAGGAGTTACGGAGCAATGCTGGGCGATTAGAAAAGAAGCTGGAAAAGAAGCTATTAGCTGTTAGCTTTTAGCAGGCCGGGTTGCTCAGCTAAGAGCTAACAGGTTCTTTTCGGGAGATCTTATGCGCGCTGGATTCCTGTTGCTGTGTATTGGGATTGCGGCTGGGCAGACGCCCAGTGTGGAGGGGTTGAAGGAGCACGCTTTTCAGGGAGTGGAGGCCCGGCGGACCTTTACCCAGGTGATGGTGGACTCCATCTTCAGCTTTTCCGAATTGGGGTTTCAGGAGGTGGAGACCTCCAAGTACATCACGGGGTTGCTGGAACGGGAGGGATTTCGGATCACCCGGGGCGTGGCCGGAATGCCTACGGCGTTCGTGGCCGAATGGGGGAGCGGGAAGCCGGTCATCGGGTTCATGGCCGACATTGACGGGTTGCCCGAGACCTCGCAGAAACCGGGGGTGGCGTACCGGGAGGCGATGGTGGCGGGGGGACCGGGGCACGGGGAGGGGCACAACGCGGGGCCGGCGGTGAACGTCACGGCCGCCCTGGTGGTGAAAGAGCTGCTCCAGAAGTACAAGATCCCGGGGACCATTCGGGTGTATCCGGGAGTCGCCGAGGAACTGTTGGCCAGCCGGAATTACATGGTGCGGGCGGGGCTGTTCAAAGACCTGGACGCGATGCTGAGCTGTCACGTGAGCTCGGACTTCTCGACCGGGTGGGGGCCGAGCGGGACGGCGCTGGTGTCGACCCAATACAGCTTCCACGGGCGGAGCGCGCATGGAGCGGGCTCGCCTTGGCTGGGGAGGAGCGCGCTGGATGCCGTCGAGTTGATGAACGTGGGGTGGAATTACCGGCGCGAACACTTGCGCCTGTCGCAGCGGTCGCACTATGTCATTACTCATGGGGGCGACCAGCCGAACGTAGTGCCGCCGGAGGCGACAGTCTGGTACTTCTTCCGGGAGCTGGACTACGAGCACGTCAAGGAGCTGCACGAGCTGGGGACCAAGATCGCACGGGCGGCGACGGAGATGACCGACACCACC
>JBGOUV010000462.1:0-4789 GCA_041477815.1 Terriglobia bacterium | reverse complement strand
GCCTCCCCTCTTCTTCAGCCGGGCGCCCGCAGGGCCCTCTGGCTCTCATGGCGTATGCCGACGGCACTGGCCAGTCGCACCTGTCCGGACTTGCCGCGTCCGGATCTACTGCTACGGATAGGGCGTGATACGACCGAGTGGCCGGCGCGCGGAATGTCGATGGCCACGAGGTCCTCGGAAGACGTGAGCGTACTTCTGGAAGCGTGTACTAAGTGAGATCGGTCTAGTCCGCTTGGGACTGTGACGGCGGGCAGGAGCGCCGGCTCCGCCTCTGCCGGCGACACCGTTATTTCATGACAGGCCCTCCGTTTAGTTCAGGCGGCACGCCTCCCGGAAGCGCGGCGTCGAAACCGCTCCCGTCGAAACGCCCCGGTAAGAGGGCGGAGGTGCAGTCTAGTCCTTCTGGACTCCCCCCTCTATCTTCCGCACCACCACCCGCCCCCGCTTGGTCGCCAGCCGCACCTGCGCCCCCCCGGCCACGCCTCCCCGCATCTCCGACGCGCTCCCCCGCCGTTCCACTTTCAACGCCGCGCCGAACTCGTTCTCCGCCGGACCGTTCGAGGTCGTCGCCTGCAACTGGAACCGCGCGTTGGCCGGCAGCTCCAGCTCGATGTTGCCGCCGGAGCTTTCCACGGTCACGTTTCCCAGCGGCGCCTTCGAGGTGCGCAGCACGACGTCGCCGCGCCGCGCCGTGATCTCCACGTCCCGGGTGAAGTCTTCCAGGCGCACATCCTTGTTGTTGGTATTCAGCTTGAACGGTCCCACGATGTCGGTGGCGTGCAGCCGTCCCAGCTCCATTTCCATCCGCCCGGGGATTCTCTCCATGCTCAGATCGGTCTGGGTGGAGGTGTACCGCACCGGCTTGGCCACGTTCTGGAACTTGATATTTCCCGAAAACCCGCCGTCCACGGTCACTGTCCCCTGCACGTCCTGGACGTCCACGTCGCGCCCGCGCCCGCTGATCAGGATGTTGCCTTTCACCGCGCGCGCGTAGACCACGTCGCTCCGCCGCACGGTCACCCGGGCGTTCCCGCCCAGATTGCTCAGCCGCACCCCGGCATTAGCGCTGTTGACGTCCACCTGCCCGTTGACGTCCTTCACCTCCCAGTCGCCGGTTCGCCCTTCCAGGCTCAGGGCGGCGCCCTTGGGCACGGTGATGACCAGGTCCGAAGATACGCGTTTCTCGCCGCTGACCCGGTCCTGATTGGTCTTCACGTAGACGCTCCCGCCCTGCTCGGTGATCTCGAGCGCGGTGGCTTTGTCGGCCTGGTCCGCCCCGGCCCGGTCCAGCGACCGGATCGACTTCTGGCCCGTCACCTTCACCTCCGCCGCGTCGGCCCCCACCACCCGCACGTTCCCCTGTAAATTGTTGATGACTATAGTGGCGTTGGGCGCCACCTTCCGGCCGCCCTGCACCGCGAAATCGAAGCTCTCGCCGAAGATCTCCAGACCCCGGCCGCTCAATCGTCCCAGCCGCCAGTCGCCGCGGTCCACTGAACTGGCCGTATTCCCGCACACGCTGATCACGATGGCCAGGAACACTTCGCCGCCGGTGAGGGTCCGGGCGATGGGCCGCGCCGTCGCCCGCGCGGCCACGTACTCCCCCAGCCGGGCCACCCCCCACAGGATCAGAAGATAGGGATAATACTTGGCGAACAGCCGCCACACCGAAAGCTCCGGCCGCAGGTTGCTGACCAGGAACACCGTCCCCATCAGCAGCAGGATCAGCGGACCCACCAGGCTGCTGCGCCTCACCGGAACCGGACTCGTTGTCGTCGTCATCGCCCTCCTCCTGAACCTGATCGTGTATCGTAGATCGTGGATCGTGGGAAAACCCGGGTTTGCCTACGATCCACGTTCCACGATCGGGGTTTATTCCTCATCAGCGGCCCTCGTGGGCGGGCGCCACCGCCTTTACCGCCCACATCAGCCCGTACACAATCAGTAATACCGGCCAAGTCTCCCGGAAGCGGTACCAGCCCGCCTCCTGCAGGGCAAACAACGTCCCCAACGTGATCAGCAGCAACGGTCCTGTCACCGCCCCCGCCGTGCACCGGCCGCAACCGCAAAACCAGCTCGACATAGCATCCCTCCTAGCGGGTCTCCGAATCGGCTCCGCCGCCCATCCTCGCGATCAGCAGGTAGATCCCGGCCGCAATCAACAACACCGGCCAGAACCGCAGGATCCTGGCCAGCGGCAGCATCCCCAGCGTGTGCAGCAGGAAAATCACCCCCAGCCCGATCAGCGCCAGCGGCCCCACCGGCACCCTCCCGGGCTGGTGCTTCATCTCCAGCAGCCCCGAGAACTCGTCCACCGGCTGACCGAGCAGGCGCCGCCGGGCCGTATGGTACGCCTCCAGGGCCATGTACAGAAACCAGAACGGGATCATGAATCCGAACAGCACGTGCAGGTCGCCGGCCGCGTCCGAGTCCACGATGCTGATCAGCAGGCCCAGCACCACCACGTGCAGGATCCCCTTGCCGTACTGTCCGTTGTAGATCGCCCCCACGCCCGGAATCAGGCCCAGCGCGAAGGCCAGTCCCGGAGAAGGAGCGTCGGTGGCCGGCGCGGCGGGCCGCGCCTGTTGCGGCGGCGGCGTTGCCGTGCGCTGCGTTTCCACGCACACCGGGCAGAAAATCACTCCCTGCCATTCCTGTTTGCACTCCCCGCACAATCCCTTCCCGCAGGTCCGGCAGAAGGCTACGGCGGCTACCTCGTTATGTGTTGCGCAATTCATATCTACCTCCTTGGCTCCGGCGGCGGGCTCGGCTCGATACGCCTTTCCGCCGGCGCCTCGTCCTCCTTGGGCTGCTCTTCCTCCGGCTCGTCGGACGACCGCAATTGCCCCATGATCTCGTAGATGAACCGCAGGTTCTGGTAGAACTTCACCCCGCGATCCCAGACCCGATGCGCCTGGTTGTCGACGCCGTGCCAGATGCTCACCGGATTCAGATCGGCGGCCTCCAGTTGCCGGACCTGCACCCCCGCCACCCGCGACAGCATCGAAATCGACAGGATGGTCATGGCCATCCCCATCACCAGCCGCGGCTGCAACAGCGGACCCAGCCACCGCCGCCACCGGCTCGCCGCGCGTCCCATCTTGGCCTGGGCGGTTTGGGTCTGATACAGGATGCCGGTCACCAGCTCGGGCGGCGCTTCGATCGCGGGCA
The DNA here is from genome assembly GCA_041477815.1 of Terriglobia bacterium. Classification (GTDB taxonomy): domain Bacteria; phylum Acidobacteriota; class Terriglobia; order Bryobacterales; family JACQDG01; genus JBGOUV01. Next base: position 1,618 of record JBGOUV010000462.1, on the reverse strand, counting down.
CCCGCCCCAGGAAGGCTCCGAACGCCTGGGCGTCGGCCTGCATCGCCGCGCAGTGCGGGCAGCCGGTGGCATGTTGCTCCACCTCCTGGCGGGCCGCTGCCTCCAGCGTCCCATCCAGGTACTCGCACAGCCGAATCTCAAATTCCGAGCACTGCATAACCATCATCCATTCACTCCGAACTGGCGCAGAATCCGCGCCAGCTCGGCTCGCCCGCGGCTGATCCGCGACTTCACCGTCCCATCCGGCACCGCCAGCGCTTCCGCAATCTCGCGGTACTCCATCTCCTCGATATCCCGCAGGATCACCGCCTCCCGCAGCTCCGGCGAGAGCTTCGCCAGCGCCGCCTGCAGCAGCTCGCCCGCTTCGCGTCCGGCCACCCGGCCTTCCGGCCGCGCTCCTGCCGCTTCCACCTCTTCCAGAACCGGCAGCTTGTCTTCAATCGAATCCACCAGCTTTTCCTTCTTCGTCTTCCGGTAGTGATCGATCAGCAGGTTCCTGGTCAGGCTGGTGACCCACACGCGAAAGCAGCCCGATCCCTTCTCGAAACTCCCCAGGTTGCGGAACACCCGCAGGAACACCTCCTGGGTGAGGTCCTGGGCCTCTTCGTTGCGGCCCACGAACCGGTAACAGATCGAATAAATGCGCCGCGTATGGAGCCGCACGAGCGACTCCCAGGCCGTTTCCTCGCCTTTCAGGCACCGCTCCACCAGCGGTCCATCGGGGTCGGCCTCCCACTCCCTCGCGCCTCCCTCAACCTGGGAGGCCATGGGCGGCGCCCCCCATCCGATCCTCTGTGGCCAAACCAAGCTCCCGGCCATCTGCCGCTCCCGGTCCGTAGTTTTGCGGAAGATGGTTCATCTTCCATCTTAAGCTACGATAAGTTCGCCCCAAAGGTTCAATGCTTTCTGCAAGTTTCTGCTCCAACCGCTATCCTAGTCCTTCATGGACCGCCGCCGCCGCTGGCTCCTGTTCTCCCTGGCCGCTCTCACCCTGGGGCTGCTGCTCGCCTACAGCATCCGCCACAACCCTCAATGGCGCAGCTTTCAATGGTCCGCCTTCGCCGCCAGCCTCCTGGCCATCGAGACCTCCTGGGCCCTGGGGGGTCTGGCCGCGGTGTACGTCACCTACCTGGTCCGCGCCCTCCGCTGGAGGGCCCTCATGAGGCACCTCAAACCGGACCCCAGCCTCTGGAACCTGTTCTCCGCCAGCGTCATCGGCTTTGCGGCTATCGGCGTCTTCGGACGGGCCGGCGAGATGGTTCGCCCCTACCTGATCGCCCGGAAGGAGTCCGTGCCCCTCTCCAGCCAGATCGCCGTTTGGCTGGTGGAGCGCTGCTTCGACACCCTGACCCTCCTCATTACCGCCGCCTTCGCCCTGGGGCAGTTCGAAGCCGCCGGCCTCCGCGAAAGTCCCACCCTCACCGAGACCCTCCACACCACCGGCCGCCTGCTGGCTTTCAGCACTCTGGCCCTGGTGGTCCTCATGATTGCCCTGCGCAACCTCGCCGAGCCCATCAACAACTGGATTATCAGCCACCTCCCCCACCGTTTGGCCCGTCTGGAACACCATTTTCGAGCGTTTGAAGAAGGAACCCGCGGCCTCCACAGCCTGCGGGCG
>JBGOUV010000444.1:0-5188 GCA_041477815.1 Terriglobia bacterium | reverse complement strand
TCCGCGGCGATGCGCCTCCGCGCCTCCGCGATCCGTGCCTCCAGCGGGACGATCTCCCGATACCGCGTCGCCTGGGCCCGCCGGTTCTCCAGTTCCAGCAACTGGTTCTTCAAGCGCCCCAGGTACGGCGATTCCTCCGCTTCCCGCACTCGTGTCAGCACCGCCGGCGTCTCCCTCAATTGCCGCTCCAACTCCGCCGCCCGGCCCTCCGCGTCGCGCAGCCCCGCTTCGCCGTCGGCCCGTGGCCTTTCCGGTTCCTTGGCCTCCAAAGCCGGCGCCGGCAGGTCTCTTTCGAATCCCGCCAGTTCCTCTTCCGCCTCCCGCAACTCCCGCTCATGGACTGCGGCCTGCGATCGGAAGTACTCCACCACCCCCGGCCGCCGGTTTACGCTCAGATAGTTCTGTAAGTAGACCTCCGGCAGCTTGCTCAACACCCGGATCACCTCGGCGCGGTCGGGGGAACTGTAGCGCACGGCAATCAGATTGGTGGTGTTGCGTCCGGAAACCACCGTCTCGGCCGCCAGCCACTGCTGCAGGCGTGCGAGCGGCGCCCCGGCCTCCCGGGCCACCTGCTCCACTACATCGGCGCTCTTCACCAGCTCGATCTCCGCCAGCACCTCTTGTGGCGTAACCGAGGCCGGCGGGCCCGGCGGGGGCCGGTCCGAGGACGTCACCACCGCGTCCACCCGGTCCCGCCGCACCAGGAACCGCAGTCCCGCGGTCCACTGGGGCGGATCCAGACGCGGCCGCAGCCACACCGCCACCAGGGCGGCCGTCCCGAACAACGAAAGGAATAGCGTGAAGATGATGCGCTGGCGGCGAAAGATCACCGCTGCTACATCGCGAAGGGTTCTACCGGGTTCCAGCCGGTAAAGGGAGGAGGGGACCGGAACGAGGTCCCGTGGCTGCTCGGATCGTTCCATCGGCGTCGGTCGCCACTGCGAGCAGGAGGCGATCCCGGACGCTCACGCCTTCCACCTGCGCCGGCGATCCGACGCGCCGATGGCAAGTTTCATCCTGTAGGCCCAAGACTATACGATTCGCAATTCATTGCGCAAGGTGGTTCTTTCCCACCAAGGAGGGTGTTAACTGGTGGCCCTGGCCCCCCCCCAGCACATGATGTTTCTGTGCGAACTCGGCCGCCGTCGCCCGATCGCGCGCTCCGATAGTGTGGAACAACCGCCGCAGGTGCCAACGCAGGGTCTCGCCGCTGATATAGAGGACGTCGGTGATCTGCTGGTCCGTGTAGCCGCCGTGGATCAGCTCCAGAATCTCCCGCTGGCGCCCGGTGAGACGGGGCGCGGAGGCGCGCCCGTCGAGCAGCTCGTCCAAAAGCTGCGTGAGGACCACGCGCCCCGCCCACATCTCGCCCGCGGCGGCCGCCAGCACCGCCCTGCGCGCCGTGTCCAGGCTGTCTCGCCGGCTCAGGTAGCCCCTACAGCCCAGCCGCAGGTAGGCGAGAGCGCGGCAGGGGTCGGCCACCGCCCCCACCACCAGCGCCTGCACCCGGCGCCCATACTCGGCCACTTCTACGAAGCGTCGCAGGTCCAGCCGCTCGAACACCGTGTCAGCTACCAACAGTACACAGGGTTGCCACTGGCGGCACCGCTCCAGCAGATCCGGTCCCGGCGCCGCCACGCAGGAGATCACTTGATTGTCTGCCAGGCTGCAAGCCAGCCCTTCTGAGGTGAGCGGGTCAGCCTCCGCCACCACCAACCGAACGGGCATAAAGAACCGACGTATCTATAGTGCCTCGAAATCCAAATTTATCTCATAGTATTTTTGAGAATTATGCTATCATTCAGACAATATGGTTGGCCGCGTCCGGTCAGCCATCCACTCGCGCCCACCGGGTCGGGATTCCAGAACAGATAAGGAGAGCCGGAGGACCGTGCGACGTCTTACTATGTTGTGGTGCTGCCTGGTCGGGGGCGCCGGGGCCGCCGAGCTTCATCCCGTCGCCTTGCGCGTTCTGGGCCAGATTCGCCCCTTCGCCAACGGCTGGAACCTGGTGGAAGGCCGTGAGCTTTCCTCTCCCCAGGGCCTCGCCGTCGCCGCCTCCTGGCTCTACGTAGCCGATACCCTCAACCATCGCGTCCTCGGATGGCGAGACGCCTCGCATTTCACCAACGGCGCCATGGCCGACCTGGTCATCGGCCAGCCCGACCGCTTCAGCACCGCCCCCCACTCCCTGAACCGTCCCGCCGGCTTGGCTGTAGATCGCGCCGGCAACCTCTGGATCGCCGACTCCGGCAACCACCGAATCGTGCGGTACCCGGCCCCCTTCCAGGCTCCGGATACGGTCATCGACCAGCCCAAACTGTCCAACCCCCTGGCCCTGGCCATCAACGCCCGGGGCGACCTGATCGTAGCCGACACCGGCAACAACCGCGTCCTCGTATTCACCTCCGGCGTCTTGGGCGCCACCATCGAGGTTAGCAACCCCACTGCCCTGGCTCTGGACGCCGCCGGGCGCCTGTACGTAGCCAGCGCCATCTCCAACCGGGTCTGCCAGTTCCCCGCCAACCTGGCCAACGGGTCGACGCCCCTCCGCACCCTAGCCGGCAACGGCGACTCCGCCCGCCGCGGCCCCGGCACCCTCCTGCGTCCTTCCGGCCTCGCGTTCCTGGGTGACGACCTCTTGGTTGCCGATGCCGGCAACCATCGCCTCCTCCGGTTCACTGGGTTCGTCCGTGCCTTAGAGCCCCGGCCGGTCGCTGACGCCCTCTTCGGCCAGCCTGATTTCACTTCCGGCGCGCCCTTGGCTTCGTCCGTGTCACTTTCCTCCCCGGCCCAACTCGCCGCCGGACCTAACCAGGAACTGTTCGTAGCCGATTCCGGGAACAACCGCGTCCTCGCCCTCCCCGCCAGCTTCCAGGAAGCGTCCCGGGTCCTCGGCCAGGATGGTTTCACTCAGTCCGTCGCCAACCTCCTGGAGGGCCGCGAGGTCTCGACAGCTAATGTCCTCGGCTCCCTGGCTGCCAGCGGCGGCGTGGCGGTCGACACCCACGCCTACGTCGCCGACACCTCCAACCACCGCCTCCTGGGCTGGCGGGACCCCGGTTCCCTCCGCGAGGGCGCGCGCGCCGACCTGGTCCTCGGCCAGCCCGATCTGTTCACCGGCGCCGCCGGCTACCTGAGCCGCCCTTCCGGCCTGGCCCTCGATTCGCTTGGCAATCTGTACGTGGCCGATACCGGCCACAACCGTATCCTCCGCTTCCCCCGGCCCTTCGATACTCCCGTCTCCAGCGCCGACCTGATTCTGACCTACCCGTTCAACCAGCCTACCGGCATCGCCATCCACCCCCAGCGCGGGGACCTGCTGGTAGCCGACACCGGGAACAACCGGGTCCTCTACTTCCCGGCCCCGCTCGTATCCGGCATGACCCCCACCCGCATCTTCGGTCAGACCGGCGTTCCCAGTGCGTCCCTGAGCCTCCCCACCGGCGTAGCCTTTGACCTGGCCGACAACATCTACGTCGCCGACACCGGCAACAGCCGCGTCCTGGTCTTTGGCCCCCTGGGCGACCTGCCTCTCACCGGCGCCGCCGCCCTGGCCACCGGCGCCGCTCCCCTCGGCCAACCCGACTTCGTCACCACCCTCGGAGCCACGGCGGTCAACCGCCTGCGCAACCCGACAGCGCTTTGGGTGGACTGGCCGACCGGCGACCTCTGGGTCGCCGACACCGGCAATCACCGCGTCCTCCGGTTTCCGCCGCTCGCCACCTTGACGGTCAACGGCGGTGCGGCGTACGCCTCCGGGGGACTGTTCGGCCAAGTCAGCTTTACGGCCCGCACCCCCAACTTCGGCGCTCCCTCCGCTGGTCAGACCTCCCCGGCCGGCCTCAACTTCCCCAACGCCCTCACCCTGGACGTCGCCGGTAACCTCCTGGTTGGGGACGCCAACGCCCGAGTCCTCCTCTATTACCCCCTGGCCGTCACCGTGAGCGCCGCCACCTTCCTGGCCGGCGCCCCCCTGGCTCCCGGGATGCTGGCGTCCCTGTTCGGCGCCGATCTGGCCACCGAAACCACCGCCGCCTCCAGCCTCCCCCTCCCCACTACGCTGGGCGGCATCCAGGTCCTGGTGGACGACGTAGCGGCGCCCTTGCTCTACACCTCGCCAAGCCAAATCAACTACCAGACGCCCTCCACCCTCGAGCCCGGAGCGGTATCGCGTGTTCAAGTCGTACGGACCGGTCGAGTCGTGGCCGGGGGAACCCTGCTCGCCGCTCCGGCGGCCGTGGGCCTGTTCGGAGTCCTGAACCAGGACGGCACCTCCAACTCACCCTCCAACCCCGCCGCCCGCGGCGCGGTGGTCCAGATCTACGCCACCGGCCAGGGCGCTGTCCGCAACGCTCCCCCGGACGGCGCCCCGGCGCCCTCCTCGCCCCTGGCCGAGACGCCCGCCCGGCCGCTGGTGACCATCGGTACTTCCAGCGAGCGCGACGTGGTCCCCGAATTCAGCGGCCTGGCCCCCGGGTTCGTCGGCGTCTGGCAGATCAACGCCCGCGTTCCCGAGTCCACCGTACCCTCGCCGCGCGTCCCGCTAGTGGTTCGCTACTCGGGCTCCGCCGGCAACGTGGTCTATATAGCCGTGAGGTAAAAACGATGCTGCTGCTCCTAGCCCTCTTACTCCCGGCCGGCCCTTACGTGATCGGCCCCGAAGACGTCATCGCCGTCCAGGTCTGGAAGGAGCCCGAGATCTCCCGCCGCGTGGCCGTCCGCCCCGACGGCAAGATCTCGCTGCCCCTGGTCCAGGACGTCCAGGCCGCCGGCCTCACCCCTCCCCAGCTCGTCACCGCCCTCACCGACGCCTTCAAGCTGCACCTCGCCGACCCTGAAGTGGCCGTGGTGGTCGAGCAAGTACATAGCAAGAAGTTCCACGTCCTGGGGGAAGTCGTCCGGCCCGGCGCTTACCCCCTGCTCAGTCCTACTACCATCCTCCAGGGCCTCACCGCCGCCGGCGGCTTCCGCGACTTTGCCAACAAGAAGGGCATCCAGCTCCTGCGCGGCGACCGGCGGTATGCGTTCGACTACAACGCTGTCCTCAAAGGCCGCAAGCTCGAACAGAACGTCCCGCTCGAGCCGGGCGACACCCTGATAGTCCCATGAGATATCTCTACCCTGTAAGAGTAAATGTAAATGTGGGGCGGCCCCCCTGGGCCGCGCCGGGCCCCCTGGCCCGGCC
>JBGOUV010000089.1:0-18741 GCA_041477815.1 Terriglobia bacterium | reverse complement strand
TGGAGTTAGTTACGACCTATGACCGGTCGGAGCTGATTCTCCGTTCCATCGAGAACCTGAAGAGCACGGTGATCGAGGAAGTCATCATGGTTTCGCTGGTGATCCTGATCTTTCTGTGGCACCTCCCCAGCGCCACTATTCCGATTATCACCATCCCGGTGGCGATGGTCATTTCGTTCATTCCCATGAAGCTGCTAGGGATCACGTCGAACATCATGTCGCTGGGCGGAATTGCCATCGCCATCGGGGCGATGGTGGACGCGGCCATCGTGGTGGTGGAGCAGACGCACAAGAAACTCGAGGAGTGGGACCGCAACGGGAGGACGGTGGCGTTTCGGTCGGTGGTGATCGAGGCGGTGAAGGAAGTGGCGGGGCCGAGCTTCTTCGCTCTACTGGTGATCGCGGTGTCGTTCCTGCCCATCTTCACGCTGGAGGCGCAGGAAGGGCGGCTGTTCCGGCCGCTGGCGTTTACTAAGACCTTCTCCATGATCGTGGCGGCGGTGCTGGCGCTCACGCTGGACCCGGCTATGCGGCTGCTGTTCACCCAAGTCGATGCCTTCCAGTTCCGGCCGCGATGGCTGGCGCGGGCGGTGAGCGCCGTGCTGGTGGGGAAGATTCATTCGGAAGAGAAGCATCCTATCAGCAGGGTGCTGATGCGGGTGTACGAGCCGGTGGTGGACGGGGTCCTGCGGTGGAAGTGGGTGGTGGTAGCGGCGGCGGTGGGAATTGTGGTGGTCACGGCGCCGGTGTACCGCAAGCTGGGGTCGGAGTTTATGCCGCCGCTCGATGAGGGAGTCGTGCTGTACATGCCGTCCACGCTGCCGGGGATTTCGGTAACCGAAGCAGAGCGCCTGCTGCAGGTGCAGGACCGGATACTGAAGAGCTTTCCGGAGGTGGAGCGGGTGCTGGGCAAAGCCGGCAGAGCGGAGACGCCGACCGATCCGGCGCCGCTTTCGATGATGGAGACGACGGTGGTGTTGAAGCCGCACGCCCAGTGGCGCCGGGTGGCCACGTGGTACAGCGACTGGAAGTGGGCGCCGGGATGGCTGGTGGGAGCCTTCCGGCGCGTCACCCCGGACCACATCTCGCAGGAAGCGCTGGTCGAGGAGATGGACCGGGCGCTGAAGATACCGGGTACTACGAATGCTTGGACACAGCCGATCCGGAACCGGATCGATATGCTCACCACCGGGATTCGCACGCCGGTGGGAGTGAAGATCTACGGGGGGGATCTGGGAAAGATCGAGGAGTTGGGAGGGCAGATCGAGCGGGCTCTGCAAAAGGTCCCGGGGACCCGCAGCGTATTCGCGGAGCGGACCACCGGAGGCTACTTCCTGGATTTCGAGCTGAAGCGGGACCAGTTGGCGCGCTACGGGATCTCGATCGATGAAGCCCAGATGCACGTGATGAACGCCATCGGGGGCGATCCGATTACTACTACCGTCGAGGGGCGGGAGCGGTATACGGTGAACGTGCGGTACTCGCGGGATTTCCGCAGCGACCCGGAGGCGCTGGGGAGAGTGCTGGTGTCGGCCATGGGGGGCAAGCAGCAAATCCCGATGGCCCAGATCGCCGACATAAGGCTGGTGGCGGGGCCGTCGATGCTCCGAAACGAGAACGGCCTCTTGAACGGGTATGTATACGTGGACGTAGCGGGACGCGATGTAGGGTCGTATGTGGAGGAGGCCAAGAAGGCGGTACGGGACGGGGTCCAGTGGCCGGCCGGGTACACGGCGGTATGGAGCGGGCAGTACGAGTCGATGGAGCGGGTGAAAGAGCGGCTGAAGGTGGTCCTGCCGCTGACGCTGTTCCTCATCCTGGTGCTCTTGTACGTGAACACGCAGTCGTGGGTGAAGACGGGCATCATTCTGCTGGCGGTGCCGTTTTCAGCGGTGGGGGCGGTCTGGCTGCTGTATCTGCTGGACTACAACATGAGTATTGGTGTCTGGGTAGGATTGATCGCGCTCATGGGGGTGGATGCGGAGACCGGCGTGTTTATGCTGCTCTACCTGGACCTGGCCTACCAGGAAGCGCGGCAGCACGGGCAGATGCGCGACTGGAACGACCTGCGGGCGGCCATCATTCACGGCGCGGTAAAGCGGGTGCGGCCCAAGGTGATGACGGTGGCGACCATGTTCCTGGGACTGCTGCCGATTATGTGGTCGATCGGGACGGGCGCCGACGTGATGAAGCGGATCGCCGCGCCTATGCTGGGCGGGATCTTCACTTCGTTCCTGCTGGAGCTGACGGTTTATCCGGCGATCTACGGCATCTGGAAGTGGCACTTCGAGGTGAAAGCATGAGACTTCTGATAGGCATAATGGTTGCGGTGGCGGCCGCCGGAGAGAGCTACGAGGCGCGGCACGAGCATCTGCGCGGCTACTGCACCGGCCGGCTCACGGTGGACGAGCGGGGGGTGGCGTTCGAGACCGGGAAGAAAGGCCACTCCTGGAAGCTGGCCTACCTGGATATTCAGCAGATGCGGGTATTGGACAATCGCGACGTCCGGGTGCTGACGTACCAGGACCGCCGGTGGCGGCTGGGGGCAGACCGGGAATATCGGCTGACGGTGTCCGAGGCGCAGTTTGCGGCGCGGGTGAGCCCGGGCCTGGAGCGGCATATGCAGCGGCGGTTTGTGGCGGGCCTGGCGAGGGAGGGGGAGCCGCTGTGGGAGATCCCGGCCAAGCACCTGCTGCGGATCTCCGGGGTGGAGGGGACGCTGGCGGCGATGGACGACGGCGTGCAGTTTCGGGCGAAGAAGCCCGGCGAGTCGCGCGACTGGACACTGGCGGATATCGACAGTATCAGCTCGTCCGATCCGTATCAGTTCACGATTGTGACGTACGAGCGGGCGCGGGGCCACTTCGGGGACCGCAAGGGGTTCCAGTTCCGGTTGAAGGAACCGCTGGAGGCGTCGCGGTATAACGGATTGTGGCGGAGGCTGGAGGCGAGTAAGGGGCTGGAGGCGCTGCGTTTGGCCGATGAGAGACGATATGAGCGGTAAAACCATAGGGTTACTCTTCGTCCTCGGCGGTGGAATGCAGGCGGCGGATCCCTTTGCGGCCTTCCACCGGGACCTGGAGCGGCAGGCGGAGGAGTCGCTGACGCGGGCTCGGGCGCCGCGGCCGTTTCAGGTGAGGTGGGCGAAGCCACATCCCGTGTTTGTAGTAAGGTGGGCCAAGCCGCGGCCGCCGGCGTCTCCTTATTTGTGGGAGGTGGCGCGGGTGGAGAGCCGATTCAACCCCTTGGCCCTGTCGCCGAAGGGCGCGCGCGGGATGTTTCAGTTGATGCCCGATACGGCGCGGCGGTTTGGGCTGCGGGTGGACGCGGCCGTGGACGAACGGGTGGATGCGGGACGGTCGGGCGCGGCGGCCGCGCGATACCTGAACTTTTTGCACGGGTTGTTTGGAGATTGGAAGCTGGCTTTGGCCGCTTACAATGCCGGGGAGAACCGGGTGATTGAAGCGATCCAGAAGGCCGGCAGCCGGGATTTCTATGAGATTTCCCGGCGCCGGCTGCTGCCGGAGGAAACCCGGCTGTACGTACCGAAGGTAATTCGAGGACAATAGAGATATGACCACAAGAATCCTGCTGCTGTTGTTGCCGGTCCTGCTCGCGGCTCACGAGGGGCACGCCGGGAAGAAGATAAGCCTGGTGGGCCAGGTGGTGGATACGGCCTGCTACCTGGGTCACGATAGCAAGGGGGCCAAGCACGTCGAGTGCGCCACTGCCTGCGCCAAGGAAGGCATTCCCCTGGCCATCGTGGACGCCAAGACCGGCATGCTCTATCTGCCCATCGCCATGAACCACAAGAACGCCAACGCGCAGCTCCTGCCGTTCATCGAGAAGAAGGTCAAGGTGAGCGGGGTGGCGATGGAGAAGGGCGGCATGAAAGGGATCGTCATCGACAAGGTCGAGGCGGCGGAATGAGGAGGTCCCCACCGATGCGCAACCGAATACTGTGGGCGGCCCTGCTGGCGGTCTCGGCAGCGGCGGCGGCCGGAGGGAAGGCCCAGGTCTTCACCGGGGTCATCACCGAGACCATGTGTAAGAAGGACCACAAGATGATGGCGGGGCAGCTCCCCGACGCCAAGTGCGTGATCGACTGCGTCAAGTCCGACAAGAAGGTCAAGTATGCCTTGTTCGACGGCAGGCAGTATTACGTCCTGAGCGACCAGCGGACGCCGGAGAGGTTTGCCGCGCAGAAGGTGCGGGTGAAGGGCGTGTTGTACGAGAAGACGAAGATCATTAAGGTGGAGTCGATCGAAGCGGGAAAGTAGCATTATCAGAGCTCCCTATCGCATGGGACTTGGCGTTGCCGCCGCACTCCTCGCTTGCCGCGCCGACCGCCCGGCGAGGAGCGAAATACGGGCGAGCCCCCGGACGGTCATGGGCGCCGTGGCGCCGCTGCGTTTACCGCGCCAGCCCCTATTAGAATGCCGGTATCCCTCCTTGTCAGCCAATTTGTATGTACTCGCGGTAGCTCCGTCCCGAGAGCGGCCTTCGCTGGCTTTCACGCCGGCAGCGGGACCGGTCGGGCAACCGGTGCTCGGAGAACTGTTTGGCTGTTTGGAGACCCGCGCTAAGGCAGCAGCACGAGCCGCGCGCGGGGGAAGCTGAACTTGCGGCCTACCTCGTCCACCACGTTTATCTGACACGTGTACTGGCCGGGGGCGAGCGGGGCGAGGGGCAGTTGGAACTGGAAGGGAGCCACGCCGGGACGGCCGGTGTTGGCCTGGCTGATGCGGAGGGGGGTGGTCTCGAAGGTCTTGGTGCGGTCGCGGAAGAAACTCAGGCTGGCGGCGAGGCCGGGAGTTCGGCGGTCGGGATCGAGGCCGGGGTCGTAGACTTCGAAGTAAACGTAGAGGGTCTGGTCCTTGCGGAAGACGCGGGTGATGCTGGGGACCAGCTTTTGGCCGTCGCGGATCAAGGGATGGCGGGCGAGGAGCTTCTTTTGGTTGTCGGCGGCGCCGACGGCGGCGGCCAGGGGCTCGCGCTGGTTGGCCCATACTATAGAGCTGAGACGCAGGGACTTGGACTCGGTCGTTACGTCGGGTATCAGGAAGGACACCTCAAAGGTGCCCATCTTGCCGGTGCGGTTTTCGCGGGTTAGGAACTTGAGGCGGTAGGGGCCGGGGGGCAGGGTGAAGGCGGTATCGTATTGCAGATGCCTATGGCCTAGCTGGGAGGCGCTGGCTTGATCGAGTTTCACTTTGATGCCGTCGCGGACGCTGGCTACGATGTGTCCTTTGGCGTCCTTCACCTGGCCGATGAAGTCGAATTCGATTTCCTCGCGAGCGCCGCGGCGGACCAGGGAAATCTCGGAGCCGGGGATCTTTACCGCTACCGGAACGAAGTAGCGCTCGCGGCCGAGGCGGAAGTAGTTGACTTCCAGGGCCAGGGGCAGGTCGGTGACGGGGTCGCCCAGGGCGAGGGCCTCTTCGAGCTGCCGTTCCTTGTCGTCGGAGCTGAATTGGCCGAACTTCTTGCCGGCGAAGTAGCCGGAGCGGAAGTCGAGCTTGGCTTGGGGCTGGCCGGCCAGGGTGACGCGGATACGGCGGTAGCGGCCGTCCTGGGCGGGGTTGGTGCTGTAGTAGCCCACGATGTAGTAGCTGCGGACATCCTGCTGGGCCTGGGCGATGCCTAGCGAGAGATCGTTGGAGTCGAGCAGGGCCTTGCCGCCGGTGTCGGCGGCCAGGGTGTAGAGGGTCTCCTGCTGGTCGTTGAAGCGCTCGCGCTGGCGGGTTTGGGCGCGGCCGGAAAAGACGCTGGACCCGCGGGGAGCGGCCTGCGAGGCGTCGCCGCCGGGAGCGGTGGCTACCAGGCCGCGGGCGTCGATGGGGTAGAAGGCCACGTTGGACCGCACGGCGGCGTTCACGGTGGCTCGGAGTTGAGATTGGTTCTCAACCCCGGTCTTGCCTACGCCGCTCGAGAAGTACACCAGGGCCTTGCGCTCGGGGAGGGAGGCGAGACGCTTCACGGCCGACTCCAGGGCGCTTAGCTTGCGGTCGGTATTGAAGATATTGAATTCGGTCTGGTCGGCGACGAAGGCCGCGCCGGTCTCCTCGCCTTCCTCTTCGCCGGTGTCGGCCTCGCCGGCCAAGTCGGAGGCCTCGCCGATACGGAAGTTGCGGATGATCTCGGCGAGTTTCTGGCGGTCTGCGGTGAACTCCTGGACCACCTTGAGGCGGGTGGAGAAGGTCAGGATGGAGACTACGTCGGAGGAGGTCATCTTCTCGTTGAGGAACTTGAGGGCCGACTGTTGGGCGCGGATCTGGTCGGCGGGGGGCATGCTGGAGAAGTCGAAGAAGAGGACCAGGAGGCGCTTATCGCGGTAGCGGGTGGGCGGCGCGGTCTTGGGTGTTGGGTCTCGGGTGATGGGGGCCTCCACGGGGGCCGGCGGTCGTGGGACGAGGGTTCGGGCGGGAAGGGGATCCAGGGTCAGGCTTTGGTATTCGAATACGGAGGTGGTTTGGGGTTTGCCGTCTTCTTGGACCGTGAAATCTTCCTTCTTCAGGCCTTCGATGGGTTTGCCGCTGCGGTCGCGGACGGTTACGTCTACTATGACGAGGTCGGTGGAAGTCTCGAAGCGGACCGCTTGGGGGAGGAGGAGAAGGATGATGGGGAGGAACCACATTTTAGAGTTAGAAGCGGTAGCGGACGGTTGTTTGGATCGTCCGCATGGGGCGAGTATTGGTAGGTAGACCGTAGTTAGTAGCGTTCACGATGGTGGCTATGCCGCTGTAGCTGACGTGGTTGGTGGTGTTTTGGGTCTCCAGGCGGAACTCGATGCGGCGGCGTTCGTCCTTTCCGGCGCGGAAAGAGCGGCCCAGGGCGGCGTTCAGGGTCACGAAGCCGGGGCCGGGGATAGTGTTGCGGCCGGCGTTGCCAAAGCGGGAAGCGGGGGGTAGCGTGAAAGCCGCGGGGTTGAAGAAAGCTGCGCCGCCCGCATCGATGGGTTGGCCGGTGGCCTCGGCGCGTCCGCTGCCTACCGAGCCGCTGCCTCCGGAATTGGCGAGGTTTCCCAGGACGCGGGCGGTGAAAGGGGAGCCGGAGCCGGCGGTCAGGCCTCCGGAAAGATTCCAGTCGGCTAGCAGGCGCGTGGGCCAGCCGCTGTGGCGCATGACGTAGCCGTTGGGGCCTACTGGTGATGACACAATATAGAATAGGCTTAGGGCGTGGCGCTGGTCGAAGGTGGAGAGACCGCGCTCGGCGGCCAGGTCCTTATCGTTCTGCGCTACTACGGCGCCACCGCCGCCGAACGTGGAGGCGTTGTCGAGGGACTTGGAATACGTGTAAGAGGCGTTGGCCGAGAGGCCGCGGCGGAAGCGGCGGGTGAGACGTAGCTGGGCGGCGTGGTAGATGGAGTTGCCCTCGGAGCTGCCGAAGGTGAAGCCGACGGCGTTGCCGATCTGGCGGCGCTGTTCGGCGGTGAGGGGCGAGCCGGGAGCGGCGCGGTTGGGGAGGCGCTGGATGTCGAGGCGGGTGCCTTTGGTGCCGAGGTAGCCGGCTTCCATGACCAGCGAGCGGGGGAGGTCCTGCTGAATCGAGAAGTTCCAGGTTTGGGCGTAGCCGAGGCGGTAGCCGCGGTCCACCGCATAGGTATTGGTGATCGTTGCGGTGGGACCGGGAGCGAAGCCGTCTTCCAGGGTGAGGGGACGGGCGGAGCTGGTGGTGAGCGAGGCGGTGCTGGCAAAGGGAGGCTGCGAGGCGAGGCGGCTGGGGATCTGGTTGTAGATGGCGCCGTTGAAGAACAGGGCGTAGCCGCCACGGATTTGCAGGTGGCGCTTGGGGAGAGGTCTCCAGGCGAAGCCGAGGCGGGGGGAAACATTATTCTTGTCGGGGTCGACCAGGCCGCGCGGGAAAGCGCCGCTGTAGGGGCCGGTCTGGCCGGGGGTGACCACCGCCACGCCGCTGAAGGCGGGGGCGATGTCGAGGTTGGCGAGGCGGTCGTACTTCTCGAAGAAGGGCTGGAAGTACTCGTAGCGCAGGCCGAGGTTGAGCGTGAGGTTGGGGCGGAGACGCCAGTCGTCCTGGGAGTAGGCGCTGTAGGCGGTGGAGCGGAAATAAGTATTGGAGCTGCCGAAACGGACCGAGCTGGATTGGGGGAGGCCGAGGAGGAAGTCGGCGAAGTCGTACCCGGTGTTGGGGAGGGGAAGACCGGCGGCGTCGAAGGCGCTGGTGGTGAGGCCGCTGAAGCTGAACGTCCCACGGGCGTTCTGATCGGTGCGGGTGTTGAGCTGCATGCGGCGGTACTCGCCGCCGACGGTGAAATTGTGGCGGCCGCGGACCAGGGTGATGCCGTCGTTGACGGCGGCGGTCTGGTCGCGGCGCAGAACGGGGCTGGCGTCGGTGAGGCCGGCGAAGTTGGTGAACGAGAGGTTGGGGGGGCCGTAGTTGATGGGATCGCGGGCGGTGCCCCGGATGCCCAGGTCGCCGGCTACATCCCGGCTATATGCGAAGAAAGGCACGGTCTCGCTGCGGTTGCGGCTGAAGTTCCCGCCCAGGCGATTGATGAAGCGGGGGCCGAGGGTGTGGCTCCAGGAGACGTTCCAGCTCTGGCCGCGGCCGGAGGTGTCGTCGCGGAAGCCGTAGGTCTGGGCGTTTTCGGCCAGCCGCCGCTGCAGGTTGAAGTTGAGGGCCAGGTTGTTGCGGCGGGAGAGGGGATGCGTCAGGCGGAGACCGAAGTTGTCGGTGTTCGAGGGGACGGAGGTTAGATACTGATAGTTCTGGACGGCCCCGGGCTGGTTGGGGAGGGGAATGAAACCGAGCAGGCCGAGGGCGGGCGCGGTCTGGCGGGAGGCGGGCAGGAGGTTGCCGGCGAAGGCGGAGCGAGTGGCGGCGTCGAAGATGGTGGAAGGGGAGCGCGAGAAGTCGCCGGAGCGCTCGGCCAGGGTGGGCACGGTGCCGACGGCCTGGTAGGGGTTGCGGCTGCGGGTGGAGAAATAGTTGACGAAGAAGAAGGTCCGCTCGGTGTGGAGTAGCTTGGGTATTCGCAGGATGCCGCCGGCGGTGACGCCGAAACGGCTCTGGGCGTAGGAGGGCTTGTCGACGGTCTGGCCGGTAAGCGAAAAGGGGCGCGCGTCGAGGGCGGAGTTGCGGAGGGAGAAGAAGACGGCGCCGCGGATGGTGTCGCGGTTGCGGTTGCGGCGGTTGCCAAAGCTGGGGGGACCGTTGGCATTACGGGCGCCGGGTCCGCCGGGTCCGCCCCCGGGTCCGCGACGCCCGCCGAAGCCGGGTCCGCCGCCCCCGCCGAAGCCGCCCGGGCCACCAGGTCCGCCGCCCCCGCCGAAGCCGCCCGGACCACCCGGTCCGCCACGGCCGCCGCCAAAGCCGCCCCCGCCGAAGCCGCCACCCCCCGGTCCGCCGGGTCGGCCGGGACCCCCGCCCGGTCCTGCGCCGCCGAAGCCGGGCGCGCCGGGGGTCTGTTGGCCCGGTTCGCCGTTGGGGCCGAGGCCGGGTCCGCCGCCGGGGAAGCCGCCCAGGGCGCCCAGGCGCTGGGCGAACTCGGCGCGCCGCTGGTCGAAGGGGTCATCCCCAGGGGCGGGCGTCAGCCCCGGGCTGATACTGCCGTTGACCAGGAAGGACTCGTTGGAGTCGGCCGTAGTCTCGGCCACGACGGAGGACCCGGCAGAGAGAGCGGCCATCACCTGATTCTCCACTTGCTGGCTTAACTGCACATTCTGAAAACCATTGGCCCGCTGCGCCGGCGGGGCCGCCCGGGGACGCAGTTCCAGGGTGAAGTTCGCGGCGGCCGGAGCGGTAATCTCCCGGCGCGCGGGTTGGAAGCCGAAGATCTGGACCTCCACGGCCCAGGTTCCGGCGGTAAGGTTATCCAATATATATTGGCCGGCGTCGTCGGTGGCGGTGGAGACCTTAGTGCTTCCCTGGGAGGCGGTGACGGTCGCCCCGGGGACGGGCTGGCCGGCCGCGGACACACCGCCGCTGATGCGCTCAGCGACCCCCAGCGGGGCCAGAAGGAGGGCCAGTAAACAGATCCGGAAAGCCACCACTAAAGAGACTAACCCGGACGGTGGGAAAGTTACTCGGTGGGTCCAAAACTGCCGGCGAGAACCAGAAGGCGCCGCCGGCGCTCCGCCACCCCGGCCTCCGCGGTGGTGAGTCGGGTGTGGAGCGCCGGAGCGGCGGCCCTTGGCGGAAGGATGTGTTACTATTTTCACGGTGCTGTTTACCCCCGCGATGCCGAGCCGCCCATGACCAAACCAGTCTGGATACTACTTATATTCTGCGCCGGATTCCTGGCCGGCTGCTCTCGCCGGCAGGGGGCTGGTTATCGCATTTACGTCACCAATGAAGCCTCCGGGGATTTGAGCGTGATCGATTCCGCCCTCCACGAAGTGGTGGCGACCGTCAAGCTGGGAAAGCGGCCTCGAGGCATTCACGCCAGTCCGGATGGAAACACCATCTACGTGGCGCTGAGCGGATCGCCGTTCGCGCCTCCCGGCGTCGATGAGAGCACCCTGCCGCCGCCCGATCGCCGGGCCGACGGCATCGGCGTATTCGACGTCCGCCAGAACAAGCTGCTGCGAATCCTGGAGAGCGGTCCCGATCCCGAGCAGTTCGACCTGACCAAGGACGGGGATCTTCTCTATGTCTCGAACGAAGATAACTCGGCGGCCAGCATAGTCGACCTGAAAACGGGAGCCGTGAAGACCTCCATTCCGGTGGGCTCGGAGCCGGAAGGCGTCACCATCAGTCCGGATGGGAAATTCGTCTATGTGACGTCGGAGAATGATGGTGCGGTCTTTGTGATCGACACGGCCTCCAATAAAGTGTTGAAGAGTTTCCCGGTGGGGCACCGCCCGCGGTCCGTGGCCTTCCTGCGGGACGGATCGAGGGCCTATGTGACGTTGGAGAACGACGGCGCCGTAGTGGCGGTGAACACGGCCACGCACGAGCCCCTGCGGACGATTACGCTCGGCGACCGCACGATCAAGCCGATGGGGTTGGCCTTGTCGCCCGACGGGACGAAGCTCTACGTCAGCGCCGGACGTTCCCACAAGGTCTTTGTGATCGACACGGCGGGCGACCGGGTGATGGATTCGTTCGAGGCCGGCGAGCGCCCCTGGGGGATCGCCGTCTCCCCGGATGGGAAGACGCTGTACACGGCCAACGGCCCGTCGAATGATGTCTCGGTGATCGACCTGGCCACGCGCACGGTGACCCGTAAGGTCAAAGTGAGCGACCGCCCCTGGGGCGTGCTGGTGCTGGCCACGCCTCGTTGAACCCGGGCCATTGATTCCACGTGGGCGGATACAAGTTCGGTGCTTGCAAACCGCGGCGGGGACAGGTATCGTCTGGAATATGACCCGACGCCAATGGTTCCAGTTTTCAACGGCCGCCGCCGCCACTCCAGCGCTCCTGCCGGCGGCCGGCCCGCGTAACATCGTCATCTCCAGCTCCAACGGCACGAACTGCTGCAACCTGGCCTGGGGCCTGATCCAACGCGGCGCCGACACCCTGGACGCCGTCGTCCGGGGAGTGAACCTCAACGAGCTGGACCCGGACGATACCAGCGTCGGATACGGCGGCCTGCCCAACGAGGACGGGGTGGTGGAACTGGACGCCAGCGTCATGCACGGGCCGACGCGGCGGGCCGGGTCGGTGGCGTCGCTCCAGAACATCAAGACGCCGTCCCAGGTGGCCAAGCTGGTCATGGAACGGTCCGACCACATCATGCTGGTAGGCAAAGGCGCGCTGGAGTTCGCCAAGCGGCACGGTTTCCAGGAGGAGAACCTGCTGACCGAGAAATCGCGGCTGGCGTGGCGGGTGTGGAGAGAATCGCTGCGCGACGGGCAGGGGAAGGGAAACTGGGGACCGGGGCTGAGCGCTCCGGAGAAGGACAAGAAATCCGAGCTGGGGCGGCCGGAATGGATCGAGTGGGCGCAACACGTGGCCCGGAATCCTCCGGCCGGCACGATCAACTGTCTGGCGCTCAATGCCCGGGGGGAGATGTCCGGGGCCACGACCACCAGCGGTCTGGCCTGGAAGATCGCCGGACGGGTGGGGGACTCGCCCCTCATCGGCGCCGGGCTCTACGTGGACCAGGACGTCGGCGCCGCCGGGTCGACCGGTCGCGGGGAGGAGAATATCCGGATCTGCGGGGCCCATGCGGTCGTGGAGAGCATGCGCCGGGGAATGACGCCGCGCGAGGCCTGCCTGGACGCGTTGAAGCGCGTGGTCCGCAATTTCAATAGTGATATGGCCAAGCTGGAGCAGGTCGGGCTCTCCTTCTACGCGCTGCGGAAGGACGGGGAGCATGGAGCGGTGTCGCTATGGAGCCGGGTGGAGCGGGAGGGCAAGCTGCAGCCGGCGCGGTACGTGGTGAATGACAGCGGGCAGAGCCGGTTTGTGGAGGCGGGCTACCTGTACGAGAAGAAATAGTGAACCGGTGGTGGCCAGGGCCGGAATTGAATCGCCGCCGGCCCTTTCCAAATCCCACTCCCTGGCATTTACGAATTGCCGTCTGAGTGCGGTCGTGGCCTGGTCCGCCGCCTCCATCGTCTGGCGCAGGTCACGGAGTCTGGCGGCGGCCCTAACTGCCTTCAGGGCGGCTTCAACGTTACCTTCGGTTTTAGGCGAGCGCCTTTTTGAGACGGTCCACCGGCATTTGCTCTCCGCAGGGTGATAGCCCGGCAGCCCAGCGTAACCACACGGCGGACCGGGTGTCGAGCGGTATATGAATCACCAGTGCCTTACGGATAGACAAACAGGGAGGCCTGTCCGTGGCGGGGCTTGCCTCCCGGCGCGGCTCTACTTCTCTTTTGACAGGCGGCGGAAGTATTCGGCTACCGCCTTGCGGTAGTTTTCGGGGACGGGTTGGTCGGTTTGGGCGCGGACCTGGGCACCCTGTTTCTCCTCCAGCTTGCGGCGGAGGAGGAGCTCGAGTTGTTGGACGTGGTGGAGGAGGGCCTGTTGCTCGCGGCTGAGGAGAGCGGGGTTGCCTGGGAAGCGGTCGGCGACGTTGCCCAGCTCGCGCATCTCCTTGCGGAGGGCTTCTACGTCGCGGGCGAAGTCGGGGTCGGACTGGAGGGCTCGCTCGATTTGGGAGAGTTCGCCGCGGCCCTCGCGGAAGGTGCGGTCCAGGTCGGCGGGATTGGGGAGGCGGCCGGGGGATAGGCGCCAGTCGCCGCGGTTGGAGGCGTCGCCGGCCCAGCCGTTGTGGGGGCCGCCGCCGCGGGGTCCGTAGGGGCCGCTTCGTTGCCCTGGGCCGCCTTGCTGGCCTTGCCCCTGTTGGCCTTGCCCCTGTTGGCCTTGCCCTTGTTGGCCTTGCCCTTGCTGGCCTTCGCCGGACTGTTGGCCTTGCCCTTGCTGGCCCTGTGGGCCTTGCTGGCCTTGACCTGGTTGGTCGCCTGGTTGCTGGCCCATGGCCTTTTCCAGTTGCTGGCGGAGTTGTTCCAGGCGGGCCAGGGCTTGCTCGGTGCCTTTTTCGCCTCGGGGGTCTTGGCCGGATTGGGCCATCTGGCGAGCTTGGTCGAGGCCTTCGCGGAGTTGGTGGAGACCTTTAGTTATGGGGTCCTCGCGCTGGGCGGCGTAAGGGGCCATGCCGCGGCGGATCAGCTCGGCGGCTATGCGCAGGCGAGCCCCCAGCTCTTGTTGTTGGAGGTTGTGGAGAGCCTCTCGGACCTGTTGGCCGGCTTTGGGTTGGCTTTGGGACAGCTTGCGGGAAGCTTCGGCCATCCGCTTTTCCAGGCTTTCCAGTTGGGAGAGGATTTGCTCCTTCTCCTTCATCAGGCTTTGGGCTTGTTGGGGGTTTAGGGGGTTGGCGCCGCGGGTGGCTTGGTTGGGATTCTGGCCCTCCATCGCTTTGTTGACGGCTTCCTTTAGCTTGTTGGCGGAGGCTTGTTGGCGGGAGGCCAAGTCGGCTGCCTTTTGAGAGAGGTCGTCCAGATCGGAGGCGGTTTGCTGGCGGCGGTCGGCGGCCAGCATGTCCTCTACCTCGCGGAGGCGCTGTTGGGCGCGGTCGCGGGCCTGGCGCTGTGGTTCGGACTGCTGGCCGGCGCCTCCGCCGGCTTGCTGCATTTCTTTGGTGGCTTGCTGGAGGCGCTCGATGGCGCGGTCGAGCGTGCTGCGGGAGGTTTGGCCGCTTTGGCCGCCCTGCGAGGACTGCGACTGCTGGCCGCTTTGGCTGCCGCGTTGTTGTTGCTGCTGTTGTTGCTGCTGCTGGGCGATTTGTTCGAGCTGCTTCTTTAGTTCTTCGGCTTCGCGGCGGAGGACCTCTTGCTGCCAGCGCTGGTCGAAGCTGAGCTGCTGGTTCCGGCGCTGCTCCTCGGCCAGTTGCTCCTGGCGGCGGGCGAGCTTCTTCAGTTTCTCGAGGGCGTCGTCGAGCTCGCGGTCACGCTGTTGGCCGGCGGCGCCGCCGGATTGGCCGGTCTCGTATTGGTTCTTTTCGGTGTCGAGCTCGAGCTCGAACATTTCGGCGAGGTCGCGGCCCATGCCGCCGCCACCGCCGCCGCCACCCTGGTTTCCGAAGGCTACCTGGATCTGGCGGAAAATGGACTCGGCGCGGAGGAGGTGCTGGAGGGCCTTCTGCTCGGGGGCCAGGGCGTCGGTCCACTTTTGGCCGGAGAGCTTGTCGGAGGCGGGGCCCATGGCGTCGGCGGCCTTTTGCATGTTCTCTACGAAGGTCTTAAAGTCGGAGTTGACGCCGGCCAGCTCGCGGCGCTTCATGCGCTCGGCCAGGGTTTGGGCCTGGCTGCGGAGGGTGGACTGGATGCCGGAGAGGGTCTTGGCGTGCTCGGCGGCCTTGGCCTTATCGAGATTGCGCTCGCGGGCGAGGTTCCAGGTGGCGGCTACGATCTCCTTTTGGCGGCGGGAGATCTCGTCCTGTTGCTCGCCTTGCTGGCCGCCTCCGCCGCCGCCCATGGACTGGGACTGGAAGAACTCGCGCTCGAAGGGCTGGACCTCGATGAAGAAGATGTCGGTCTTGGCCTCGTTCTTGGCGTCGTGAGCTACCGCGTAGTAGGACACGATGTCGCCGGGGACCAGGGAGAAGTTCTCGAGATAGAAGGTATGGGGAGCGGAGGCCTCCTTGCGGCCACCGGCGTTGACGGGGACGATCTTTTCGGCGCCGCCGTTGACGGAGTAGCGCAGTTCGAGGGACTTGAGGCCGAAGTCGTCTTCCGCCTGGAGGGAGGCGATTACCTCTTCAATAGAGGTAGCCTTGTGATCGCGGCCGGGGCGGGTGATCTTGATGGTGGGCTCGCGGTCGGGGGTGGCCTCGACGAAGAAATCGTCGGAGAGGCGGACCAGCTCGCCGTTGTAGAGGGCGGCTACGAAGTAGCGGCTGTCCTTCTGCACCGTAAGCTGGCCGCGGTTGCGGTTGGCTTCGGCGCGGAGGCCCAGGTTGGTCTCGTTGTCGACCCGGAGGACGCCGTTGGCGAGGGGGCGGTCGGTTTCGATCTCGAGGTCGACGGTGGTGCCGGCCACGGCGCGGATGTCGCCGCCGGGCTCTTCGGTGGTGGTGGCGAGGCCGGTCCAGGAGGGGTAGTGGTAGGTCAGGCGGAGGCGCTTGATGTTGGGCATCTCCACTACCTTGATGTCGAATTCCGGGGAGCGGACGTTGCCGGCGGTCACGTAATACTTAATAGGCTCTTCGACGCCGGCGAAGACGAACTCATAGCCGGAGTCGTCGAGGCGGCGCTGCATGGGGACCTCTTCCCACTTGGCGGAGGAGGCGTACTTGGCGGAGAGGCGGGCGTTGGGGGCGTAGAAGCCGATGGGGCGGGCCACGATGAGGGCGTCGGCCTTGCGGCGGACGGTGGTGTTGCCGGGCTCGACCACGATGCGGTAGAGGGCGGCGTTTTCGGTCTTGAGCCAGCCGGCCCAGAGGCGGGCGGTGCCGTAGCCGAGGTAGCCGGGTCCGGCGACGCCGAGCCAGACGAGGACCGCGACGGCCAGGACGCCCACGGCGGAGAAGGCCCACATGGGGCCGGAGGAGGCCACCTGGTCGGGCGGGGCTTCGGCGGCGAGGCGGAGGGTGTCCTCGGCGAGGAGGTTCACGATGGGATTCTGGCGGCTGGATTCCGCCTTCTGGTCAACAAAGGTGCGGACGCGCTCCTCGAAGGCGGGATGCTTCCGCTCCAGGCGCCGGACCCAGGGGAGCGGGGAGCGGCGGATGTCAAGCAGGGGACGGACCAGGAGGAAGAGGATGACGGCAGCGAGGCCGCCGAACAGGAGGGTGCGGCCGCTGATGATGGTCCAGTTGGCGAAGGCGTAGCGGTTGGCGAAGACTACGAGCAGAAGCGTGAGGAGAAGGGCCGCGGCGGCAGCCAGGCCGAGGCCTCGGGTGGCGACGGTGAGCTGCACCCGGCGTTTGACTTCGTTGAGGTACTGCTCCAACGCGGTGAGGGGACTCATTCCGATTGAACCTCCCTACGCACACCCCAAAACCGATTCTATCACTGCCGAGTGTTCACCGGCGCACCGTTATTTTGACTTCGGCGCCTTCGGTGGGGCGCCTCAGGCGCGGCCTGCTCTTGCCCGTCGCGTGCAGCGCCGAGTCAGGGTACCCTTACTCAAGACAGCACGGTGAATCGTCACTCCCCCCCCGCTTCGAACCTGGACGTTCAACTCGTAGCCGTCGAGTAACGCCATGCCTGCCAGCGGCGCCGTGCTGGCTTCATCCACAGCAATGCGGCGCGGGATCCCGTCCCCTACCACCGTGCCCTCGTAGATGTCGAACACACTTTCGCGGCCGTCTGCCAACAGCGCGCGGCCCCTCCGGCCCCACGGCAACCCCAGGAGAGCGATCAAGGCCGGCGGTCAACTGAAACAGCCGTCAACACCGGTGTCAACGACCGCTTCGATCTGCTGCTCCTGACCCGCAGGACCGCGCACCGCCAAGCGGATGACCCGCCTCGCGATCAGCGGTGACAGCGCCCGCGATCATGCGGCACCGAGCTGAGGGCGGCGCCCAAAACGGCGCACATACCGAGAACCGATCCGCTGCAGCCAGATCTGCGCGCCCGGGACGCGGGCGAGCAAGCGATCTGACGCGGCCAACTCATCCGCGTCTATCTCGTACGCGCCCGTCTCGATATCGATCGCCACGAACGTGCCTTGGTTCCCCGCCCTTGGCAGAAAGTCCGCGCGGAGTTGTTCGGCCGGCAAAATGACCGGCAGGTTCATCCGTGCGGCCGGTGAAGAGCTTCGCGAAGGGCGGCCCTGGTACGGGGAGCGCAGCCCGTTAAGCGCGCTCGCTTTCGCCCAAGAGGTGGATACCGCCGTGTCAAGGATCGCTGGGCGCCCGAGCGTTGTCGCCACAGAGGCTCAGCTAACTTCCTGCCAGTGAAGTACAAACAGGAAGATGCAGCCGAGCCCGAGAAGAGGAGGAAGGCAGTGCCCGCAACGCAACCCCGCTACAGCAAGCAGGAATTCGCCGAGGCGGCGACGCGATGTACGAAGGCGAGATCCGCCCCCTCGTCGTGTTGAATGGCATTCTTCAGGTCTTTGATCGTGCCGAGGCCAACTGAGTGTAGCCGGTCAACAAGCTCTTGCGAATCTAGCATACCCCGGAGGGAGACCTTCATGGCGCGAGCCATTGCGGAGTCAAGTTCGCGTACGTCTCTCCGCCGTGTCCCAAACGAGGCACACTCCGACCCGCAGTGGATTTGGTCTTGGAACAAAACGGCACAAACGTGAGAGCGGCAGGGCCGCTAAGGTGTTGAAAACATGGTGGCCAGGGACGGAATTGAACCGCCGACGCCAGCCTTTTCAGGGCCACAATCCCCCGCTCGCAAGTGGTTGAAAACAATTAACATGACTCCACTTTTGGGCTCGAAAAAGTGCCTGGAAGTGCAACCAATTGCAACCATCGGCTCGTTTCGGATTGCTCACACGACGTGCTGGTTGCCCTGGTAGGCAGTATTCCTTTTTCCTTAGCTCGTTTAAGTTATGTCAGCTTATACGTTTTCAAAATTCAAAAGGCCTGCGGAGTCGCGTCCAGGCGTCATCACCGAGCGCGATCTGGACCTGATCGAAGCGATCCTGCGGTACCGCTTCTCCCCTACCTCAGAGCTGGTGCGCCTCGTGGGTGGAAACGAGGACGTAACCCAGCGACGTTTACGGATGCTTTGGGAGAAGCAGCTTATTAACCGATTCGCGTTCCCAGGCATCCGCCGCCACAGCGAGTTTATCTACTACCTGGACAGCCACCAAGCCTTGGAACTGCTCGTGCAGCATCAACGCCTCCCACAGATTCACCCTCAGATGGAAGAAGAACTCCGTTTGAATCGGGATGCCGACTACGCTGGCGCTGTCGTGCGAGGGCAGCATATGAAGCTGGGTTTTTTACAGCACAGCCTGATGATCTCCCGTCTGCACTTCATGCTGGAGATGGCCAGCCGGAGCTCTCCTAGCCAAGTCGAACTTGCCGCCTGGCACCAGGGCGCGGAACTGCGCGGCCACAAGGTTGACGTGCCGGAGATCCAGTCACGCCGGATCGAGGGCACCAACGACTACGTCTGGGAAGAACGGGACGAGTCTATCCGCCTGCCCGTGGAGCCGGACGCGGTCTTCACCTTGCGCTTTCCCACGCGGCCCGAGCAACAGTCTGTTCATTTCTGCTACGAAGCCGATCGCGGGTCCATGCCCATGGCCGACATGCTTAAAAAGCTGCGGGCGTACTACCACTTCATCAAACGCCAACAGCGGCACAAGGAAGCATTCGGCGTGCCTCCCATCCGCGCTGTGCTGCTCGAGACCACGGACGAACCGCGC
>JBGOUV010000183.1:0-13052 GCA_041477815.1 Terriglobia bacterium | reverse complement strand
TTGGCGAACGGATCAAAATCCCGGTCGTGGTGCAGCAAGTCGTACCCACTCTCGATGCATCGGGTGGCAATCACTGTATCGATGGTCTTGCCAACGGTGACGCCGAGGACGCGCAATGCCCGGAAATTCTTCGCCGCTTGAATCGCGATTTCCTGTCCGCCCAACTCTACGACCAGCAACGACCTCAGCATTTTCCGGGCTTCGTTGAAGTCGCGTTCTGCAGCGAAGCCTTGCAGGACCTCCGTCAGAATTAAGTCACCGATGGCCAAGGGCTCGTGGCCCAGCAGCTTGTCGAGTTTCTCCGTCTGCGCCGTGATCGTACCCTGGAAGTAATCGATCCACACGCTGGAGTCGACCAGAATCAACGGTCGCTCCTCATGGCGTGGAGATCACCTTGCCAGTCCAGTTTGCCGCGGAGCCGGCGGATCTCTCCCTGCTTACTCAGGCGTAGCAAGGTCCGCAACGCCGTTTCAACGGCCTCGCGCTTGCTGTTCAGGCCGGTGGCTCGAAGCGTGTCCCGCATCAGCTTATCGTCAATTACGATATTCGTCCGCATGATGTGTATCCCAGCAGATTATTATACACATTCCAAACTGGAATCGCCAGCCTCCTCATGGTCCAATCCAGGTCATACTAGGGGTGGATGCGGTTGTTCACGGCGGTCGACCCTTCCCCGGAGGTCCACCAGAACCTGGTGCGCCTGCTGGAGCGGCTGCGGCCGGAGGCGCGGCTGCGCTGGACCCGGCCGGAAAACCTGCATCTCACACTGAAGTTTATCGGCGAGTATCCGGAGAAGGACCTGCCCCCACTGGAGGCCGGGCTCCGGGCTGTCGAGTGGCCCGGACCGTTCGACGTGCGGCTGCGCGGATCTGGGTTCTTCCCGAACGAAAGGGCGCCTCGGGTGCTTTGGGTGGGGGTCGAGGCCGGCCCCGAGCTGGGGGAATTAGCCGGCCGGATCGATAAGGCCTTGACGGCACTGGGGATACCGGCGGAGCGACGCCCCTACTCCCCCCACTTGACGCTGGCCCGGATCGAGGACCGCGCCCCGCTGGAAAGGCTCCGCCAGGCCGTTAAGACCCTGGATTCTCAGGAGTTCGGGACGTTCCAGCCGGACCGGTTTTACCTCTACCGCAGCCAACCCGCGCCGGGCGGATCGGTGTATTCCAGAATCGGGGAGTTCGGCAAAACTTTTTAATGTCTTCAGGTGTTTACAAGGATATGGAAGCCGTGGCGGCTCTCGAGCACGATGCCGAGTTGATGCTTCGTGTGAAGGAGGGCGACGAGGCCAGCTTCGAGATGCTCCTGGAGAAGTATCGGCATGCGGTGGTGAGCTATCTCTACCGGATGGTGCAGAACCAGGGGGTGGCCGAAGAGTTGGCGCAGGAGGTGTTTTTCCGGGTGTACCGGTCGCGGGGGAGCTATGAGCCGACGGCGAAGTTTACCACCTGGCTGTTCCGCATCGCCACCCACCTGGCGCTAAACTCGATCCGGGACCACCGGAACGAGCGGGGCCAGGAAAGCCTGGACGAGACGGACCGGGAGGCCGGCGCCATCCAGGTGAGGGACCACCGCAGGAACCGGGAGCAGGAGATGCTGGCGGAGGCGCGGCTGGAGGAAGTGAGACGGGCGGTGACCGGACTGCCGGACAAGCAGCGGGCTGCCGTACTGATGCATAAGTATCAAGAAATGGATTATCTGCAGATCGCCGCCGTGCTGGGGTGTTCGGCGTCGGCGGTGAAGTCGTTACTTTTCCGGGCCTATGAGACGTTGCGGGCCCGGCTGAGCCATTTGGCTGAGGGAAGGGCGTCATGAATTGCCAAGCGGTAGTGGAGTGGATCATCGCACAGTCGGGCCGGCCGAGTTTGAGTGCGGAGGTGGAGAGCCATCTATGGGTATGCCCGACGTGCTCCCAGGCCTACCTGGAACAGCAGGCCTTGTGGCGGGCGATGGACGGCTGGGAGGCTCCGGAGGTGTCGGCGGGGTTCGACCGGCGGCTGTTCACGCGGATCGGGAAAACTTCGTTCTGGGCGCCGCTGGACTGGCTCTTACGCCTGCTCCGCCCGCTGCAGCCGGCCTTCCCGGCGGCGCTGGCGGGGGTACTGCTGGTGGCGGCGGTGGTGGTGCAGCCGGGACGGGATCTGCCGGTCGAGGAACCGGCCATAACCGTGCAGGCGCTCGACCGGGAAGACGTCCGGCAAATCGAGGCGACGCTGGACGACATTCGGATGTTGAGCGAGTTCGAGATCCTGCCGGTGGAGGACCAAGAAGGGAAGCTGTGATGCGACGCCGCAACACCTGGGCGATGGTAGCGCTGGCGCTGGGGGCAGGTTGGACGGCCTTCGGGGCGCCCCAGCGTCTGGGCGGGCCGCTCGGTCCGGGGATGCGGGGCCGGCCGTTCCCAGGGCCGGGGCGCAAGGCGCCGGCGGCAGCGGGGCGGCAGAACCTGGTCGAGCAACTGATGACGCTCTCGCCCGAGGAGCAGCGGGAGTTCATGCACGACAATCCCCAGTTCCAGTCGCTGCCTCCCCAGCATCAGGAGAACATCCAGCGGCGGCTGGAGGAGTTCAATAGGCTGCCGCCGGCCCGGCGGGAGGCCTTGCGGGAGCGGTACGGGCTGTTCCGGCGGTTGACGCCCGAGCAGCAGGAGCGGGCGCGGGCGCTCTTTCGGAAGTGGAACGAGCAGTCGGTGGAGCGGCGGCAGGAGTTGCGGCGGGAGGTCCGGCATCTCCGGGAGTCGACGCCGGAAGAGCGCAAGGTGCGGATGGAGAGCGAAGAGTTTCGGGGGAAGTTTAGCGAGGGGGAGAGGGAGCTGTTGCGGGAACTCGTGGAGTTGGCGCCGGACCGGGACGGGGGACCCACCGAACCGCGACCGTAAGAGTTCCACTTGGCCCGGCAGGGCCACAACGATGGATGCAAATGTGGGGCGGCCCACCCGGGGCCGCAGGCGGCCCCCTGGCCGGCTTTGTGCATCTACTGGAATTCGGCAGGCCGGGGGGGGGCCGCCCCACGTTTACAGGGGAGGGGAGGGCGTGTTGTCTGAATCATCCGCTCCCTTATGCGTTGCGGTTCGGTGCTGTCGCTCACTGGGCGTAGCGCTTCTTAAATTCCTCCGCCGCCTTCTTGCGGGCGGCGCGCTCGGCGGGGGTCATCTTGCCGAGGAACCAGCGGTGCATGTCGGAGGCCAGGACCTGGTCCAACTCCGCCTGGACTTTTTGGGCGGAGGCTTTCTTGGCCGTGTCCGGTGACGCCAGCGCCTGGCGCAGGATTTCCCGGAGCTGGGGGACGAACTCCATGTAGAAGCGGTGGGCGACCTCGTAGTTGCCATGCCACTGGGTATAGTCGGGGCCCATCATGGCGGCGCCGTGGCGGGCGCGGCGGCCTTCGTGGTGCCACAGGAAGTAATAGGTAAACTCGAGCTCGTCGTCGAAGTCGATGTCGGGGGTGATGAGGCCGGCTTCGCGAGTCATCTGGTAGAGCTTGGTGGCCGGGCGGCCGAACTTGTCGTTGTAGAGACCGACCGAGTTGTCGAACTGCTGATACCAGTTGGTAACCCAGCCGGCGGCGTGGCAGGAGCCGCAGACGTTTTGCATTTCGGCGCGACGCTCGGCCCAGGGCTTCACCTTCTTGCCGGCGGCCAGGGCGGCGGCGTCGATCTTTTCGGAGATGGGTGGGCGGAGGGTCCAGGAGATGCGGGATCCGACGTCGTGGGTGGTGGGAAGGTCACGGGTCGCGCTCATGTGGCAGGTGGAGCAAGTGGGGCCCTGCTCGTAGTCGCGGCCGGGGATCCAGTCGGCCTTTTCCATCAGCGGCTCATAGCGGGTGCGGTTGGCGGCGAAGGCGATGCCGTGCTTGGATTCGGTATAGACCTCGATCTGGGGATGGTCGGGACCCATGTGGCAGCGCCCGCAGTTTTCGGGCATGCGGGCCTGCGCCCGGCTGAAGTTGTGGCGCAGGTGGCAGGCCGAGCAGGAGCCTTTGGACCCGTCGGGGTTGAGGCGGCCCATGCCGGTGTTGGGCCAGGTGGTGGCGTCGAGGCGTCCGCTGGCCAGGACCTTGACTTCTGAGCCGTGACACTGCCAGCAGCCGCTCACGGCGGCGGGGGAGTCGGGTTTCATATTGCCCTCCACCACTTCCGCCAGGACGTTGTCCAAGCTGCCCAAAATCTTGGCGGCCTCGGAGTGGTGGCTGGCCTGAAACTCGCGAACCTCCTTTTCGTGACACTGGGAGCAGTCCTTGGGGGAGACGATCGTCGCAATAAGGAAGCCGTTATGTTGGAAGCCATCCTTGTCTCCCTTTTCGGCCTGGTGGCACTCGAAGCAGCCGACTGAGGAGGTCGCGTGCTTGCTCTGTTTCCACTGACCCACGATGCCCGGTGAAGAGGCTTGGTGGCAGGCGATGCAGGTTTGGCTTTCCCTGCCGACTTGGGCAGATACAGAGACGGCGATCAGAAACAACGGGGACCACTTCATAGGCCTTCCTTTCAAAAGCGATAGTTCAACTCCAGGTAGCCGAGACGGGCATCGCGACCCTCGGGGTAGATGCCGGCAGGGACAAGTTTCCCCTGGGCGTTGGCAAAATAAATGCCGACGCCGACGTGGGGGTTGACCTGGTAGTCGGCGCTCGATTCCCAAAGGCTGGCGAGCCCGCGGTTGCCGCCGGAGGGCCGTCCCGTGTAGCCAAAGGTCCAGGGTTGGAAGGCGCCCCCGCCCTGGTACCAGAGGTCATCGCGGTTGGCCAGGCGGAGCGAGTGGAACTCGGTCCGCACCGTGAAGCTTTTGTGCGGCCGGAGGTAGAGCGCACTGTAGATGTCCTGGTTGTTCATCAGGTTGTAGAAAGGAAAGCGGGCGTACCAGCGGGGGGTGGGCAGCACCTGGAAGAACGTACGGTGGGTCTGGTCGGACGGGTTGTCGTCTCCCGAGCCGTAGAGATACCCGGCGCGGACCCAGGGTTTCAGGCGGCGGAGGGCGGCCGGCTGGTAGCCTCCCTCCAGGGAGCCGGCCCCGGCGCGATGGTTCAGGGTTCCCCAGCGGCCGGTCTGGAGAGCGCCCCAAACAAGCAGGTCAAATGTGCCGGCGCTGGTGTCGAGGCTGTGGAGGTAGTGGCCGCCGAAGGTAGCGACACGGAGGTTGCCGTGATCGGCGCGGCGCAGGGCCGTGGCGCGGTTGTCGGTCTTGAGGACGTCTCGCCAGTCGTGGTAGTGCAGGGCGAACAGACGCCACTCGCCGGTCTGGCGCTGGTTCCAGGCGACGGGACGGGTGAGGGCCAGGTACCCGATGGCGATGTTGAGGTGACCCCAGCCGTCGGTCTGGAAAACCCCGCGGGTCGGTTGAGCGCCGACGAAGGTGAGGTTGGTCTTGGCAGTATTGAATACATAGTGCACGCCGTCCAGGGAGCGGCCGGCGTGGGACCACACGAAGTTGCCCAGCAGACGGTGGCTGATACGATCGCGCTGGAGGGCGGCCAGCGTGGGATTCTTGGGGACGACTTCCGTGCCGTCCACGAACTCGAAGCGGCCCAGGCGGAGACTGTGGGCCTCCTTGCCGCCGAGGTTCTTGAAGCGGACAAAGGCCTGCTTGGCGAAGACCATGGCGCTGTTACGCAAGCGGTCGTTGGCGGCGAAGTAGGTCGCGCCCAGGCCGAGCTGGCCCTGGGCGCCGGGGGCGATGGCGTTGTCGGGCAGGCCCAATAGGACGGGGGCGGCCAGCTCGATCTGCCAGTCGTAGTGGGGCTTCTGCCGGCCTAAGCCGAGGCGCAGAATGGTCCCAGGGTAGGCATAGGTGTTTTCGCCGTCGCCCTGGAACCAGTCCCAGGCCTCCACGCGGGTGCGCAGGCTACCGGTGAGGGTGAGGGGACCGAGCTTTACCTGGGCCGCAAGTGCGGCGCCGAGGACCAGGGTTATCAGAACTCTGCCGAGCATGGCGCCTGGCCCTTATCGCACCCCCGCCGTTTGCAGCGATCTCCCGAAGTGCTCCTCAATCGCCTCCACGACCAGGGGCAGGTACGAGTCCAGCACGCACCGATCGGTGACCCGGGAGTCGCAGGAACCATCCGGATAGCGCACGTCGCAGAAGGCGCAAACATTGTCCCGGACCGACTGAATGTACGGCTCCATGTGGTCGCTCTGCACTTTGAGGATGGCTTCGGCGGCCTGGGGGAGCTTGGCCAGCAGGCTGCATTCCCCGGCGGCCAAGCGATCGCAGGAACCGTCGACGTTACGGTCCGGGCAGACCCGGCAGATTTTGTCCAGGATGCGGGTCGCCAGTTTTCCGATCTCCGTTTCGTTCATGGCACACCTCCCGACCCGCTGCAGGGCGAGTCGTTCCTGTTCGCGGTAGGCGGCATTGCGCTTAGAGAGTTGGTCGAAGTCGACCTGGTGGGCGTCGAATTCGGGACCTTCGACGCAGGCGAAGCGGACCGCGCCGCCGACCAGCACGCGGCAGCCGCCGCACATGCCGGTGCCGTCGATCATGACGGGGTTGAGGCTCGCAAACGCGCGAATGCCCCAGGGACGGGTCAGCTCGGCGGCGGCGCGCATCATGGGGATGGGGCCGATGACGTGGACAGCGTCCACGTGGGCGCCGCGGTGGCGGAGGTCGGTCATCAGATCGACCACGTTGCCGGGGAAGCCGCAGGAGCCGTCGTCGGTGGCCCAGTGGACCTCGTCGGCAGTGGCCCGCAGCTCGGCATCGAGAATACGCACCGACGCGGTGCGGGCCCCGGCCAGGACGACCACGTAGTTGCCGGCCTCGCGCAGGGCCCGCGCTACGGGGAGAACCTCCGCCACGCCCACCCCGCCGGCGACGCACCAGAAGGTTCCGAATTTTCCGATGGTAGCGGGCTCGCCCAGGGGGCCTGCCAGATTGTGCAAGGACTCGCCCGCCTCCAGCCGGCAGGTCTGGTTGCTGGTCGCGCCGGCGGCCTGGATCACCAGAGTGACGGTGCCTTCCCGGGCGTCGCCGTCGACGATGGTGAGGGGGATCCGCTCCGAGTCCCCGGTGGGGCGAATGATTACAAACTGGCCCGCCTTCCAGCGCTTGGCGATGTGTGGCGCCATCACCCGCATCCGCACAATATTGGGGGCCAGCCACTCCTTGTGGACGATCCGGTTCATGCCGACTCTCCACCGGAAAGGGCGCGGTGGATGGCCTGGGCGGCGGCGCGTCCATCGCGCATGGCCAGGATTACGGTCGACCCGCCGCGCACCACGTCGCCCCCGGCAAACACATGCGGCACGCTGGTCTCGCCGTTCTCATCGACCACGATCTTGCCCTTCCTGGTGAGGATGCTGGGAGTAGCACGCTGGAGCGTCGGGTTCGGGGCCTGGCCGATGGCCGCCACCACCACGTCCACGGGAATGCGGTATTCGGAGCCTTCGATAGGAACCGGAGAGGGACGCCCGGATTCGTCCGGCTCGCCCAGGCGCATGCGGAGGCACTCCATCCCGGTGACCACGCCCTGGTCGTTGCCCAGAAGGCGCACCGGGGCGGCGAGGAACTCAAAGCGGGCGCCCTCTTCCTCGGCGTGGTCGATCTCTTCGAGGCGGGCGCGTAACTCGGTCCGGCCGCGCCGGAACAGGATGGTCGTCTCGCAGCCCAGGCGCCGGGCCCAGCGGGCGGCGTCCATGGCTGCGTTGCCCCCGCCCACGATCACGGCCCTCTGGCCCAGGTGAACCGGCGTCGCCGCCTGCGGACGCCAGGCTTCCATTAGATTCACCCGGGTGAGGAACTCGTTGGCCGTGTAGACGCCGATGAGCATTTCGCCTGGGATGTTCATCAGGTAGGGGAGACCGGCGCCGGTGGCCACGAACACCGCCGCGTAGCCTTCCTCGAACAGGTCGTCCAGGCTGCACGTGCGGCCCACGATGAAATCGCTGACAAACTCCACCCCGCTGCCGCGCAGGCGCCTGACCTCTTCGTCGATGACCTCGCGCGGCAGCCGGAAGGGCGGAATCCCGTAGCGCAGGACGCCGCCGAAGTCGTGGAGGGCTTCGAAAACGGTCACGTGGTAGCCGAGGCCGGCCAAATCACGGGCCGCGATCAGGGAGGCCGGTCCGCTGCCGACCATAGCGACCTTGGGGCCGCCGTTGCGGCGCGCCGCCGGGGATTCGACCGGCCGGCGTTCAGCCACGAAGCGCTCCAGCGACCCGATCGCCACCGGCTCCAGCTTCTTGCCCAGCAGGCAGGCTTTCTCGCAGTAGAGCTCGTGCTGGCAAACGCGGCCGCAGATGTCGGGGAACGGATTCGTCTCGGTGATGGTGCGGAAAGCGGCGCCATAGTCGCCGTCGAGCAGCGAGCGGATGAACGAGCGGATGTCGATGTGGAGGGGGCAGGCGTCGACGCAGGCCGGATCCTTGCAGTCCAGGCAGCGGAGCGCCTCGGCGCGCGCCTGCCCCTCCGCGAACCCCAGCGCTACTTCCCGGCAGCCCACCTCGAGCCGTTGAGCCGGCTCGAGCCGGGGCAACTCCTGCCGGGGCGCTTTGGGCGTTCGCCTCACCATGTCAAGCCGCCTGGCTGGCCAGCAGCCGGTCCGCCGCCGCCAGATACTTTTGATAGGTTTCGGGGTTCATGTGGTGGTATTGCTCCGGCTCGGCTTCGTCCTGGAGCCGGTCGATCTCCCTTTCCGTGGACGGCTGGCGGACCACCCAGTGGAGCAACTCGTCCTCGCGGATGATGTGCTCGCGGAGGAAATGGATATAGGCCAAGCCTTCGTGGCGGAACTGGTCGACGGCGTTGAAGTCGCCGTCCCAGGCCGCGGGCAGGATCGCTTCCAGGCGATCCAGATAGGCGCCGCCGGCGTCGTGTTCCTGGAGCAGGCCGGCCGCGCGCAACTGCGGGAACACGATCTCCTCCTCCCGGTTGTGATGGCAGCCCTCCACGAAGTGGCGAAAGAAGTCCAGGGCGTCGAAGAACCAGTTGCCGGAGAACGGGGCGGCGGGCAGACCGCGGAGTCTTCCCGAGAAGGCGTTCAAAATGTCTTCGATCAGCCGGTGTTCGTCCAACAGTTGTTGTACAGGGTGTATCCGACTCATCGATCTCCACCTCCGGTTCCAACCTCGCAATCGGCATACCAGAGTAAATGGCTCCCCGATTGCATCTAGACTCCGGGGGCACTGACATGTGGGAGGAATTCGGCAAAGCGCTCTTGGCGATTTTGGCCTTTGTTTGCTTTCCTTTTGCGGTGATAGCCGCGGCGGCGGCCCTGCTGGCGCTCTATGACCGCGCAGCGCATCACCACCGGTAGGGCGAGTTACCACCCACCGAGTGGGTCAGTTGGCGCAGCCACCGGCGGCGCGGAGGAGGAGTCCATGACTCAGCCCATTAGCAGACGGACGGCCCTGCAAACGGCGGGGGTCCTTATGGTCAGTTCGCAAACGGCCTTCGGGTCCACGGCCAACTCCGCCGTTACCCTGGGAATCATCGGGACCGGGGGGCGAGGACGGTTCGTCGGGTCCGTTTTTGCCAAAGACGGCCGGGCCCGGATTGTTGCCATTTGCGACATCTTCAGTGATCGCATCGATGCCGCGAAG
Source organism: Terriglobia bacterium (assembly GCA_041477815.1). GTDB lineage: Bacteria > Acidobacteriota > Terriglobia > Bryobacterales > JACQDG01 > JBGOUV01. The sequence continues at coordinate 3,526 of JBGOUV010000183.1, read as the reverse complement.
ACCCAGTTGCCGGGGGCCGACCGGGCGCGGGTGTTCCGCAACCACGAAGAACTGCTGGCGATGGACGGACTCGATGCCGTCTTGATCGCCACACCCGTATTTTTGCATCCGTTGCACTTCGAGGCGGCGGTAAGGGCGCGCAAGCACATCTACTGCGAGAAGCCGGCCGGGGCCGACGTGGCCGGGGTAAAACGGTTGCTGCGGGCGGCCCAGGCGGCCGATCCCGCCAAGAACATCGGCTTCGGGTTTCAGCAGCGCTACAGCCCGGAGTACCTGGCGGCGGAGAACATCCTGCGGTCGGGCCAATTGGGCGAGTTGCTCTTAATGCGCAGCAACTGGATCCTGGGAGGCGCGGCGCTGGGACCGTTCCGGTCGCCCTATCCAGCCGAAGATCAGAAGCTCCGGCACTGGGGGGCCTGGCAGGAATACTCGGGCGACTTCATCGTCGAACAGGACTGCCACGGCCTGGACGTCCTGAACTGGTTCGCCGGTGGGCATCCCCTGAAAGCCTCCGGCGCGGGCGGCCGTAGGAAGCGGACCTACGGCGACAACTCCGACCACCTCAACGTGACGTACGAGTACGCGGGCGGGCTGAAGGGCTTCCTCACGGCCACCCAACTGGCGGCGAAACGCTATTGGGAGGTCAACGAGCAGTTCTTTGGCACGGAAGGCGTGCTGGAGACCGAGCGCAAGTATTACAAATGGCATCGCGGGCCGGAGGACGTGGTGCGGGTGGAGTCGAAGCGCGAGATCACCATCGACGCGGTGGCGGCGTTCCTCGGCCGCGTCCTGGAGGGCAAACCGGAGAATATGGCTCTAAACGCCTGCGATAGCACGCTCACCTCCCTGCTAGGTCGCATGGCGATCGAGACGGGCCGGGAAACCACCTGGGAGGAGCTGCTGCGCTCCGCGTAGTACCCGCCCCTGGCGCCGATAACTGTCTCTCCTGCCCCATCATCCCAAGGCGGGTGGCCTTGGTGGCGCCGGGGTAAGCCGATTCGGCACGGTTACGATGATAATCTGCTGTTATGCAGTTTCGCCGCCTTTTCCCGCTTTGTTTGCTGGTGGCTTCCGCCGCCCACCCACAGGACAGTTGGACGATAGATCTTTCCCTGCAGGTGCAGGCCGTCGGCGGCGTGACCCCCTCGCCCGATGGTTCCCTGGTGGTCTACACGCAGACGCGGCACCTGCTTGAGGAGGAACGCAGCGAGCAAGTCTCGCAGATCTTCCTCGCGAAGGCGGACGGCTCCGCTCGGCGCCAGCTGACCTTCGGCGACAAGAGCGCTACCGCGCCGTCGTTTTCCCCGGACGGCCGCTTCGTTTATTTCCGCTCCGCCAAGTCGGGCCATCCCAACATCTGGCGCCTCCCCATCGATGGCGGCGAGGCGGAATCCGTCACCCACTGGAAGGGAGAGATCGGCCCGTACGCGGTCTCGCCCGACGGCCGGTGGCTGGCCTTCGCCGGCGCGCCGGAATCGCCCGAGGAAGACAGGGACAAGAAGCAAAAGCGGGACTTCCGGGTGGTCGACGAGAATCCCAAGAATCACCAGGTCTGGCTGCTCCCCACCGCCTCGATCCTCGCCACGCCCCAACGCCTGTCCGACCCGCGCCGGCATGTCGCCGAGCTGGATTGGGCTCCGGATTCGCGCTCCCTCGTCTTCGAATACCGTCCCTCCCCCAGCCCCGATGTCTGGACGAAGGCGGATCTTTCCGAAGTGAATATCGAGACCGGGGCCGAAACCAGCCTGGTGGCGACAGCCGGCTCCGAGAGCCAGCCCCGGTACTCCCCCGATGGACGCTTCATCGCCTTTGTCCAGACCCCGGAGCGCGCCCACTGGGCCGGTGACGCGTGGGTAGCGGTTTTCACCCGCAAGGATAGGACGGTCCGCCGGCTATCCGCGACCCCGGACGAACGGCCCAATCTGCTCGGCTGGGACCCGTCCTCCGCCCAGCTCTACTTCGGCGAGATGAAGAATACCCGGTCCGCCCTTTATGCCCTGCCGCTCGATGGCCCTCCCCAGCTGCTCTACGAGCCTCGGAAGGGAACGTTTTTCGCCGGCTACGGGCCCAACGCCCACCTCAACCGCAAGGGCGATTCGTGGGGCTTCGCGCAAGAAAGCTCGGACGAGGCTCTGGAAGCCTTCGTCGCCCAACTCCCCGCCGGCGCCCCGGTGGCAGTCAGCCGCGCCAACTTGGATTTGCCCCATCCTCCGCTGGGCGAAACGAAGGCCCTCCGGTGGAAGAGCAAAGACGGCCAGGAGATCGAAGGCTTGCTCACCTATCCCCTGGGCTACCAACCAGGACGAAAGTATCCGCTGATCCTCAATATTCACGGTGGTCCGGCCAACTACTTCTCGGAGACCTTCCTCGGCAAGGCCGGCCTCTATCCCTTGGCGATGTTCGCGGCCCGCGGCTATGCCATCCTGCGGCCCAATCCGCGCGGCTCGGGCGGCTACGGCAAGAAGTTCCGCTTCGCCAATGTCAACGACTGGGGTGGCGGGGACTACCAAGACATCATGGCCGGCGTCGATCACCTGATCGCCACAGGCATTGCCGACCCCAACCGCATGGCGGTGATGGGCTGGAGCTACGGCGGCTTCATGACGAGCTGGATCATCACCCACACCAACCGTTTCCGCGCGGCCGTGGTCGGCGCCGCCGTGACCAACCTGTGGAGCTTCACCGGCACGGCCGACATCCCCGGCTTCCTGCCTGACTACTTCCAGGGCGAGCCCTGGGAAGAGTTCGAGAACTACCGCCGGCACTCTCCCATGTCGTACGTGAAGGGTGTCACCACACCGGCTCTCATCCTGCACGGCGCGGCCGACGAGCGCGTTCCGACTTCGCAAGGCTACGAGTTCTATAACGCGCTCAAACGCCAGGGGGCCCAGGTGCAGATGGTGGTCTACCCGCGCACCCCGCACTCCCCGCAGGAGCCGAAGTTCCTGCAGGACATCATGCAGCGGCACCTCGATTGGGTGGAGAAGTTTGTGCCCCCCAGCGGCGATGTTAGACCTTTGCCCGGCCGCCGGTCACCAGCCGATAGCCCATGAGAAGCACCAGGGCGCCAACCAGCGCCATCACAAAGCCGGCCGCCTCCCCTTCCCGATACAGGCCGAGCATCCGTCCGAGAAAGCCGCCCACCAGCGCCCCGGTAATTCCAAGCAGAATCGTCACGATGCAGCCGCCGGGGTCCTTGCCGGGCATGAGCAGCTTGGCGATGGCCCCGACGACCAGACCAAATACCAGCCAGCCAATCCAGCCGAACATGTTCGTGCTCCCTTCTCAAACAGTTCGCATCCGATAGACTATACCTCATAGGAAAGGGCAGGCGTGGCGCGCCGACAGCCCCCGCAAATTTGTCGTCGAGTGTTTGTCCAACCTGATTGACTATAGGGCTCTGCGCAGGAATCTGTGGAAGTGGCCGGATTGATTGGATTTTATCGACGGGGTGGTTCAGGCTAGACTCGTAAGTTGCCTAGCGACAACGAGTTCACCAAGATTCTGAGTTGGCCGGGTTACCGGG
>JBGOUV010000510.1:0-4046 GCA_041477815.1 Terriglobia bacterium | reverse complement strand
GCCAGGGGGGTGTAGTGGAACCCTCGAGCCCGTAGGGCGAGGATGGCGTCGGAGAGCTGGGCCGCGGGCACCCACAGCAGCGCCACAGGGCCGGCGCCGGGGAGGTGCGGCGGCTGGGGTTCGTTTTGTTCCCAGACACCGAAAGACCCCAGGGCCGGGCGGTCTGGCTGGGGGTTCGTTTTGCAGCCACGGAGTTCTCGGACCTTGGCCGTCAAGGCTCGGAGGCCACCTCCCACCTGCTGGAGCAGCTCCTCGTTTGACAGCCTGGTCAGGAGGCACGCCGCCGATACCGCCAGGTCGCCGGAGTCCACTTCGGCGATCAGCTCGTCGCAACCGTGCTTCAACACCTTGAGGGCGTAGGAGACCAGCCGCTGGGAGACGTTGACCCTGGCGGCGGCCTCGTGGGCAGACCTTCGCCGCTCACCTGGTTGCAAATTTGCAACCAGGTCGGTTCGAGTACCCTTGCGCAGCACTGCGGCCCTTTCCATGAATTTGGCCAAGCGCGCCGCGACCATGGCCCGCTGGGACTCGTTCAGGTGCCGCCGGCGCAGGTTCAGCCGCAGGGACAGCTCGATCAGGGGCCCATTGCCCTTCCACTCGACGAAACGCGGCTCTACGCCGGCCTCCAGGCAGGCTCGATACCGATTGCGGCCATCGAGGATGCGTCCCTCGGAGTCCACCACGATGGGCTCCAGGAGACCGCTTTGGCGGATGTCGACCACCAGGTCCGAGAATGCCGATCCGGACAGGAGCGGAAACAGACTTGCCACTTCGTGAAACTCGCGATTCACACACCAGCCCCCCTCTCTGACCTAATTGTACCAGGGGTGTCAAGGCGGCGGGAGGTGTTAGATATGTAGTAGACAGTCAGTGTATGTGCGATGTACTCGGAGAAAGCCGCAAAGGGAAGCGGCGCACCAAGCCGTCACTCCTGGCTGGTTAACAATTCGCGTTCAGCGGCGGGCGAGGTTTGCCCGCCCGCTGTAACGCGTTGTCAGGCATCGCGGCACCCTCCATCTGTTACCTGTTGCAGCGCCACTACGTGTGAGACTACATAAGGAGGCGCCACGCGCTGACCGCCCTCATTCCACGGAGGGGTTGAAAAACCGAACAAACGGACAATAGGCAGCAATCACGTCTCTTTCGATTGTACTTGTATTTAGGCCGCTGGATACTATTATAGCCATACGATTCTGAAATGGCAGGAAGTCCACGCGACTCTGGCGCGCGCACATCAGTCTGTTTTTTACCACAACTCTAAAGCGCCCGCCTCGCGCAGGGACTACGTTTCCGAGCTCGCCGTTCTTTAGATCAATTTGAATTAATTTGAATAAACGGAAGAGAACTCGGATATCGCCCCCAAATTTGCAGGATGGCAAATGTAATTGGTCTGTGAGGTGAACGAACAACACCCTCCAGCACGAATTCGTTGCGAAACACAAACTCTGTAAGTTCGCTTGGGCGTAAAATCTCCACTTCGAGATCGAGTCCGCCGCCAGGGCAATCCGGTGGGGGTGGAAATGGACAAACAAAGGCGACCTTCCTCGGCTTTGGAATCAAGAGTGTGCTCGCTGCAAACGTGGCCCATGCCGCAACTAGAAGGAGAACCACGCGACTACTGATTCGGAGAACGTCTAGAAGGATATCCATTTTGTCTCTCCTCTCTTCGGGAAGTGTGCGAGGAAGATCACTGATCGCCGCCGGCGGAGGGACTCCGCCAGTAGATGATGCGGTTCCGTAACTGAAAAGACCGCCTCTCGAACACTATGGAGCCGGCCACGAGCGACCTGCAAGTGTAGATAGTCTCGCACACGGTTTTACCTCCATCGCAAACGCCTTCGTGACGGCGTGCAGAAAGCTACCATCTCAAGAACCTTGCGATCGCAGCTCACGAAGTCGTTTTCGTCTTGACTGTGCATGCATCCTCGGCCCCTTCCCGCATGTCTAACGACACTTTCCCAGAGCGCCTCCAAGAGCCGTAAGCGTTCGTCCCAACTGAGGCTGCCAATATCTACGGTTCCCACGTAACGAGTAGACCTCCGCTTCGCCTTCCCGGGCCGGAACTTTGACAGCGGCTTACGGTGTGGGCTGGCTAACGACCCCTCGTTATGCTGCCTCATCGCTTTGCGAGAAGTCTTTCATATTCTTCGTGGGCCCCGACCCAGAACCAGACGATCTCGTCCGGCGATCTCCGGACACCCACCGCACGGTAACCGCGGCTGATGCGGACCGAAACGAGCCGATCCGATCCGTGAATCTGCTTGAAGCGTAGACCCCGGTGACGAGGGTTCTCCATGAACTGACGATACGCGGAGCGGGCATGACGACGAACATCATCAGGTAGTTCGGCCAACAGCTTCCGAAAGCCCGGGGTGATGTGCGAATTCACAACTGGTCCGGATCGAGCGGCGTCGTCAGACCATGTTCGTGCTCCTCCAGAGCCTCGTCCGCCAGTCGTTCCAGAGCGCTGCCCGATCTCTCGAAGAGCTCACCCCACCGGTGCTCGGACTCCATCTCCGCGAGCAACCAGGCGCCGATCGCTTCCTGCTCACTGTCGGGAAGCTTCGATGCCTCGGAAATCGCCTTTTCCAGTAGCCTTCCCATCGCAATTCATTCTACCACCCGGTCGGATCGGCGCGCCGAAGCCTAACAACTCGTGTTTCGCTAGACCAGCGTAAGAACCCTCCCGGACAGTCTAACACGCCACCGCCGGCGGGCCACGACCGCCGCTACAACTCCTTATTTTCTGCCAACTTCCGATCCACTTCCCAACTCCTTGCCAGCGCGCAATATTACCCGCTCCTGCAGCGTAACACCCCCCCATCGGCTTCCCAGGCGGTCCAGGGGCTGGATACCCGACCCCCCTCGGTTCAACACATGTCTGTAGATCATCGAGATCCGAACATCCTGGCGCCCCAGCAACTGCTCGGTTCGGATATCGTGAAAGAATGGCGAAACGTTTGGCACTCGGCGGGCTTGGCAAGCCCGGCGCGGCGAACCGCCTCATGAACCACCCCTTTGAATCACCGACTCGTGCAGGTGATGACGATGCCGGATGCCCGTCCGCGGGTCCAGGTAAGTGGGACGTCGCGGGAAACACCCATTGCCACCAATGCGTCCGGCAGTGGCACCCGGCCCATCCCGCGCTGCAAATCCCCGTCGTGCTGCTCGCCAACGCCGCCGGCAGCACGGTCACCCGATCCTTACGTCCCTTGCCGTCGCGGACCGCGTTTTCCCCCGTTGGAAGTCCAGGTCCCTGACCCGCAGCCCATCTCGCGCCCGGTCCCCTGACTCGAGCCCCTGGTGTCCCAGTCCTGTGTCCGGGGGGAACATTTCGGCGAGGGGTGTCTTTGGTATCTCCCGTGTTTACAGCATCTTATGAATGGTACAAGGCTTGCTGAAAGGAGTCCTGTCATGCGGTTTGGCGCCTCTACCCCGATTTGCGGCCGGACTGGCCACTGGTCACTGGCCACTGGTCACTGCCTGGCTCTGCTTCTCGGACTAACGTCGTTCGCGGCCACCCTCGAGCGGATGTCGCTCGAAGAGATGACCGCCAAATCCACGGCCATCGTCCGAGCGAAAGCAATCTCGAGTTCCACCGAGTTCCTCGGTTCTACCATCTACACCCGGACCCGGTTCCAGATTCTGGAGCGCTGGAAGGGACCGGAAGGGACCACGGTGGACGTTTCCGAGCCCGGCGGGCGGGTCGGCGGAGTCACCCAAAACTACTCCGGCGTGCCTCGCTTCACCACCGGCCAGGAGGTCATCCTGTTCCTGTGGACGGGACCCAGCGGCCGGACCCAGGTGATCGGACTGTCCCAGGGCGTGCTGCAGGTGGAGCGGCCGGCGGCGGGCGAGGCCGAAGTCAGCCGGGAGCCGAGCGGGGAAGCGGTGCTGGCGCCCGGAACCCTGGAGCCGGTGGCGGAGGCGGGGATCCGGATGCCGCTCACACACCTGGTTACCCGGATGCGCGGGACGCTGGATAGGAGCCGCCAAAAGTGATGCGACGCTGGGGCCGAGTGGCGATCCTGATGGCGCTGGCCGTG
>JBGOUV010000264.1:0-9890 GCA_041477815.1 Terriglobia bacterium | reverse complement strand
GCGGCAGCGTTGGTTTCCAGATCGGCGGCTCGGAGACCGACTTGATCATGCTCGTCATGAATGAGCGGGGCGTGGATAAACTGCTGTCCAGCAAGTTTACCCTGGGCGCGGAAGGCTCGGTTGCCGCAGGCCCCGTGGGACGCACGGCGACGGCTCAAACCGACGCGCAGATGCATGCGGAGATTCTTTCGTGGTCGCGATCCCAGGGATTGTTTGCCGGCCTGGCTCTGGAAGGCGCCACCCTGCGACAGGATCTGGATGATAACGCCGCACTCTACGGCAAGAAACTGGAGAACCGGCAGATCGTGACCAAAGGCGTGGCGGTGCCCAAGACGGCTGCGAAGCTGATCGCTCTGTTGAACCAGCACTCGGCGCGCGAACGCAAGAATTAGGGCGGACATAAGAAGGATGAAAAACATGAAGAACATGAAGACCATTAGCGCATTCCTGACCGTGTGCGGGCTCTTGTCGGCGCAGGCCATTGAACGTGTTTCCGGGTCGATGCCCGTCTATACCGTTACGGTAACAGCGCGGACCGCCAAGGCCATCAACTACAAGCACCGCGGCGGAGCGACTAAGATCGATTTCCGCGGTACGGAACTCCTGCCGCGGGCCCACGGCGAGGCCAAAGTGGAAAGCAAACAGGGCTACATCGAGATCGAAGTGGAGTTCCGCGAGCTGCAGCCGGCCAACAAATATGGGGCCGAATACCTCACCTATGTGCTGTGGGCCATCACCCCCGAAGGCCGCACGGCCAACCTGGGCGAGATCCTCCTGAACGGAACCAACAGCAAGCTGGACGTGAGCACCGAGTTGCAGGTCTTCGGCCTGCTGGTCACGGCGGAGCCCTACTACTCGGTCACGCGGCCGAGCGACCTGATTGTGATGGAAAACGTGGTGCGCGCGGACACCAAGGGGAAGATCGAGGAGATCGACGCCAAGTACGAGCTGCTGCAGCGCGGCCAGTATGCGCGTCTGACGAACCCGCTGGCGCTGAAGCTCGATCCGAAGATGCCGTTGGAACTCTACGAGGCGCGCAATGCCGTGCAGATCGCGCGGGCGATCGGCGCGGACCGGTATGCCACCGAAACCTTCCAAAAGGCCGAGAACAGCCTGCAGCAGGCCGAGGCCTCCCAGTCGCGCAACGAGGGAAGGAAGCCGGTGACGAGGTCGGCTCGGGAAGCGGTGCAGACGGCGGAAGACGCCCGGGCCATCGCGGTGAAGCGTCAGGAGGAAGAGAGCCTGGCCAGAGAACGGCAGCAGGCGGCGGATCGCGAAACCCTGGCCAATAACGAGCGGGCTGCCGCGCAGTCCGAGACCGAGCGCGTCACCCGGGAAGCGGAAGCGGCACGGATGAGGGCACGGGCGGATTCTGACCGCCTGATGAGGGAAAAGGAGGCTCAAGCAGCGAACGCTCTGACGGAAGCAGATCGCTTGAGACGAGAAAACGACGCGCGCATGGCTGCGGTCACAAATGAAGCGGACCGTTTGAAACGCGAGAGCGACGCGCGCATGGCCGCCGTTACCACCGAAGCGGATCGTTTGAGACGCGAAAACGACGCCCGGATGGCTGCTGTCACCAGCGAAGCAGATCGTGCGAAGCGAGAGAACGACGCGCGCATGGCTGCCGCCGATGCCGAAGCGGATCGCCTGAAGCGGGAGAACGACGCGCAAAGGGCGGCTTCCCAGGCCGACCTCGATCGTGCGACCAAGGAGAAGGCTCAAGCGGATGCGGAGAAGACGGAGCTGCGCGCCCGGTTGCTGCAGCAATTCAACGCCACTCTACAGACTCGCGATACAGCGCGCGGCTTGATCGTGAACATGCCGGATGTCCTTTTCGACACGGCCAAGTTTTCGTTACGGCCCGTCGCCCGGGAGAAGCTGGCCAAGGTGGCAGGCATCATTGCGGGGCATCCCGGTCTGAGACTGGAGGTGGAAGGTCACACGGACAGCGTCGGCGGCGATGACTACAATCAGCAGCTCTCCGAACAACGCGGCGCGGCGGTGCGCGATTACCTGACCCAGCAGGGAATGCCGGGAAATTCGGTCACGACAAGAGGCTTCGGAAAAACCCAGCCACTGGCCTCCAACGACACCGCCGCCGGCCGGCAGCAGAATCGCCGGGTGGAAATGGTGGTCTCCGGAGAACTCATTGGCACGCAGATCGGACCACAGAGTTCACTTCGATGAACTGAAGGCGACGCTGCCCGGGCCATCCTCGATCCGGGCAGCGTTTCTCCACGCGAGGTGGAGGACGGCAACTGCCTGCTGGACGCAGACTTCCTCGGCGCATCCAAGTGGGATACGTTTCAGGAATGGGCACGGCTCCGATAGGAAGAACCAAAATCAGTTCACATGTCCTGCCGCCGGTGCAGCCTGCCTGTAATGGTCTCCCTCAGATGTACCTGTCTGGCGGCGATGTTCAGACGGCAGCCGCCTCCTGGAGCCGCAAACCTCGGCGGTCTCCGCTCGCAAGCAGCCGTCGCGCCCCTCTAGGCGCGGTGCGTTCATCCGTCGTCCAGAAATAAGTTGGAACTATGCGTGCTGCGTAACAGGTTGTCGGCCCAGCACGCTTGCGGGGCGCCTGTTGCGCTAGGGGCCCGCACGGCGCGCCAGAGGGGCGGCCGGCGCTGTGGCGAGCCGGATCATCTTCAGGATCGATGAAAAGAGAGAGGCCTCGCCTCCGAGTAACCGCGGTAGTCCATCCCGTGGTTTCTTTCATTTCGATGGTCGCGCCGCCTAAACCAGCGACTGTCAAATGCCGGTCGACTCCAGAAGTCCGAACGAGGTCCGGTTTGACCATCCTTGGTCATCTGGCCATGTATCGTCAACTGGGCTGCAGGCGTCACTTGGGTTTCAGAACCTCCCGCCGACTACCTAACCCCTGCCAGGAGAGAGTGGGACGTGTGTCCCGGTCCCAGCCGCCTGCAACATGTTCGTCCAGGAGCAGTTTGGTGCGGGGCGTGCACAAGGAAGCGGTGAGGAACGGAGCATGAGATTGATCACCGTAACTACTAAACCATCCCCGAGGCCGGTATGAGACGAACGGTAATATCACGCACCACACTGGCAGCCCTTCTGGTCCTCACCGGCACGACGTTCCTCGCGGGGGCGGCGGAGATCCCAAAGCCGTCCCCGGAGGCGAGTGCGGGGCCCTCCGAATACCGCCTGGGTCCGGAAGACGTGATCGAGGTGTTCGTGTGGAAGGAGCCGGACCTGACGACCACCGTCGTAATACGCCCGGATGGGAGGATCTCACTCCCTCTGGCCAACGAGCTCCAGGCGAGCGGCAAGACCGCCGTCGAGCTGCAGCAGGAGATCACCGGGAAACTGCGCCAATTCATCGCCCAGCCGGTGGTCAACGTAATGGTCAAACAGGTCAACAGCCTCAAGATCTCCGTTTTGGGCGAAGTCCGGAAGCCCGACGTGTACAGGATTAAGAATCGGGTCACCGTGCTCGATGCTATCGCCATGGCCGGAGGCTTTACCGATCTGGCCAGGCCGAACCGGGTGCTGGTTCTAAGAAATGGTCCCGCCGGCCCGCAGCGCATCAAGGTCAATGTCAAGCAAGCGGTTGCAGAGGAAAGCCGGGCGCCGTTCTATCTGCAGCCGCTGGATACGGTCTACGTAGAGTAGAGGAACGCTGAGGAAAGGAACCAGCATGGCAAGCGCAACCAAGAGAATCAGGGTTCTGATTTGCAACAAATACACCTTGTTCCGCGAGGGCATCAAGGCGTTGCTCGAGCAAGGAACTCCCATTGAGATCGTAGGAGAAGCCAACACCGCCGCCGAGGCGATCGAGCAGGTGGAACGTCTGAAGCCGGATGTCGTGCTGATGGACGTGGGTACGCCGGATTTGACAGGTTTCGAGGCTACGCAACGCATGAAGGCTCTGGATCCGAACGTCAAGGTCTTGATTCTATCCCTGTACGAGGATGAGGCCCTGATATCGCGGTGCCTGGAAGCCGGCGCGTCCGGCTACATTCGCCAGAATTACCGGGGAGCGCAGTTACAGAGCGCCATCGATGCCGCTTGCCGGGCAACCGACCGGGCGGCTTAGCAGGGGAGACAGAAGCATGAAGCTTATGAAAAGCGGGCTCTGGTTCTTACTGGCGGTGGTGGCGGGGCAGGCCCAGCATCGGTCCAACGGATTCTATCTGACCTCGCCGTTGAGCTTGAGCGGCGGCTATGACGACAACTTTCTGGTGGACTCCCGGGCGCTGGACGACACGGTTACGATGCTGACCGCACCGACGTTCTCCTTTCTGAAAACCACGCATCGAACGCTGTTCTCCGTGGACTACGAGCCGGAGTTTGAAATCTTCTCCCGGCATCGGGACCTGAATGCCTGGAACCATTCCTCGATCCTGCGTTTCGATCATCGGCTCACTTCCCGGCTGACCTTGGATGCCGGCGATTCCTTCCTCTCCACGGACGACGCCAGCCGCCGGCTGGCCGACAGTCAATTCCTGCTGCCGCGCGGACGCTTCCAGCAGAACTCCTTCTTCAGCGGGTTGAAGTACCGGTTGGACCAGCGCACGAAATTGTTCTTCCGCTTCGACAATGCGATCACGACTATGGCGCTGTCCGGACCGCAGGCCAACCGGTTCGATCAGATGACCAACGCGGGGACGGTGACGGTAGACCACACGGTGAACCGCCACCACTCCGTGACCGGGAGCTACGCCTATCTGCGCGTCCGTCCGCTCGCTAGGGACGCCTCCGCAGGTTACTCTTACCAGCCGGTCCACAGCCTGAATGCAGGTTACATGTACACCGTCAATCCCGGTTTGATCTTCCGTGTGGCGGGCGGCGGGGTTCGCGGCCGGGAACTCGCGTATACCGCCGGCGGCGCGGTGGAAAAGCAGTTGGGAGGCCTGTGGGTGATGGCCGGCTACCAGCGGTATCTCTCTTTCTTCGGAGGTCTGGCGCCCAGCGGGAGCCCGGCGAGCGTCGCCGTTCCTTTCGCCAATGGCTTGCTGCCCGACTCCCTGTTCCAAGCGGTGTCGTTGCGGGTGCGGGGAAAGCTGACCAAGCGGGTGGGCCTGGAGTTCAACGGGCAGCGGGGGCGGGCGACCTTTGGAGATCGCGGCGTCCGGAGCCTGATCGGTCAGTCGCGCCTGGACTACCACCTTAGCGAGCGGCTCATCGTGTTTGCCCGCGCGGAATACTACGGTCAGAACATCAGCCAATTTTCAGAATCGCCGCTGTCGCGGAGGCGTTACTTCGGCGGCCTGGAGATCGTCTTGACGCGTCCGCCGGAGCCGGCCGACGCCCCGCGCCGGCGCGGGAAGATTCCCGTCGAGTCCGTCGAGCCCGCCGAGCCCCCCACTCCGGAGGAGAAATAGCACATGGAACCGAATGAGGCGGGGAAGGGACTCTCTGCATTTACGGTGCTCCGGGCGCTCAAGCGCCGCAAGCTGTACCTGCTGGTCCCGGTACTGCTGCTGACGGCGGCGGCCAGCGTTTATACGCTACGGCGGCCGGAACGCTTTCGCGCCCGCACGCTGATCGCGGCAGAATCCGCGATTCCGCGGAACTATCTGAATGGCAGGTCCGGCGCCGCAGCTACTGCCAATATCCAGGACCAGTTGCGCACCATCCGGGAGACGCTGTTCAGCCGTACGGTGCTGGAGGCGGTGAATGCGGAATACCACTTGGGTGCGGGGGACGAGGCGCTGAAGGCGAGAATCCAGATCCAGGTGGAAGGGCCCGATGCCTTCTATGTCAGCTTTGAGGGGGAACAACCGCTGCAGGTTATGCAGGTGACCAACCGCCTGGCCGAGCTGTTCATTCAGCGCACGTCGAACCTGCGTGGCGAGCGTGTGGAACAGGCGGACAGCTTCCTGGATGGGGAGGTGGAGCGCCTGCAAAAGCAGCTCAACGAGCAGGAAGAGAGCCTGAAGGTCTACAAGCAGAGCGTGGTGCACGAGCTTCCCGAGCGCCTCGCGACCAACCTGAAGCTGCTCGAGAACCTGCAACAGCAGGTGCGGAGCAAGACCGACCAGATGGCGGAAGGCCAGGCGCGGCGGTTGGCCGTGACCGAGGAATTGAAGGCGCTGGAGAAACAGGGAGCGCTGGAGGCGGAGCCGCGAGTGAGAACCACCGCCGAAACCAATCTCGACGACTTACGTCTCAAGCTGCGGCAGCTTAAGGCCCGCTACACCGCCAGGCATCCCGAGATTGAAGGCGTCGAAAGAGAAATCCGGGACCTGGAGGCGAGCGGCATCCCGGCCGGAATTCGCCGTGAACCGTCACCGGTCCAGATGCGCTATGTGGCGTTGAAGGCCGAAGCCGAGTCGATCGATCAGCGGCTGTGGAGTTACCAGCAGGAACGCAACACGCTGGCCTCCGATATGGTGAGGTATGAGCGCCGGATCGATTCTTCGCCGGGGCGCGAGACCACGCTGGCCCAGCGCGTGAGAGAGGCGGCGCTGACGCGCTCGCAATACGAGGCCCTGCTGGCGAAGCAGCAGGAGGCGAAGCTGGATCAGCGGCTGGAGAAGAGCATCAAGGGCGTCGCCTTTCGGATCGCGGAACCGGCGCAACTGCCGGCGGCGCCTTCCAGCGCGCCCCGGAACCGCATCATCCTTATGGGTCTGGTGGCCGGCTTGGGGCTGGGCCTGATCGCAGTCCTGCTCGTGGAGCAGATGGATACGTCGTTCGACACCATTGAGGAGTTCCAGGGCTTTACGAACCTCCCGGTGCTGTCGGCTGTTCCGACCATACCCAACGGCCGGGGCATCGCTCCAGGACAGATGCAGCATTATCAAAAGCACCGTCTGGCCGTCTTAAGCGACCCGCAATCCATTCCTGCGGAACAATACGGCATTCTCAGCATGAAAGTGGAGCAATGGATGGCGCAAAGCGGCGGCCGGGTGCTGGTGGTGACCAGCGCGGCGGGAGACGAGGGGAAATCCGTCACTGCTCTGAATCTGAGCGTGGCGCTCTCCAATTCGCTGGAGGGACGCGTTCTGCTGGTCGACGGCGACTTGCGGCGCCCGCAGGTGCATCAATACCTGGGACTGAAGACGACAAAAGGCTTCAGCGATCTGCTGGCCCAAAACGGAGGCGATATCAGTTCCCACATTTCGAAGCTGGGGAACCTGGATGTGATAGCAGGCGGCGCCCTGCCGGTGAACCCGCTCGGCCTGCTGGCCTCGCCACCGGCTCGGGAGCTGCTGGCGCGCTTGCGACAAGAATACCGGCTTATCGTGCTCGACAGTCCGCCCATCGTACCCATCGCCGACAGCCACGTTCTGGCCGGCCTGGCCGACGGAGTCGTGATTGTCGTGCGAGCCCGGCAAACCCGGCGTGAGCTCTTCCGCCGCGCGATCGAGAGCCTCGGCGCCGCCAACGTAGTTGGCGTGGTGCTGAACGACGTGGAATACGGTGATACCCGTTACGCTTATGCCTACCGCCACTATCAACAACACTACCTGGGCCGAGGTTAGCGCTCCGCCGCGCGAAAGCCGGCTGAAGGCGCGACCCTACTGCCTGCCGCGCCCGGCGGGGGCGTTTCTAGCGGCGGAGCTGACGCTGCTGGCTGTCGTCTTGCTCCTAGCCGCCCGCGGCGGGAACACCCTCGGCGTGGCCGTTCTGCTGGCGGCTTGCGGAGTCTTCTTTCATCTTAACAATCTCGACAAGTTCATCGTTAGCTCCAAGTTCGTGGCCTTTTCGATCGACGTCCTGGAATCCGTCGCCTTGGGGTTTATGGCAGCGGAGCTGCTGTTCTACCTATTTCCAGTGCTGGCTCCCAGCACGGGCGTCGCCCTCACAGGAGCGCTGCTGGCCGGCCTCCTGCCGGTGGTTTTGCGCTCGTTTCTGGGGTACCTGGTCAGTCACCAGATCTTGGTGGAAGGGATTCTGATTGTCGGGACTGGATATCTCGCCGGCAAGCTGTATGGCGCCCTGGCCAACGACAGAGGCCACTGCAAGGTCACCGCTGGCCGTGCCCACGGACTGCTGGATTTTCCCGAAAGTCCCACGGACCGAGGGGTCCCGGTCGATTTCGCCCAGCTCCACGACATGGTGGTGCGAGGCCGCATTTCGCGAGTGATCGTTGCCGAGTCGGACGCACCGAGCCGGAAGAAGCTGGCCGCCGCACTGCTGGACCCCCGGCTTCGCGGCCTGCAAGTCAGCGACGCCGTGGACTTTTATGAACAGTTCAGCGGCAAGCTCTGGGTGGAAGCCTTGAGCCCCGAGTGGTTCATTTACACCGACGGCTTCAACCAGGCCGGCAACGGTTTGAAGCGGGTCTTCGATGTGAGCTTTGCGCTGCTTCTGCTTCTGCTGGCAGCGCCGCTGCTGGCGATAATCGCCCTGGCCATCAAGCTCGATTCGCCGGGGCCGGTGCTTTTCCGGCAGATCCGCGTGGGCCTGCACGGGGAGACCTTCGTCATCTACAAATTCCGCTCCATGCGCCAGGACGCCGAACTCGAAACCGGGCCCGTGTGGACGGGAGAGCGGGACGAGAGAGTGACAAGGGTCGGCCGGTTGCTGCGCAAATTCCGGCTGGACGAAATACTGCAGGCGATCAACGTCCTGCACGGGGAAATGAGCCTGGTGGGACCGCGTCCGGAAAGACCCTATTTCGTAGACCGGCTCGAGCAACAGATTCCCTTCTACAATCTGCGTCATTACGTAAAGCCCGGAATTACGGGATGGGCCCAGATTATGTATCGCTACGGGGCTTCGGTGGAAGATGCCCACGAAAAATTGCAGTACGACTTGTACTATGCTAAGCACAAGTCGCTCGGCTTTGACGCCGGGATCCTGCTGAAAACCATAAGAATTGTGTTGTTCGGTCGAGGACGGTAACCGAATGATAAGGGGATTTAAAATGTCTTCAAAGCTCATGGGTTTGTTTCTTACCGCTTGGCCGCTGCTTTCCCAGGGCAACATCGCGACCATCGCGGGCAACGGGAGCCAAACGTTTTTCGGTGACGGCGGACCGGCGGCGACCGCCGGTTTGAATCACCCCCGGGGATTGGCCGTCGATGCGAGCGGCAATGTGTATATCTCGGACGTGGACAACCGGCGCATCCGGCGCATCAGCCCCAGTGGCATGATCTCCACCGTGGCCGGAAATGGCGTTCCCGGGAATTCCGGGGACGGCGGCCTGGCGGTGAACGCGTCGCTGAGCGATGTCACCGGTCTGGCGCTGGACGCCGCCGGCAACCTCTATATCGCCGACGCCGGGAACAGGCGCATCCGCAAGGTGACGCCGGGTGGCATTATCAGTACGGTGGCCGGTACCGGCGCGGAGGGCTTTTCCGGCGATGGAGGCCCCGCCACCAATGCCCAACTGAATCGGCCGACCTCGGTGATTTTCTCGGCCGGTAACTTGTATATCGCCGACAGCTCCAACCAGCGTGTCCGCCGGGTAAGCAGCGACGGGACGATAACGACTCTGGCCGGCAACGGCGTGGCTGGGTTCTCCGGCGATGGCGGTCCCGCCACCAGCGCCTCCATAAGGTTTCCCTTGGGTATGGCCCTGGACAGTAGCGGTAATCTCTATTTCGCCGACGGCGACAACAATCGCGTCCGCCGGGTCAGTCCGGGCGGGGTGATCACCACCGTGGCCGGCAATGGCGCCGGACGCTTTGCCGGGGATCAAGGCTTGGCCACCAGCGCGTCGCTGAATGTTCCAGAAGACGTGGCCGTCGATAGCACGGGCAATCTGCTGATCGCCGATGCCGGGAACAACCGGGTCCGCAAGGTGAATAGCACCGGCGTTATCAGTACCGTAGCCGGCACGGGGGTGGACGGATTCTCCGGTGACGGAGGCCCGGCGGCCCAGGCGATGCTGAGTTTCCCATGGGGGCTGACGACCACTGCCACGGGCGGCGTCTACATTGCCGATCGCGTGAACAACCGTATTCGCCTGG
>JBGOUV010000507.1:0-4087 GCA_041477815.1 Terriglobia bacterium | reverse complement strand
TTTTTGGTGTTGGTGATGGTGCAGGTCTTGTTCTCCCCCGCAGCCAGAGTGATCGTTCCCGTTCCGTTGAGGTTGTCCGTGCAACCCGCCCCAGTGATCACCGTGGTGAAGTCGCCCAGGCTGGTTCCTGTTCCGGCCGTCTCGCCAAAGCTGTTCGAGCCGACCGTTCCAAACTGCGCACCCGTGTTGCCGCTGTTGATGTCGGTGGCATATGTCGTTCCATTGATCAGCAGATTGAACTTCTCCGAACCATCGCCGCCCACCAGTACCTTCGTTACCGTTAGCTTCGGCTTCTTGGTGTTGGTGATAGTGCAGGTCTTGTTCTCCCCCGCAGCCAGGGTGATCGTACCCGTTCCGTTGAGGTTGTCCGTGCAGCCTGTCCCAGTGATCACCGTGGTGAAGTTGCCCAGGCTGGTCCCGCTCCCGGCCGTCTCACCAAAGGTGTTCGAGCCGATAATTCCGACCTGCGCTCCCGTGTTGCCACTGTTGATGTCGGTGGCATATGTCGTTCCATTGATCAGCAGGTTGAACTTCTCCGTGCCGTCACCACCCACCAACACCTTGGTCACGGTCAGCTTAGGCTTTTTGGTGTTGGTGATGGTGCAGCTCTTGTTCTCCCCGGCAGCCAGGGTGATCGTTCCCGTTCCGTTCCCGTTGTCCGTGCAGCCGGTCCCGCTGATCACTATGGTGTAGTCGGCCAAGCTGGTCCCGGTTCCGGCTGTTTCACCAAAGGTGTTCGAGCCAATCACGCCATTCTGTGCTCCTGTTGTGCCAGTGTCACCCACGTTCGTGGCGTACGTCGTCCCGTTGATCAGCAGGTTAAACTTGTCCGTGCCGCCGCCCACCAGCACCTTCGTCACCGTCAGCTTGGGAGGGGCGGTGTTGAAGGTGGCTGTCAGCTTCGGACTGCTGCCCAACACGACACTGCACGGGCTGGTCGTGCCCGTACACGCCGTCGGAGAAGCAGTGAGATCGGTCTGACCGCTCCAGCCCGCGAAGGTCGACCCGGGGTTGGCGGTTGCCAAGAATGTCACGATCGCCCCGTTGGGAGCCGTCGTGATATTGGGCGCGCACGTGCTCGTAACGGTCTGCGAAGTTGCGTCCCCGCCGGTACCGCCGCATGAGGCCGGCGCGTTAACGGTGTTGCCCGAAGCCACGCTGATATTTACCGAACCGCTGCCGGTGCCCGCGAAGGTCAGAATCAAGTTGCGGGCATCCGTAAACGTCGCCGCCGCGGTGAACCCCGACGTCTGACCCGTAGCTGTCAGGGTAAAAGTGACCCCCACATCCAGATCGTTCATCACCATCTGGTTGTTGTAGATGTTTCCTCCCGGATCGGCCACCGCAAACAGGTCAGGGTGAGTATCGATCAACGGCGACTCTACAAAGGACAGCTTCACCGTCTCCCCTGGCTGCCAGCCCGTCCCTGTGATGATCACGTGTTCGCCCGGCGCGTAGTCCAGCTTATCCGTCATCACCGTCGCGCCGACATACACCTCGCCGCTCGCATTCACCGGACCTCCGGCCAGCATCACGGTACCCGGCCGCCGCATGGCGCTACCCGTGGCCCCCAAACGGGCCGCGGTCAGGTCGTCCGCGCCCCGGAACGCGCCGGTCCAGGGGATGAAGAGCTCGGCGGAGGCCAGCGGGGTTCCGTTGGTGGCGCCGCCAGCGAGCAGGATGCTGTTGTTGTTGGGAATGCGGAGGGCGAGGTGGCCGCGGCGGGGCGTGGACATCGATCCGGCGGGGGTGAAAGCGCCGGTGGCGGGGTCGAAGGTCTCGGTCAGGGCCAGGTCGGTCTGGCCGTCGTTGCCGCCTGCCAGGAATACGCGGCCGTCGAGCTGGGTGGTGGCGGTGTGGCCGGTGCGCGGGGAGAGGAGCTTGCCGGCCGGGACCACGGCGCCGGTGGCGGGATCGAACAGGTCGGCGGTATCGAGGACGCGGCCGGCGCTCGAGCCGCCGGCGATCAGGACGCGGCCATCCTTCAGGACGGCGGCGGTATGGCCGGTGCGGGGCGAGGAGAGCAGGGAGGGGAGCGGCTGAAAGGCGACGGTGGCGGGGTCGAAGATCTCGAGGGTGGCCAGGGCCACGCCGGCGCTTTCGCCGCCGGCGAAGACGAGGCGTCCGTCGGGAAGCTGGGAGGTGGTGTGGCCGGAGCGGGCCGTCAGCAGGCCGGGGAGGGTCTGCCAGCGGTTCAGGGCCGGGTCGTAGATTTCGGCCACGTCGAGGGAGCCGCCGTTGTTGCGTCCGCCGGCTACCAGGACCCGCCCGCCGGCCAGGGCGGCGCAGGAGTGCGCGCTGCGGGGGTACATCATGGGGGCCGCGCTGGTGAACGAGCCGTCCACGTTGAAGAACTCGGCGGTGGCCAGTACGCCGGCCGAGCCGGTTCCGCCGGAGACCAGCACGCGCCCATCGGGCAGCAGCGCCGAGCAGGCGTCGGTCCGGCTGGAGGTCATCGTGCCGGCGGCGATCCAGGTATTGCTGCCGGGCGCCTTGGCGCCTTTCAAGAAGATGCCGAGCGAAAGAACGGCGAGAGCGGAAAGAAGGACGTACTTAACAGAACGCGACATGAGTTCAACAACTCCCTTGGGGAACCTCCACCTGACGGCAACGGGTCACGGTAGAGGGCCGGCTGTTTCACCGACACCATCCCCAACTGTTCGATTAGGCGCTAAACATGGGTGTCCGTCAATACCATCTTTAGATGGTAAAAAGCTCCATCGAAAAGGCGGGGATCGGACGAAACTCGCAGTACGTTAGTAATGGAACCGGCCGGCCGGTGGAAACGTTTGGGCTATGGCCACGCGCGCCCCAGGCCGCTTATAATAACGGTAGTTACCCCCCTTCGAGGTTCCGCGATGCAAGGGCTGACGGCGTTCTTCGCGTATTCCCGCGCCCACCAGAACCGGCTTCTGGCCGTGGGGGCGGCCTGGATTGTGCTGATCGCGACCCTCGATTGGAAGGTCGAGCCGCACCTGTCGCTGGGGATCTTTTACCTGTTTCCGATCCTGCTGATGGCCGGCTTCCTCACGCGGATGGAAACGGTGGCGCTGGCGTCGGTGTGCGCCATTCTGCGGGAGGTTTTTGGGTCCGTGGGCATGCCGGATTCGCCGGCGGGCCCCCGCGTGATTCTGGTCGGCGTGGCCTTCGTGGGCTCGGCGCTGTTCGTGGGGGAGCTGTCGCGCAACACCCAGCTCATGGCGGAACACCTGGACCGCATGCGGGAGGGCGACGAACAGATACGGGTGCTGATCGAGACCAGCCCGGCCGCCATCCTGACCGCGGGCAGCGACGGGAAAATCCTGCTGGCCAACCAGGCCGCGCATCACTTGCTGGGATCGGAGCAGTCGCTGGAAGGGCAGCCGGTCGCCCGCTACCTGCCGGTGTTCGAGCGCATCCTGGAGCAGAAGCTGGAGAACCAGCGCCTGGGTACGCGGGTGGAGTGCCGGGGCCAGCGCCCGAACGGGGAGGTGTTTCTGGCCCACGCGTGGTTCTCGGTGTACGGCACCGCGGCGGGGCCGAAGCTGGCGGCCATCGTGGCCGATGCTGCCGAGGATCTCCGCGACCGCGAGAGGCTGGGCCTGCGCTCCACCGAGACGGCGTTTCGGGTGTTGTCGGGCATGGTTTCGCATGAAGTCCGCAACCTGAGCGGGGCGGCGGCGGTGGTCCATACGCGGCTGGGCCGGCTCCCCGGGCTGGCCGAGAGCGAAGACTACAAAGCGCTGGGGACCCTGGTGGAAGGCCTGGAGAAAATCGCTGCGGCCAAACTGCAGCCGCCGGACGAGTCGGCGGGGGTGAATCTTGCCGCGGTGCTCGACGATCTGCGGATCCTGGTGGAGCCGTCGGTAAACGAGGTGGCCATGGCCTGGGAGATCCCGGCGCGGCTGCCCCGCGTCCGCGGCGACCGCCACGCCCTGTTACAAGTGTTCCTGAACCTGACCAACAACAGCCTGCGGGCCATGGCCGGCGGGCAGGAGAAAAAACTGACCCTGACGGCGGCGGTCGAGTGTGGCCGGGTGGTGGTGCGGTGCCGGGATAGCGGACCGGGCGTGGCGGCCCCCGAGCGCCTGTTCCAGCCGTTCCAGCC
>JBGOUV010000224.1:0-11444 GCA_041477815.1 Terriglobia bacterium | reverse complement strand
CCCCGCACGTTCCAGGTGGCAAACCCCGGGGTGCCTCCCGGACGGATGCGCCGGTCGGCGTGATCCGCCGGCGAAAGCCGGTCCTGGCGCCACGCCAGCAGCGAATATCCCTCCACCCATACCCTCCGTCGCGGTCTCCAGCGTGCCCCAGCCAGCCCCTTGGCCGGCGGAATCCGGGTCAGCGGATCGCCGGTGATGGTGTTATCTCCCGTGGTCCAGGCCACGTTCCCGTACGCCGTCCACCTCTCGGACGGCCGCCACTGTCCTTCCAGGCCCACCCCACACACGCGGGCTTCGCCGATGTTTTGTCGTGTAAATACACGATCCTCTCCCCGGTCCCGTAGTCCGTTTCCGTTCCCATCCAGGAACCCCAGACCGTGGAACTGTCCGGGAACACGCTCGATCAGCCGCCGGTAATCGCTCACGAAGTACGACACCGTGCCCGCCACCCCCCGGCCGTGCGCTTTCAGTCCTACCTCATAATTCCGGCTCCGCTCGGGAACCAGCAGCGGATTCGGCACTTCGAATCCCCCCGCGAAACTGCCCAGCACCGTGGTGTCGTCTACGTTCGGCGCCCGGAACCCTTGGGATACTCCGAAAAAGGCCTGGATGTTGCGGTCCACCCGGTAGGTGCCGTACAGGCTGCCCGTCGGGGCCGCCGGGTCATCATGCACTGGCACCGGACCGGTTCCGGGATCGCTGGTCAACGCCTTCAGGTCGAACCGGCTGAACCGCAACCCCAGGTTCAACGACAGCCGCCCGGTAACCTCGATCTCGTCCTGCACGAAGGCGGCGAACGACCGGTAGGTGGCCCCATCGGCGAAGGTACCCTTGGCCTCCGTCCGCGCTCCCGTGGTCAGGTTCGCATCCGTCCGGCGGCTCGTCACTCCGTCCCCCGAGTATTCCACCCCGTAGGTCAGTCCTTGCCGCTCCCCCAGCCGGGAGGTAAACTGCGTCGTCACCCCTAAAGCCCGCACCCCGTGCTGCTGCTGCCGCTCTATGCTCGGCCGGGAGGTTACGATGCGGTTCAGTTTCTCCAGTTGGTTCTGATACACTAGCGCCACCTGCACGCCGTCGATATATCGTCCCCAACCCTCCATCCGGTACTCGGCATAGGCCAAGTCCCGCTGCTGCGGCCGCCACTCGTACCGCAGGTCCGAACCCGCCGCCAGCAAGTCCGTGCGGTCCGCGCCGTCCTGGTGAACGCGCTCGAACCCCGCCGTGATCTTGCTCCGTTCCGACAGTTGGTAGCTCAGCTTCAGATCTCCGTCCACCTCGTGGTACCCGGTAAAGCGCTGCCGCCCCAGGTCCCCAAACCGTTTCCCGCTGGCTCCGCCAAAGAATCCCAGCCTTCCCCGGCGCCCGCCCGCCTCGAGTCGCGTGCTCCAGCCCCGGTCCAAGCTCGAAAACCGGGTGAAAGCCCGCCCTTGGAGGTTCGACCCGCTCCCGGTCCCCTCCGGCGACTTGGTGATGACGTTGATCAAGCCGCCCAGCGCGTCACTCCCGTACAGCACCGATCCCGCCCCTCGGACCACCTCGATCCGCTCCACCTGGTGAAGGTCAATCGTATTGAGATACTGGTTGGGCCCCAGCCGGTAGATGGCATTGTTCAGCCGGATCCCGTCCACCAGGATGAGGATGCGGTTGCCGATCATCCCCCGGATGATGGGCGAGCCGCCGGCATAGTTGGTCTCCTGCACCATCACCCCTACCAGTTCGTTCAACGCCTCCGGAACCGTTCGGTAATTCCCCCGCAGTAAATCCTCGGCGGTCAGAACCGAAATCGCCCGGGGCGAGTCGAGGTGCCGCTGTTCATGGCGGGCTGCGGAAATCACCCGCACGTTCAGCAGGTCCTCCACGCTCATGTCGGCCAAGTCCTTCGTGGTCCCCGTCGTTTTGGCGGCCAACCGCGCCGCCCACAGCAGTGCGACCAGGCCGTAGTGAATTCTGAGGACACCCATCTCTATCTAAAATCAATCGAACGGAAACCGTGTAAACTGTAGATTCACCAGGAGGCCCTCATGAGGATCAGACGCGCGTGGTGCGCCGCCCTATTTGCCGGATTGGCGATGGCGGCCCTGTTCATTTCCTCCACCACAGCCCAGCCCAACACCGTCAAACAGATCGCGCCGGGCGTGTGGTTCCGCGAGGGGGACCTCAAGAAAGAGGGCCACTGCAACAACATCATCATCGAGATGCAGGACTACCTCCTACTCGTCGATGCCAACTTCCCCTCCGGCGCCCGTCTCGCCATCGCCGAAGCCAAGAAGGTCTCCTCCAAGCCCATCAAGTACGTCTTCGACACCCACCACCATGGCGACCACGCCTACGGCAACCCCATCTTCACCAAGCTCGGCGCCACCACCCTGGCCTACAAAGGCGTTGTCGAAGAGATGAAACGCTACGAGCCGAAGCGCTGGCAGGAGTCCGCCAAGCAGCGCCAGGACGTCGGCGAGCTGAAGCTCCAGACCGCCGAGCCCCCCGTCCAGACCTTCGACAAGAGCCCTTACGTCATAGAAGACAGCGGGCGCCGCGTGGAGTTTCATTTCTTCGGCTGGGCCCACACGCGCGGCGACGGCTTCGTGTATCTCCCCAAGGAGAAGATCATTTGCACCGGCGATGCCGCCGTCAACGGTCCCTACAACTTCGTCGGCGACGGCAACGTCCTGAACTGGACTCGGGTTCTCCGCGCCGCCCAAAAGCGCCCCCTCACCCACGTCCTCCCCGCCCACGGCGGCCCCGGCGGCCCCGAGATCCTCAGCGGCCAGATCCAGTTCTTCGTGGAGCTGGAAAAAGCGGTCAAAACCGCTGTCACCCAGAAGAAGAAGCTGGCCGACATCGTCAAGATGGAAGGCGATAAGCCGGTCTCCACCAGCCTTCAGCTCCCCGACGCGGTGAAGAACTGGGTCGGTGACTTCTACCCCGCGCAGGTCAAGGCCACCTACGACGAAATCACCCAGAAGAAACCCACCGGTGAGATCCTGGGCGGGAAGTAGACCTAGAAGGTCAGCACCTTCTCCAACGCCACCAACTGCGCCCGGGCCGCTCCCTCGGCGATCGGTTGTTGAGCGCCCACGCGGGTGATGATGGCCCACGAATCCTGGTACAGGAGGCTGTCGCTGAGCTGAGAGCTGAGGATGCGGCGGAGGGCGGTACGGGCCCGGGCGGTCAGGTTGAAGGTGCCCTCATCGGCGATGGCGCCCAGGACGATGGTGCCGACCGGGAGGGCGGTGAGGTAATCGGCCATGTCTTCGGAGGCGCGCTGGCTGGCCCAGGTGTCAAAACTACGGGTGGGGCCCAGGACGCCGGTGTCTCCGTTCAGGACCACGAAGTGGAAGCCCCGGCCCGGCCCGCCGCCGCGGGCCAAGAACAGGACCTGGCCGGCCATCTCAAACTGCGCCACCAGGCCGGCGCGGGCGCCCCCCGAGATCACCCGGAAGGGAATGTCGCCGCGGCTGGGAAGAACCGAGATCCGGAGGTGCAGCATGGGGTGCTCCGGCAACGACGAGACAGCGATGGCTACGGCCTCCACGTCCTGCATCCCACGGGTTTGTGTCGAAGCCTGTACCGTCACCGGAATCCGCTGCCCGGGAAAGCCTACCGGCACCGACACGCTCACCCCTGCGGGCACTCCCGTCACGGTGAACTGCACCAGTTCGCAGAACCCGCTCCGACCTTCGATGGCCAATTCCGCCGACCGGGGCGGACCTCCGGCCTGCACCAGGAACTGCATCAGGCTGGACCCCAGCACCAGGCCGGGTCGATCGAACTCGCTGAGCACCGTCATTTGGTAGGCGTTGCTCTCGATCCCTCCCGAAAATAGACGCAGTCCGACCGTGGAGAAGGGGAAGTCCTCCGGCACCTGGGTATTGGTCTGGTAGACCCCGAGCACGCCGGGTACGAGACCGCTGTACGCGACCCGCAGTTCCCGGGATCCCAGAAACGCGCGAGGGACCACGTCGGTGGGCCAGGGCAGGGCCGACGCTGTACCGGTCGGCAGCGTCGCCGACACGCTGCCCAAGCCGGTCCCGTAAACCTCCAGGTACGCCCCTGGCCGGACCCCATTGGTGAGGCTGACCGGACAGGGTTTACCCGCCTCCAGCACGCCGCGGTTCAGAATTCCCGGCGCGATCTCCCTAACATCCACAGTGATCACGGTGCTTGCGATGCCGGCCTGATAGACCAGTACCGGCGCTGCGCCCAGCGGCGTCTCCCAAGGGACTTGGCTGTCAATCTGCCCCACACCGAGCGACAACAGCGGGGCCGGCCGGGAGGCCAGGCAGACGAAGGTCAAATCCGGTGCCGACGGCTCCACCAGCGAATCTCCAAACAGCGACAGCAAGGCGCCTGGAGCCACGAGGCGCACCCGGCTGCCGGCATTGAGCGCGCTTCTCAGCGTCGGCCGGGGCTGCTCTCTCTCCGGCCAGTTGGCTGGCAGTTTGCCGCCCCACTCTTCTGCCAGCACCGCGAACGCCGGCCGGGGGCGCAGCCCATCCAGTCCGGGCACCTCGTGGGTGCTCAGGCCAAACAGGCCGAACCAGCCGCTGTTGGCGCGGCCATCCGGAAACCCGGGTCGGAGTTCTCCGGCCGGGCCATGACTTTGCGGACTCGGTCCGCCCCGCCACCACTCATCGGTCCACTCGAACACCACGCTCCCCAGCACCTCCTCCTGCTGCAGGAGGCGCAGCAGGTTGCGCAGCCAGGAGGCCTGGGTTTCCGCGTCCTCCACCTGCCTCACTTCGTTGAGAGCATCCACGCCAAACTCCGACACCAGCACGGCCTTGCCCGACCGCTGCCGGAAGCTGTCGAGCGCCCCGTCAAGGGTGAGCCCACGGTAGAGGTTCACCGCCCAGAAGGCGAGGTTGGGCAGGTCGGGGTCGCGGGTCCCCAGCGGACCGATTCCAATGTCGGTCACGTCGGCCACCGCCGTCGTCACCAGCACCGGCCGCAGACCGGCTGCCGCTTCGTCCACCAGGGAATAGAAGTCCCGCGGCGAGCCGGCGAACTTGCGGTTGTAGTCGCGGGCTACCTCGTTTCCCAAAATCAGGGCAAGGAGGCGCCGCTGGTCCCGCCATTGCTCGGCATATTCCCGAAATTCGCGCAGAATCCGCGCGCGCAGCTCGCTCCCCGCGGCCAGAGAAGAGCCCGGGTCGTGGTAGGGGTCGAGAGGGAAACCGGCCAGCAGGTACAGGTCGCTGCGGTCGAGCGCCTGCCGGAAGGGAGCGTCGTCGGCGCGGATCTTCCCATAGACCCGCACCGTGTTGATTCCGGCGCGCGCCATCAGGGGAAGGTCGCGCCCGTAAAGGCAGGCGGAAACCTCCAGACTCGTGCCGGGAAGGGCCCCTACCGGCGTCGGGCCATAGGCGACTCCGTGGATGGAAAACGGCTCGCGATCTAGATAAAGCCGGGAACCTCGAATCTCAAACTGGGCTTTGCCTGAAATGGCAAACAGGACGGCCAGGAGGCTCCGCGACAAAGCGCGGAATAACATCTGCTGGAACTAATTTAGATCAGATGGTGGGGAAAAGCAAGGAAAGAAAGAGGAAGCGAGGCAGCGGACCGGAAAGGGCCGCTCGGAAGTGTACTAGACGTAATGGGCCTTCCAGGGAAGAAAACAACGGCTCCGAAAAATGCACGCCGGCGTGTACTTCCTTAAAACCGTTAGGTCACAATGGCAATTCCGGTTTGAGAGAGCTCGCTGAGAATACTGCCTGCACTAATGAAGTGCCCATGCTGAAGAGAATCCTGTACTGTGCCGCAGTCCTACCTGCGTGGTTGATGGCCGCGCCACCACCCGTGCAAACCATCGATTGCCAGGTCGCGATAATCGGAGGAGGCGCCGGTGGATTGCACACGGCCTTCCGGTTGGGGCCAACCCTGCACGCGAATGTATGCCTGTTTGAAAAGGAAGACCAGTTGGGTGGGCGTGTCCATGACGTCTCGCGCACTCCCAATGGTCCGCTGTATGGCACCGGCGCTTTGCGCGTCATGGAGACCCAGACCGTGGTTTTCAACCTGGCCGCCGAACTGGGCATCACGCTGGAGGTCGCGCCCTACCGCGACGATCGCTTCAGCGCCCGGGGTTTCTTCACTTACGATTCGGACACGATGAATAACCTGGCCTACCCCCAGGTGCCGGATTCCGAATCCGAAACCGTCCTCTACGACAAGCTGCGCTTCGGACCGGAGCGCGCCAACGTAGACAACTACCCCGACTTCCGTTCCTACGTGCGCAGGGTGGCCGGCGTGGAGCAGTATCACTTCCTGACCGACGTGTTCCGCTTCCGCGGCGACTTCACGTACCCGCTGAGCGCCAAGGCGTACCTGCAGTTCCTGGACGAAGATTGGGACGTGTGCTGCACTCCCAGCTACCCCGTGGGCGGCATGTCCGCGTTCATCCGCGGTATGGAGCAGCGGACCCTTGCCAGTGGCGTGCGCATCTTCCGGTCGCAGCCGGTGTCGGACATTTCGAAGGCCGGCGGTCACTACATTCTGACCACCCCCGGCTACCTCGTCAACGCCCCTCGCCTGGTGATCGCCGTCGATTCCGAGGGCTTCAAGTTCATCCAGGGGGGCATCGCCCAGCAGATTCAGGCTATGCCGCAGTTTCAGGATCTGACCGGCATCAAGGTCGCGACCATCACCCAGTGGTGGCCGCAAGCCTGGTGGATCGGCGCGGTGCCGGGCAAGGACGTGCGCCGGGCTTGGACCACGGAGTCCTGCCTGAATGCCATCGAGATTCCCATCAACCCCTATGCCGCCGATCAGAAGGTTACTCGCTCCGTCTACGACGACGATCTGCAGTGCGTGAATTTTTGGGAGCAGACGGCCCAACGCGGGATTCCAGCCGTGGAAGCGGAGATCAAGCGCAACCTCGACTACCTGTTCCCAGGTGTCAGCATCCCGAATCCGCTCAAGACCCATGTTCAGATCTGGCCCGGCGGATGGCACTTCGTGCGAGCCGGGTCGCCGTTTTCGACGATGCAAATCGCCAGTTGGGCCATCCAACCGATCCCGGGTGAAGCGGATTTCACTAGTGGGTGAATCCTACAACCCGCAGAGGTCGGGCTGGACGGATGGGGCGTACAAGTCGTCTATCAACACCCTCAACACGGTCTTTGGGATGAACCTCCCGGGACAAACGGCCAACCAGTCCGGCCCGGTTGCGCCCAGCAACGTCGTCAACCAGACTTCCCCGGCGGCGACCCCTCCCAGGTCTGTCCGCTAGCAGGATGATCCTCAGCCCCAACTTCTTCACCCGCCGCCGCACGGCGGCATGGCGGTCCGAAACCTACTCCCTCTCCCCCGCGCAGGCTTGTTCCAACTCCCGGCACATCTCCCGCGCCTTATCGTCGGACAGCTTGCCGCCCCCCGACTGCACGTAGAACACGTCGATCGCCTTGTGTCCCTCGGTGTCGATCAGGACCACGTCGATATTGCAGCCGTGGAACGACACCGTGCTGGCCAGGTCGTAGAGCAGGCCGGAGCGGTCCTCGGTGATGACGTGGAAAAGGGTCGAGTGGGGCGACGTCTGGTTGTCGAAGGTGATCTGGCGGGGGATGCGCGGCCGGCGCCAGGTGGAGGGCGGGGGACGCTTTTGCAGCAGCTCCTGCACCTCGATCTTGCCCGTCAGGACGTGCTCCAGAGTTTGGCTCAGGCGGTCGGCTTCGCCCGGGTTGAGCTCCAGGCTGCGGTTCGGATCGGCAAAGACAAAGGTGTCGAGCACCATGCCCTCTTTGTTCGAGAACGCCTCGGCCCGCAGGATGTTCAGGGCGAACGACGATACCGTGCCCGCGATCGACGCGAACAGGAACGGGCGGTCCGACGCCAGCACCACCAGCTCGTGCAGCGAATGCCGGCGGGTCAGGCTGATGGCTACACCCTTCTGGCGGTAGGCGGCCTCCAGCTTGGCGTGCTCCTGGACTTGCTCCGGCGTGTGGGTGCGCAGGTAGCGCGTCGGCAGGCCCTGGGCAAAGGCCGGACCGGCCTCGATGCGGTCGGCTTCCATCTCCCGGGTGAGCTGGTTGTGGGTTGCCACATAAAGCTGCCACAACAGGTTCTTGCGCCAAGGGGTGAGGGCCTCCGGGTTCACCGCCGAAATGTCGGCGTAAGTGAGCAGGGTGAGTTTGCGCAGCCGCTCCAGGGTCGCCACCTTCCCGGCGAAGGCCGCGGCGGTCGCCGGATCGCCGAGGTCGCGCCGGGTCATGGTCTCGGACATCTCCAGGTGGCGGTGGATCAGGAAGCGCACCATCTCACGATCGGCGTCGGGCATGCCGATCCGCTCCATGGCCCCCTCGGTCAGGTCCATCCCCGCCTCCACGTGGTCCCGGCCGCTGCCCTTGCCCACGTCGTGGAACAGCAGGGCGAACAGCAGCACCTCGGGTTGCTCGGTCTCCTCCAGCAGCTCGGCGAAGTGACGGGTGAGGAGATCCTCATCGGTGCGGCGCAGCTCCCGTAGCGTCTTGATCGTACGGAGCGAGTGCTCGTCCACCGTATAGCGATGGTAGAAGTCGCGGGTCACCAGGCAATCGATGCGCTCGTACTCCGGGAACACGTGGCCCAGCAGGCCGGTCTCGCGCATGGTGGTGAGGGCCTGGTAGGCGTGGGGCAGACGCAGAATAGCGGCCACGGCCGGCCAGAGCGGCCCTTCCCAGCGGAAGCTCGAGACGGCCCGGGCCACGCGGCGCTCGGTCTCCGGGGCCGCCGGGATCCCGTGGCGCGCCAGAAACTCAAACAGGCGCAGCAGCAGCGCCGAGTCGCGCTCCAGGGCCTCGGGGTGCCGCACGTAGACCATCCCCCGCGCCACCGCGAGGTCTGCATTCGAGAGCCGCGCTTGGCGGTCCCGAAAGAGGGTGAACAGGGAGTGCGGCGGCGTGGCGTTTTCGTCTAACAGCCGGGAGGCCACCCGGTGGACCACCCGCACGTGGCGGTAGTAATCCCGCATCCAGCCGGCCGCATCGTCGCCGGCGATCCGCTCCTGGTGCTCGAAAGTGAGCAGGTTGCTGTCGCGCTGGTTGAAATAGTGCAGGTGGCACCGGACGCCGAACAGGAACCGGCGGGCGGCAGCCAGCTCGGCGGTGGAATCCTCCGGGACCACGCGCGTGATCCCCCCGATCCAGCCGATCAAATGTACATCGCGCAACCCGCCGGGAGCATCCTTGACGTGGGGCTCCAGGTGGTAGATGGTGTGGCCGTGCTTGTCGTAGCGGGACCGGGTCAACTGACCCAGCTCGCGCAGCAGCGCGGCGCCCTCCCGCGCGAAGAAATTGGGCAGCCGCTCTTCCAGCTTGTCATACAGGAGGCGGTCGCCGGCCAGGAACCGGCGGTCCAGCAGGCTGATGCTCAACTCGGTGTTGCCGGGGGTGAGGGTGGCGCACTCGGCCGGGGTATGGACCGACTGCGAAACGTGCATCCCCCCATCCCAGAGGTCCCGCAGAAAAGCGGAGATCGACTCGCGGGCCGCCGACGCTGCCGCCTGCTTCTCCACCAGAAACAGCAGGTCCACGTCGGACTGGGGAAACAGCTCGCGCCGGCCGTACCCACCTACTGCTACCAGGGCGATGCCGGAGGCCCTCCCTTCCCCAAACAGGCGGTCGAACAAACCAATGGCCGCCTGGTCCACGGCCTCCGATCGCCCGCGAATCGCGGCCAGGGCGTCACCGCTCGCGAGGAATTGCTCCTGGATCGAATCCAACCGCTACAGCGCCCCTTCGCCCCGATCGTTGTTGCGGATGCGGATGGCGTCGTCGACATTGCTGATGAAGATCTTGCCGTCACCCAGCTTGCCGGTGCGCGCGGCGTCGCCGAGCGCTTTGACGAACTCGTCCACCCGGCCGTCGGGCAACACTACTTCGATCTTCACCTTGGGAAGCAGATCGACGGTGTATTCCTGACCCCGATAGACTTCCTTGTGGCCCTTCTGCCGCCCGTGGCCCCGCACGTCCGAGATGGTCATCCCATCGACCCCGATGTTCTTGATGGCCTCGCGGACGTCCTCCAACTTGAACGGTTGGATGATTGCTTCGACTTTCTTCATAGGTTTGGATCCTTACGCTTCAAAATTATGGTGCCCGCCTAAGAACCGGCGCGGGTAGTGACGACCGCGTCTTCCGGATAGCTCAGGAGCCCAAACTGGGGCACATCGAGCCCTTCCAGTTCGACCTCGGGTGTCACGCGCATGGTTTTGATCGCATTCACGATCTTGAAAACAACATAGGTCACCCCGAACGCCCAGACTACACACAAGGTCGCCCCGCCCAGTTGGACCATAAACTGGCGCGAATCCCCGTAGAGCAAGCCGGTAACCCCTCGGCCCGCTTGCCCGAGGTACGTCGCCGCTCCGACGCCGTTCCATCCGGCGCCATAAGTGCCGTCGGCGAAGATGCCGACCGAGATCGCTCCCAGAAAGCCGCAGAAGCCGTGCACCGAGATAGCCCCGCAGGGGTCGTCGATCCTGGTCACTCGCTCATTAAAGAGGACCCCCACACAGACCACGATTCCAGCGAGAAAACCGATGATGACGGAGGAGGTTGCCGACACGAAGGCGCAGGGGGCGGTAATGGCGACCAGCCCGGCGAGCATCCCATTGCAGGCCATGGTGATGTCGGGTTTCCCGAACTTCAGGTACCAGAAGAGCATCGCGGTCGCCGAGCCGACCACCGCAGCGAGATTGGTGTTCACGGCAATGACCGAGATGCGAAGGTCGGTGGCGCCGAGAGTCGAGCCGGGATTGAACCCCATCCACCCGAACAGGAGAATGAATGTCCCGGTTACAACAAACACGATATTGTGCGCCGGGAAGGCTCGCGGCTTGCCGTCCGCGCCATACTTGCCCAGACGCGGACCGAGGATCATGGCCAGCGCCATGGCGCAGAAGCCTCCCACGGCGTGCACCACCGAAGATCCGGCGAAGTCCACGTACCCGTGGCCCAGATTCATAGTGGCGCCGAGCTGCGAGAGCCAGCCGCCGCCCCAGACCCAGCAGCCAAAGATGGGGTAGAGGATGGCGCCCATGAACAGCTCGCAAAGGAGAAACGCCCAGAAGGTGATCCGCTCACAGATCGCGCCGACAATGATGTACCCGGCGGTCTCCATGAACACGACCTCAAACAGCGTCAGGCAATTGCTGCCGGCGTCGTACGCGGGGCCGGCCAGGAAGAAGCCCTTGCCGCCCAAGAATCCCCACTGGCCGCCTCCGATCAGGAACCCATTCAGCGTCGGAGTGCCCCCCAGATTGGTCGGAGCCGCATTCACCGCGACGGCGCCGAACTGGAAGGCGTAGCCCAACGCGTAATACGCCAGGAAGGCGAAGACGTACGCCGCGAAGTTCAGCATCATGAGGTGGGCGGCGTTCTTCTTGCGCACCAGCCCGCACGTCAGCAGGGCGAACCCGGCCTGCATAAAGAGCACCAGGTATCCCGTATTGAGGGTCCACGCGAAGTTGG
>JBGOUV010000451.1:0-5055 GCA_041477815.1 Terriglobia bacterium | reverse complement strand
CTATCACCCGGACACGCCTCCTGCTGGGCCGCTACCTGGGCACGCTGGCGGTGATCGGATCGAACATGCTGTACCTCGTGCTGGGCGTCTGGGTCGTGCTGGGCGTCAAGACCCGCATCTGGAAACCCAGCTTCCTGCTGGCGGCGGCCCTGGCCATCTTCGCCTTCGCCGTAATGCTGGCGGTGGTCACGCTGGTGGCGGTGCTGTCATCCAGCGCCGTGCTGGCCACCATGGTCACCTACTTCTTCATGATCGTGAGCCCCCTGCTGGCCCAGCACACCCGTCTCCGGGGACTATTCCGGCAAGAGTGGGCCAGGTATCTCACCGACTATCTGTACTATCTATTCCCCAAGTACTGGGACCTGGGAAACATGTCGCGGCTGGCTCTCGAAGGCCGCGGCTTCGAAAGCTGGATGCCGGTCTGGAGCTCGGCCCTGTTCGCCCTGGTGGTGCTGGCGGCCGGTTTGTGGGCATTTGCCCGAAAGGATTATTAGTTATGCGCAAAACATTCCTGGTGAGCATTCCGGCCGTCCTGTTGCTGGCCGGCGTCGTCGTGGTGCGGTGGGAGAGGCCGGCCAGCGCCCAGGGGGTCACCCTGGACCGTGCCCTATTGGCCCTGCTGCCGGCCAACGCCACCTCCCTGGTAGGCGTGGACGTGGAGCGCCTCAAACGCACTCCCGCGTGGCGCTACTGGGAAGAGCAGAGCCTGCGGTCGCACGACACGAAGTTCGACGAGTTCACCCGCGAGACCGGCTTCGACCCGCGCCGGGACGTCCAGGACCTGCTGGTGGCCTCCACCGGCGAGAAACAGTTCGTAGCCGTAGGGCGCGGAACCTTCAACGTATCCGCCCTGACCCGCGCCCTGAAGGAGAAGAACGCCACCGTCGAGAACTACCGCGGCCGGGAGGTTCTGCGCGGTGATGGCAAGGATCAGGACGGGCGAGTCTGCTTCCTGGACGACCAGACGGTGCTGGCGGGAACGCGGCCGGAGGTGCTGGGGGCCATCGACCGCAAAGCGGGAGGCGGGCCCAGCCTGACCTCGAACTCGGCGCTGTTGAGCCGGGCGCAGGCCATTAGCGGGACTCATCAGCTATGGGCAGTATCCAGCAACCCGGCCCAGCTCGTCAGCCGGAACCTGCCCCGGGGGGGCGACGCGCAGGCCTCCAACTTCGCCCGGATCTTCAGCACCATGAGCTACACCAGCCTGGCCCTGGACCTCAGCGGCGGGCTGGAGCTGCGCGCCCAGGGCCTCTGCCAGAGCGGGCAGGACGCCAAGACCTTGGCCGACGCGGTCCGCGGCCTGGTGGCGTTCGGGCGGCTCTCGGCGTCCGAGAAGGAGCCCGCGATGATGAACGTCTTCGACGGCATCCAGGTCGAGGAGCGGAACAACGAGCTGGGGATTACCGTGAAGCTCGACCAGCCAAGCTTCGAGAAACTCCTGGAAAAAACCGGCCCCCGCCGCCGTCCCGAGCGGGCCAAGCTGAACTGAAACCCGTCTGCACCGAGCCGCGACCGTAAGGGAGTGCCCCATGGGCCTGCGGCCCACCACAGGTGATGAAGACGCGGCCGGTACGGCCGGGTATTTTCGCCGGTTCTTCGCCGCGTCTTCAACGGAGCGGTTTCCGCGCCTGTCCGAACCATCCGCTCCCGGACGGTCCCGGTGCGGTGCGATACACTGGCTTCAGCTATGAGACTGACCCGTAGAGAGCTGGCCCAGGCCGCCACGGGCGCCTTTCTCCTGCCGGCTGCACCCCAGCCGGCCGACGGACTGACGCGCCAGGTGGCTGCCTTCATCCTCAACACGACCTACGCCGACCTGCCGGCGGAAGTGATCGAGCTTAGCAAGAAGTCCATTCTCGACGGACTGGGGCTGGCGCTGGCCGGTTCCGTGGCCGAGACCGGAACTCTGAGCCGCGCCTATCTGAAGTCGCTGGGACTGTCGCGCGGCCTGGCGACGGTCATCGGGTCGCCCGTGAAAGTAGCCCCGCGCTTCGCGGCTTTCGTCAACGGCGTCGGAATCCACGCCGACGATTATGATGATACCCAGCTCGCCGTGGCCCCGGACCGCGTCTACGGGCTGCTCACCCATCCCACCACCACGGCGCTGCCGGCGGCGTTGGCCCTGGCCGAGGCGGCCGCACGGTCCGGTCGCGAGCTGCTGCTGGCCTATCACGTCGGGGTGGAGGTGGAGTGCAAGATCGCCGAAGCCATCGCGCCGCGACACTATGACGAGGGGTTTCACTCCACCGGCACGTGCGGCACGTTCGGGTCGGCGGCCGCGGCGGCCAAGCAGCGCGGCCTCGACCTGGAGCGGACGGTGCGTGCGCTCTCCCTCGCCGCCAGTCAGGCAGCCGGGCTGCGCGAGAACTTCGGGACCATGACCAAGCCGTTTCACGCCGGCCGGGCGGCGGAGTCGGGCGTGGTCGCCGCCGACCTCGCAGCGCTGGGCTGGACCGCCGCCGACCAGATTCTGGAGGCCCCCCGCGGCTTCTTCCGGGCGGCCGGCGGCGGCTACGACCCCGTTGCCATCCGCGACAAGCTCGGCCGGCCCTGGACCTTTGTTTCCCCCGGCATCTCGATCAAGCCGCATCCCTCCGGATCGCTCACCCATCCGGGCATGACCGAGCTGCAGCGGCTGCTCCGCGAGCACCGCCTCCGCCCGCAGGACCTGGAGCGCCTCGATGTAGGTACCAATCGGAACATGCCGAACGCGCTGATCCATCACCGGCCGAAGACGCACCTGGAAGCGAAGTTCAGCATGGAGTTTTGCATGGCCTCGCTGCTGCTCTACGGCAAGGCGGGATTGCTCGAGTTCACCGACGAGGTGGTCAACCGGCCCGAGGTCCAGGAGATGATCGGACGGGTGCGCTTCGGCGTGCACCCGGAGGCGGAAAAGGCCGGCTACAACAAGATGACCACCATTCTCGACCTGCGGCTGAAGGACGGCCGAACCATTTCCGGTCGCGCCGACTTCGGCAAAGGCAGCCCGGCCAACCCCATGAGCTACGACGAAGTGGCGGCCAAATTCCTGGACTGCGCCGCCTTCGCGAAGTGGCCCGCAGCCAAGGCGAAGGCTATTGTCGATATGGTTCGGAAGCTGGAGGACGTTGCGAACGTCCGAACGCTCACCGCGCTTTGCGCGTCATCCTAGCAGGAAATCCAGCGGTTTGCCGTCGTCGGTTAGCCTGACCGGCCGTCCGATATTGCTGAGATACTCCTTCTGCGGGTCGATGCCCAGCTTGCGGTAGATCGTGGCCATCAGGTCGGCAACCTGGACGGGGTTGTCTCGGACGAACATGCCCTTCTCGTCCGACGAGCCGTAGACGCGCCCGCCGGTAATGCCGGCGCCGGCCAGGGTCAGGCTGAAGACGTTGGGCCAGTGGTCGCGGCCGGCCATGCCGTTGATCTCCGGTGTGCGGCCGAATTCGCCGCACACGATCACGAGTGTGGAGGCCAGAAGACCGCGTTGGTGAAGGTCTTCGAGCAGCGACGAATAGGCGCGGTCCAGTTCCGGGAGAAAGTCGTTCTGGAGGAGGGTGAAGATGTCCTTGTGATGATCCCAGGTGTTGAAGCCTCGGGAGACGGTCACGAAGCGGACGCCGGCCTCTACCAGGCGGCGAGCCAGGAGAGCGCCCTGACCTAGAGACGTGCGGCCGTACTTTTCGCGGAGGGTCTCCGGCTCCTCCTCGATGCGGAAGGCCTTCTTGGCGCGGTCGGAGCGCATCAGGTTGAATGCCGTCTGGTAGTAGGCGTCCATGCTTTCGGAGACGCCGGTGGTATCCAGGCGGCGGAACTTCTCATCGACCACGGCGAGCAGCGAGCGGCGGTGGTCGACGCGGGCCCAGTCGACTCCCAGCGGCAGGTCCATATCCTGGACCCTGTAGTTTTCGATGTTGGGGTTGCCGGCGTTGAAAGGGTTGTATTTGGGTCCGAGGAAGCCGGCCTTCTCCCAGGAGCCGGTAGCGCCGGGAATGGAGACGCAGGCGGGCATTTCGTTGCGCGGGCCTTGCTCCTTGGCCACCACGGTCTGGAGGGCCGGAAACTGGATGGTCGGGAGCGGGTTGTGGCCGTTGAGGATCAGGTTGCAGGCGGCCTCGTGGGCGGCCTGCTTGTGGGTCATGGAGCGTAGTATGACGTACTTATCGGCCTGTCGGGCCGTGAGAGGGAGATGCTCGGAGATGCGGATGCCGCCGGCGTTGGTCTCGATGGGTTTGAAGAGGCTGCGATAACGGGAGTCGGCGTCGGGCTTGGGGTCGAAGGTGTCGAGCTGGCTGAGGCCCCCGGTGAGCCAGAGATGGATGACGGAGACAGGGGAGTGGGACTGGGCGCGCAGGCGGACCACGTCGCCGTAGGGCAGCAGGCCGAAGGTGGCGATGGAGCCGAGTTTCAGGAAAGAGCGGCGGTCAAAGCGCGTCATCGTTTTACCCCTGTGGTTAGTGGTTATACAGAAACTCCTTGGAGTTGAACAAAGCCCACAGGACATCCTCGAAGGCCTGGCGGCGGTTGGCGGCGGTGGAAAGCGGCTGGAGGGAGACGGATAGTTCGCGGGGATCGGGATCGCGGACCAGGGCCGAAAGGAAGAGGCGGCGGACGATTTGTTCGTTGGACAGCGTGGAGTCGTTGAGCCACTGGTCGAGGAGGCCGTCCCTGGCGGTGAGTTTCTTGTGCAGCGTGTCCCCACTGATCAGGTGCATGGCCTGGGCCATGTCGGGCTGGCCGTCGCGCTCGCAGATTACCTCGCGGGCCTTCATACGGCCGAAGGTGGAGAGGAAGTAGCTGGGGGCGCCCTCGGGCAGGGACATGGCGCGGGTGCCGGGAAGATGGCCGCGGTAGCGTTCGGGGACGCCGGTGACCTGGCCCAGAGCGTCGGCGAGTTGCTCGGCCATGAGGCGCTTCGGGTAGTAGCGCGAGTAGTTCATCTGGTCGTGACGATTGGTATCGTTGGGCTCGCTCGTGAGCTGGTAGGTGCGGGAATTCAGGATGACGCGGAAAACGTGGCGCAGGGAGTAGTTATTCTTAATGAAGTCCTGGGCCAGGGCGTCGAGAAGGGCGTCG
>JBGOUV010000130.1:0-15871 GCA_041477815.1 Terriglobia bacterium | reverse complement strand
AGACCCAGGGCGCGCAGCAGGGGCGGGTGCAGGTGGTAGACCAGGCGCTCGGGCGCCTCGAACTGTCCCGCCGCCGATTCCTCGAACGAGCGTTTGGTCAGCAGGCGTGCCACCTCGTACTCATCCTTATAAGCCATCAGTTTGTAGAGGCCGCGGGCGGCGGCCTCGGCCAGCTCGGTCGATCCCGGCTTCGCTTCCTGCTCGCGCCGCGCGACCTGCTCGACCCAGTGACGGTAGCGGGCGGCGTAGCGGTCGTCCTGGTAGGCGGCGAGCTCCTGCGCGCGGTCCACCGGCGGGGCGGGCGGCTCCCGACGGAGCTCGACGGCTTCTGGATCTAAGTAATATTTACGGCCCCAGCGGAAGGCGGCCCGGTTTTGGTCCGCCTCGACGCCGTTCCACTCAATGGCGCGCTCGATCGATTCCGCCGACAGCGGGAGGTAACCGGCCTGGTAGGCCACTCCCAGCAGCACGATGTTGGCCGCCAGGTGGCTGGCGAAGAGGATCTCGGCCACGCGGGAGGCGTCCACAAACAGGTTGGCGCGGGCGCGGGTGGCCCGGTTGATGGCGTCCGCCAGCGGCGCTCCGAAGTGCACCATCCCGCGCCGGACCGACTCGCCGGTGGGAATCTCGGCCGAGTTGACCACGGCGATCGTGCGGGCCGGATCGCAGCGTTTCAGGTTGTCGGCGGCCCCGGCGGTCAGCAGATCGCACCCCAGCAATAGGTGGACGCTGCCGTAGCTGCTCTTGTTGGCGAGCTCGACGGGCCGGGGGCCGAGCAAGAGGCCGGACACGACCGCGCCGCCTTTCTGCGAGAGCCCGGTCTGATCCAGGGAGGTCACGCCCAGGCCATCCAGGAGGGCGGCGGTCGAGAGCAGCGCGTTCAGCGTGACCACGCCGGTGCCGCCAATGCCGGGGATCAGGATCTCGTAGCCCCCGGCGGCGTCCACCTTGGCCGCCGGCTCGGGGACCTGCACGTCGGGCACGGGGGGGAGTTTCTTCTTGCGGAGTCCGGTGCCGGGTTTCACCTCTACCGAGACGAATGACGGGCAGTCGCCCAAGAGGCAGGAGTAGTCGGCGTTGCAGGAGGACTGGTGGATACGGGTCTTTTGGCCGTACTCGGTGTCCACGGGATAGAGCGACAGGCAGTTCGATTTGGCCACACAATCGCCGCAGCCCTCGCACACCTCTTCGTTGATCACCAGTAGGCGTGTCGGCTTAGGCAGCTTGCCGCGCGAGCGGAGGCGGCGCTTCTCGGCGGCGCACTGCTGGTCGTAGATCAGGGCGGTGGCGCCGGAGGTCTTCTGGAGCTCGGCCATCACCTTTTCGAGCTCGTCGCGGTAGTACACCTCGGCCTTGTCGGAGAGAAGGGAGCGGTCGCGGTAGCGGTCCAGGTCGTCGGTGAGGACCACGATTCGCTTCAGACCTTGCGCTTCGAGCTGGCGGGTGAGGTCGGGGATGGGGAGGGCGCCGGTGACATTCTGGCCGCCGGTCATCGCGACCGCGCCGTTGTAGAGGATCTTGAAGGTGATGTTGACGCCGGCGGCGACGCAGGCGTTTACGGCCAGGGTGGCGGAATGGAAGAAGGTTCCGTCGCCGACGTTCTGGAACAGGTGGGGCGTCTCGGTGAAGGGCGCGATGCCGATCCAGGGCGCGCCTTCGCCGCCCATTTGCGTGATGTAGGTAAAGCCACGATGGATGTGCTGGAGGCGTCCGGCCATGCCGTGGCAGCCGATGCCGCCGCCGGCGGCCATGCCCTCGGGCACCAGCGTGGAGCGATTGTGCGGGCAGCCGGAGCAGAAGCTGGGCGGGCGGAAGGGAACCGATTCCCGGGGGCGGTCCTCGATCTGGTCGAGGCGGGCGAGCCGGCGCTCCACGCTCTCGAACCGGGTTCGGCGCAGCACCCGCTCTCCCACCACGCGGGCGATGGGGTCCGGGTCCAGCTCGCCGTGGGTGGCCAGCAGGCGCTTCCCGTCCTCGTCGGACTTGCCGTAGATGCGGGGGCGGGAGGGGTGGTTGTAGAGCAGGTCGCGCAACTGGAATTCGAGGAAGCTACGCTTCTCCTCGACCACCAGGATCTCTTCGAGGCCGCGGGCGAACTCCTCGACGATGCGCGGCTCGAGGGGGTAAGTCATGCCCAGCTTCAGGATACGGACGCCGGCCTGGTCGAGGGCGGCCTCATCGAGGCCCAGGTCGCGCAGGGCGGTGCGCAGGTCGTAGTAGCTCTTACCAGCAGTGACTATGCCCAGGCGGTCGTGCGGGTGGGAGACCAGAATGCGGTTGAGGCCGTTGGCGCGGGCGAAGTCGCGGGCGGCCTGGAGCTTGCGGTAGTGGATCTCCTGCTCCAGCAGCAGGGTCTTGGGCACGATCAACATGCCCTCGAATACCTTTTGGTAGTGGGGATCGGGAATGACAAAGGAGGGGCGGTCCGGCGCGACCTCGACGGTGCCG
Organism: Terriglobia bacterium; assembly: GCA_041477815.1. Taxonomy (GTDB): domain Bacteria; phylum Acidobacteriota; class Terriglobia; order Bryobacterales; family JACQDG01; genus JBGOUV01. The sequence goes on along the minus strand of JBGOUV010000130.1, from coordinate 13,423 downwards.
CCGCCGTCGCAGACGTTGGTGATCATCTTCATCGCCACCCAGGCCCCGGAGTAGCGGGAGAGGGCGATGCCGGCCAGGCCCAGGTCGAGGATCTCTTGTGTATTGCCCGGATAGAGAACGGGGATGGCGAAGTTGAAGAACGACAGGTCGCTCTGGTGGGGGATGGTGGAGCTTTTCGACATGTGGTCGTCACCGGCCAGGGCCAGGGCTCCGCAGTTCGGGCCGGTACCGGCGAAGTTGGCGTGGCGGAAGACGTCGCCGGTGCGGTCGACGCCAGGTCCCTTGCCGTACCAGATGCCTACTACCCCGTCGTACTTGGGGTTGGGGAAGAGCTGGTGGATCTGGCTGCCCATCACGGCGGTCGCGGCCAGGTCTTCGTTCAGGCCGGGGACGCAGCGGATGTCGTAGGGGTCGAGGAGGCGGCGGGCGCGCTGGAGGGCGAGATCGTAGCCGCCGAGCGGCGAGCCCTCGTAGCCGGAGATGAAGGCGGCTGTGCGGAGGCCGGCGCGGCGGTCGCGGCGCATCTGGTCGAGGGGCAGGCGGACGAGGGCCTGGAGGCCGCTCAGGTACACGATGCCTTCTTCCAAGAGGTACTTGTCGTCGAGCATGGAGGGTTGGCTTCATTATAGAATGGCGCTATGCAATCCGCCCAACTGGTGGCCCCGCGCACGATTGAGCTACGCAACATGCCGGACCCGCGGGACCCGGGTCCGGGGGAGGTGACGGTACGGGTGCGCGCGGTGGGGATCTGCGGGTCGGACATGCACTATTACCTGGAAGGAGGCTGCGCCGGATATCCGGCACAGTATCCGAGCGTGCTGGGGCACGAGCCGGCGGGCGAGGTGATCGCGGTGGGCGCGGGCGTGGAGGAGCTGGCGGCCGGCGCGCGGGTAGCGATCGAGCCGGCCATCACCTGCGGGCAGTGCGAATTCTGCCGCGCCGGCCGGCACAACCTCTGCGAGAGCGTCGTCTTCATGGGCGGCCTGCAGGAGCCGGGTCTGCTGCGGGAGTACGCCACCATCCCGGCCGGCAACGCGGTGGCGATCCCGGCAGGCATGAGCTTTGCGGCGGCGACGGTGGTGGAGCCGCTGGCGGTGATCCTGCATGCCCTGGAGCTGACGCGCCTGGAGGCCGGCGAGACGGTAGCGGTGATGGGTGCGGGTCCCATCGGCCTGCTGGCGGCGGCGGTGGCGCGGCTGGCGGGGGCGGGGAAGGTGATCATTGCCGACCGCGTCGGGCCGCGCCTCGCCTTGGCGCGCGAGATGGGGGCGGACCTGGCGGTTGACATCAGCCGCGAGTCGGTGGTGGAGGCGATTTTGGACTCTACGGGGGGGAGGGGAGCGCACCTCATTATTGATGCCGCCGGGAAGGCGGACTCGCTGAACCCGGCGTTGCGGGCGGTGCGGGCCGGCGGGAGGGTGGTGCTGATTGGTATTCCCGGCGATAGCATCACCGGGGTTGATTTGCATGCGGCCATGCACCGGGAGGCGGCCATTTATACGTTGAAGCGGTCCAATCACAATGACCGTGCAGCGATTCAGTTGATCGAGTCGGGGAAGATTGACGCCGGGAAATTGGTTAGTCACCGGTTTCCGCTGGGGCGGGCTGATCGGGCTTTCTCGACCATTGCCGAGTATGCGGAGGGGGTGGCTAAGGCGGTGGTGGAGGTGTGAGCACGTCCGGGCATCCGCTCTCTTACGGTCGCGCCTCGGTGCTCTCCAAGGCTTGTTGCAGATCCTCGATGATGTCCTCGGGGGCTTCGATTCCTACCGACAGGCGGAGGAAGCTTTCGCCGATACCCATGCGCTGGCGGTGTTTGGGGGCGATGTCGCGGTGGGAGCTCATGGGGGGATAGAGGACCATGGTGTGGACGTCGCCCAGGCTGGTGGCCGGGACAATCATTTTCAGGGCATCGACCAGGCGGAAGACCTCTTCGCGGTTGGCGCCCTTTACCTCGAAGCTGACCATGGCGCCGTAAAGGCCGGGGGGGAGGAGGCGGCGGACTACCGCGGCGTCGGGGTGGCGGGGGTCGCCGGGGAAGATGACGCGCTCGATGCGGGGATGGGCGGCCAGCCAGGTGGCGACGCGGCAGGCGTTGGCGCACTGGCGGGCCATGCGGAGGGGGAAAGTCTTAATACCTCGCATGGCCAGGTAGGATTCAAAAGGACCTAGCACGCCGCCGACCGTGCGGGAGATGGCTTGGAGGGTGGGGCGGAACTCCTCGCGGGTGACGATCACGCCGCCCAGGACGTCGCCGTGGCCGCCTAGGTACTTGGTCAGGCTGTGTACGACGAGGTCAGCGCCCAGCTTCAGGGGTTGCAGGAGGAGGGGGGTGGCGAAGGTGGAGTCCGCTACGACCAGCGCGCCGTGGCGGTGGGCGATCTCGGCTATGGTGTCGACGGGGGTGACGCGGAGCATGGGGTTGCTGATCGACTCGAGCAGTATGCAGCCGGGCCGGTGCTCGGCCAGCACGGCCTCGAAAGCCGTCGTATCGGTGGGATCGGTGAAGTGGACGGCTACGCCGGCCGGCTCCAGGATCTCCATCAGCAGCCGGATGCTGGCGCCGTAGAGCACCGACCCGGCCACCACGGACTTGCGCCGGTCGGTCAGCGCGGCCAGCATGGCCAGGTGGATCGCCGCCATGCCCGAACTGGCCGCGATGGCCCACTCGCCGCCTTCGAGCGCGGCGACCTGCTCTTCGAGGGCGTTGGTGGTGGGGTTGTTATAGCGGGCGTAATTCTGGCCGGGGATCTCGTTGCCGAAGACCCGGTCCAGCGTGTCCATCTCCGGGTAGAAGAAACTGGAAGAGCTATAGATGGGCGTGGTTACCGGCACGAAGGAGCCGGTGCGTTTCCGGTCTCCGGCGTGTACCGCAATCGTGTCTTGTTTCATAACGGGTCCAGACGTTTTTCCGATTATATCAGGATGGCGCCGGACTCCGGCTGAGCCAATGGGGACCGAACCCTACCAAGCCAGGAGGCGTTCCAGGGCCGCGACCAGGTCCGCGGTTTGGGGCAGGATCTCGGCCTCGAGCTGCGGGTGGTAAGCCACCCAGGTATCGAGGGCGCCGACGCGTCCGACCGGGGCGTCGAGGTCGGCGAACAGTTCGCCGGCGATGCGCGCGGCCAGCTCGGCGCCGTAGCCCCAGGAGAGGCAGTCCTCGTGGGCCACGATCACGCGCGAGGTTTTGCGCACCGACTCTGCGATCGCCTCCCAGTCATAGGGATTGAGAGTACGGAGGTCTAGAATCTCGACCGAGGCCCCACTATTCCTTTCGATTTGATGGGCCGCCTGGAGGGCGCGGTGGACCAGGGCCCCGTAGGTGATGAGGGTGGCGTCGGCGCCGGACTTAACCGTGTGGGCGGATCCGAAGGGGATCATGTGGTCCGGACCGGGGTACGGCGAGCGGTTGTAGGGCTCGCGGTAGAGGCGTTTGTGCTCCAGGAACAACACCGGATCGTCGCCGCGGAGGGCCGTGCGCAGCAGGCCGTTGGCGTCCAGGGCGTTGGAGGGAAACACCACGCGCAGCCCCGGGAGGTGCGTAAACAGGGCCTCGCCACACTGGCTGTGGTAGACGGCGCCGCCGCCCAGGTAGCCGCCGATCGCCACCCGCACCACCACCGGGCAGGAATACGCGTTGTTCGATCGCCACCGCAAAGTGGCCAGCTCGTTGCGCAACTGCATCATGGCCGGCCAGATGTAGTCGAAGAACTGAATCTCCACCACGGGCTTGAGGCCGCGGGTGGCGCATCCGATGGCCCGGCCCACGATGGCCGCCTCCGCCAGAGGCGTATTGAACACGCGTTCGCCGCCGAAGGCCCGCTGCAGTCCGGCGGTCACCTTGAACACGCCGCCCTTGCCCTTCAGCTTGGCCAGGTTCTGCTCGCGGGTGCAGTCGGCGACGTCCTCGCCGAACACTACGAGGCGCGGATCGCGCTGCATCTCGTCCCGCAGGCAGGCGTTCAGCAGATCGACCATGGTCTTGGCCTCGCCCGAGTACTCCGGCTGGTGGGCAAAGGCCGGCGACGTGGGATCTACCTCGCGGGAATACAAAAAAACCCGGCTGGAGCCCGGGGCCGGCGGGGGAGCCTTCAGCGCCCGGTCGGCCGCCTGCTGGATAGCCTCTTCGGCGTCGTGCTGCAGGACCGACAAGTGGTGTTGGTCGAGGATGCCCTCCCCCACCAGCCAGTCGCCGAACTTCTGCACCGGATCGCGCTCGGCTTCGGCCTGCCGCTCCTCATCGGTCTTGTAGAGCCGCTCATCGTCGGAGAGCGAGTGCGAATACGGCCGCGTGACGTGGGCGTGGACCAGGGCCGGTCCTTGGCCGGTCCGGCACCAGGCCGCGGCCTCCTGCAGGGCTTGATACGACGCGGGGAACTCCGTGCCGTCGACTTCCTGCACCAGGAGGCGGGGGAACCCGCGCACCAGTTGGGAGATGCTCCCGCCGGCGGTCTGCGCCTCGACCGGCACGGAGATGGCGTAGCCGTTGTCCTCGATCAGGAACAACACCGGCAGACGCCCGAGGCAGGCGGCGTTCAGGGCTTCCCAGAATTCGCCTTCGCTGGTGTGGCCTTCACCGCCCGCGGCGAGCACGATCTCCCCGGCGCCGAGATGCCGGCAGGCTTCGGCGCACCCCACCGCCTGCAGGAACTGGGTGCCGGTGGGGCTGGAGGCGGAAACGATGCGCCACCGCCGGTGTCCCCAGTGTGAAGGCATCTGTCTTCCACCGGAGGCGGGGTCCCGCCCGGCCCCGACTGCCTGCAGGAGCATCTCCTCCGGCGTCACCCCCAGGGCCAGGCAGAGAGCCCGGTCGCGATAGTAGGGATAGACCCAGTCCACGCCGGGTTTTAGGGCGAGCGCCGCCGCTACTCCGATGGTCTCGTGCCCGGCCCCGCTGATCTGGAAGAAGATCCGGTTTTGACGCTTCAGGATGATCTCGCGGTCATCCAGACGCCGCGAGGTATAAGCGATGCGGTAAGAGGCAGTCAGGAGGTCGGAGGAGAGACCGCTTGGGGCAGTCATCAGTCTACTTCCAGTCTACCCGAAATTCCCGTGAAACTTTTCCATCCCGGCTTGGTTTATTAAGGTGAGTATGTAACGGAGGATTCTCATGAACCAATCTTCACTCGCCGCCTCGCTGCTGGCGGCGGCTCTGGCAGCCGGGCTGGTCCCGGCGGACTTGAACGCCGCCCGGCGCGTGGTGGTCCGCCGCACCCGCACCACCCGCACCACCGTGGTAGTCCGCAACGGCTTCCCCCTTCGACGTCCCTTGCCGCGCGCGGTGCTCGTGCGCCCGGCCCGCACCGCTATCGTGGTCGGGGCCCCGATCGTCTACCTGGCCCCGGTGGTCTTCGGCGCCGCCGTCGTCTCGCTACCGCTGCGCGAGCGGCTGGTCTGGGAGGACACCGAGCGGATTACCAAGGCGGAGGATTGGGTGGACGTCAACTTCGGCGTGGACAATCGCGGCGACGCCTTGCTGCTGGACGTCCAAGGCCGGGCGCAGCTTAACTTCGCGGAAGTCACTTTCGCCAATGGGCACGCGCAGGTGGTTGATTTCCAGGATCGGGGTTTTGGCCGGGGGTTGTATACGCTGCTCGATTTTGCCGATGGACGGCATGTGAAGACGGTGCGGCTGCTGGCGCGGTCCAAGTCGCCGGAGACTACCTTTCGGGTGTTGATGCGGAAGTAGAAAGAGATCGTGGAACGTGGATCGTGGGAAAACCCTTCGTCGGGCGTGTGGTTGGCCCACGATCCACAACCATACGATCCACTTATTGGATCGGCAGCTTGGCGTCCTGGCTGGCTACGCCGTCGGCTATCACGGACAGGTTGGCCAAACCGCTGCGCACATTCGGGCCCACTCTGAAGTTGATCTGGTAGGCAGTATACAGACCGGGGGCGTAGAAGCTGCCTAGGATCTCCATGCCTTCGCCGTTTAGGCCCACCGAGGGAGAGCGGAGAGTTATGGCTGGTGGCGCCGGGCCGGCTACGTTGGTGACAATCGGCGGACTGGTGGGACCCATGCCGGTCAAGAACAGTAAGATGATCTCCCCGATGCGGGCTGGGTTCTGCGGCGTGACTACGCTGAAGTCGGCGTGGAGGGCTGCCGCGTACCTGGTCCCGCCCAGGTCGAATTCGAAGATCCCGGGGAAGACGGACCGGAGCGGCACGCCCGCAATGGTGGCGCGGGAGCCGTTGTTTTCGATTACCACGGTGACGGTTCCGGTGGTGGGGAGGCCGGCGGGCACTTGCAGGTTGATCTGGTCCTGCCCGCCCTGGCTCACCAGAGAGATGAGCGGGGCGTCGCTGCCTTCCACCGTTATCTTGATCCCGCGCAGGGTGGTGGGAAAGGGCGCGCGGTCGGCGGCCACGACGCCGTTGATGCCCTCCATCAGGGCCGTACCGAAGATGGTCCCCAGGCTGCCGGAGACCCAACCGGGGCGGAAACTGGCGCCGTTGACGAAGCCGGCCACGGGGGCCAACGGTACTCTTCCGATGCTGGTGATGGTGAAGCTGGCGCTTTGACCGACCGCCTCGGCGACCACGGTGATAGTCCCCACGGCGATGCCGGCGCGAACGGTGGCGGCGGCGCGGCCTTGGGAGTTCGTGGTGGCGCGGGCCGGGTCCACCGTAGCGGCTCCGCTGGCCACGCGGAAAACGACTTCGACGCCAGCGACGGGCGCGCCGCCCGAGTCCTGCGTTTCGACCACCAGTTCCTGCGCTGCTACCTGGCCCAGCACCACGCTCTGGTTGTTGCCCGACACCTGGGCCACCCGCGTGGCGGTGGCGTTCACGCTGAGGTTGAAGGTGGCGGTGAATCCGCCGGCGGTGGCGGTCACCGTGAACGGGCCTCCGCGATTGCCCAGCCGCACCAGCACCGAATTTTCCCCCACCGCATTGGTCAAGGGGAAATTTGCATTCTCGATGGACGCCGCGTCGGCCGGGCTCACCCGCCACTCCACGCGCTGGCCGGGGATACCGTTTCCGCACGTGTCGGCCAACCTGGCCACCAGGGCCTGTCCCGGTCCGTTGAGGAGCCGTCCGGGGTTCCCGCTTTGGTTGTCGCCCTGTCGCTTGAGCATCTGGGTAGCCGGTCCGGGGTTGACCGTTACGCTGATGTTCAGCGTGATCATGTTCTGGGTGAGGGTTACCGCCCGAATCGATCCCGAGCCGGAGCGGCAACCGTAGTTGATGCCGGCCCGGGCTATCCCGTTGGAGCTGGTGGTCGGAATCTTCGGATCGAACGTCAGGTCGAACTCCGGAGCAGTGAGCGATATGGCGATGTCCCCCGCCGGCAGCCCGTTCTGTTTGGTGGCTCGAAAGGTGAAGGCGTTGAGCACTGTTTCGCGCACCGCCCCCACCAGATTCCCCTCACTCTCCAGCTCCAGCCGGGTGGGCAGCTCGGCGGCGCTGAGCACGATCGAAATCCGGAACGGATCGGGCAGGGTTCTCCCGCCGGAGTCGATGATCTGGATCTCCGCGTTGGAGGGACTGAAGGCCGCGTTGGCCGAGCACAGGAACGACGCCTCGCCATTGGAGTCGGTGATGGAAGAGCCGGGGCAGGTGACGATCCCGGCGGGGAAAATCGACGACAGGGTGATGGCAGGCACGGGCGCGCCGGCGTTGGTGGCGCGCACCACCAGGGGGAACGGGAACTGGCTGGTCTGGACGACCATTTGCCGGTCGCCCCTCACCTTTTGCAGGCCGTCGGCCTGTCCCGGCGTGGTACCAGAGCCATTCAGGTTGAAGGTGCGGCTGGTGGTGAAGGACCCGGCCAGGACGGTGGCCGTAACCTCGGACGGCGTGGTCGTGTTGGGACTGACGAAGGTCTCGGCCACCCCGAGCAGATTGGTGAAGACGGTAGGCTCGGGGATGTTCACGCTTCCGCCGGAGTTGAAGGTGACCAACTGGTTAAAGGCGGGCAGGCCGTTGGGCCCGCGGACGCGCACCGCCAGCGGCGCCAGCAGCGACGTCCCGGACGGCCCGGTCTGGTTGTTGCCGCCGTAAATCTCCATTTGCGAGGCGGCCAGCGACGCCGCGTACACCAGGGAAAGGCCGGTAGGGGCCAATTGCGTGGCCGCCTGGGAGGAGGGCGCCGCGCCGCTGGGGCCGCAGGTCGAAGGGACCGGTGAACAAGGATCAATCCGGGTCAGTCGTCCACTGGCGAAGGCCAGAAAGAGCCACCGCTCGTCGGGGGAGAACTCCAGGTCGACGGCGTTGGCGCCGAACTCGGGCAGGGTCACCTCCGTCGCCGGACCGCCGGCGGTGGTGAGTCCCTGCAAGACATGTCCGGGATTGCCCGCCAGCAGATACGTCCGGCCGGCCCCGGTCAGCACGATCTTATTGATATTGAGTGTCGCGGCGTTGAGGGGGTTCAGTCCGATAGACCGTCCCACCAGGTTCACAATGGGGGCGTTGGCGCCGTTGGTCAACACCGCCGTGGAGACGGGAGCGTCGGGATCGAAGGAGAAGGCATTGCCGCCCGAGAACGGGTTCTGGATCGGGGAAGGCGGGAGGTTGGAGAGGCGGTCCACGTCATAGAGCCGTCCGGGGGCATTCAAATAGACCCGCGTGCCATTGGCCGGCATGCCAATGGCCAGGGGCAGATTCCCCGGAGGCAGGGGCACGGTCAGCGACAACAGTTGCACGGCCGGGAGCAGCTCGATGATCTTCACCTGGGTGGAATCGTCGGCCATCACATAAGCCTGCTTGGAGTTCGGGGTAATGACCAGGCGGGTGGGGCTCTGCGGCAGGGGTATGGAGAAGCTCAGGTTATCGACCGCCTCCCGGGTATTGATGACATACACGGTATCGCCGGCGGCCACCAGCAACTTTTGCCCGTCGGGGCTGAGTGCGGCGGGGTTCGGGGTCAGCGGAACGGTGGCGCCGAGCGGCATGGTGGCGCGCACCGAAAACGGCGGCTGCGCGTTCAGCACCACCACGCTGGTGGAGGTGATGACATAGAACTTCAGGAACGCCGCGGGGTTGGCCGGATCGGGCACGCCAAACGCCCGGCGGGCGCTTCCGGCGACGTTGGGAGACCCCACCAACTGCATGGTGTCGGCGTCGTAGATGCTCACCGTGGGCTGGGTACCATGGAACACGAAGGCATAGTTGGCTCCGTGGAGGGCCACGGAGGCCGGCCCGAGAAGAAGTACACCCCACAAGTTCTTCCAAATACCCATAATGTAGTCCCCTAAAGCCGAAGTTTACCACGATCCGGCCGGGGCGCCCGCCTTGACACTCCTTCCATCTGGATGTTGAAATACAGATTGCTCCCTGTCAGGTATTCCGTCCGAGCCGCGCTGGCCGGCGGGCTGCTGGTGCTGGCGTTCTCGACCGGATGCCTGGTCCGTCGCCGGAAGATCGAGCGCCCGGTCCGCACCCAGGCCGGTCTGTTGACCGCCGGCCTGGAGGACCTCGCCGCGCGCCTCCAACAGCGCTACGTGTCGCTGGAGACGCTCAACGCCACGGTCGACCTGGAGCCGTCGCTGATCTCCGCCAGCAAAGGCGAAATCGCCGATTATAAGGATGTGCGCGGTTTCATACTGATTCGCAAGCCGGCTTGGATTCGCGTGATCGCGCAGTACCCTATTGTTCGCGGCACCGCCTTCGACATGGTTTCCGACGGCCGCAGTTTTCGTCTGCACCTGCCCAGCCGCAACCTGTTTCTTACGGGTCCCAACCAGGTGGACAAGCCTTCGCCCAAGAAGCTGGAGAATCTCCGGCCGCAGCATCTGCTGGAAGCGCTGCTGATCCAGCCGCCCGATCCGGCAAGCGAGCAGGCGATCCTGGAGAACTGGACCGACGACGCCAGCTACCTGTTCCATATCGTCCGGCGTGACGCCGCGGGGCGGCTGCACCTGGCCCGCAAGGTTTGGTTCGATCGTCTCACGCTGGAGATCACCCGCCAGCAGATCTTCGATCCGGCCGGCGATCCGGTGACCGACGCGCGGTACGCGGGCTGGGAGCGCCGCGACGGCGTGCTGTTTCCCGGACATATCGTCATCACCCGCCCCAAGGACGGCTACGAATTGAGCCTCCGGTTTCAGAAGACCCAACTGAACCAGCCGCTGGCGGACGATCGGTTCCAGTTGGCGGAGCCGGAGGGCGTCGAGGTTCGCCGCCTGGGAGGGATTCCCGGTGGTTAATCGCCTGGTCTTCCAGAACCTGCTGCACCGGCCGATCCGCACGCTGCTCAGCGTGGTAGCGGTGGCGGTGGAGATCACGCTGATCCTCACCGTGGTGGGTCTGTGTCACGGCATGCTGGAGGAATCGGCCCGGCGGACGCGTGGGGTGGGGGCCGACATACTGGTGCGCCCCTCCACGGTCCAGGCGGCCATGGCCGTCAGCTCGGCGGACATGAGCGAAAAGCTGGTAGCCCTGATGGCCGCGCGCCCCCCGGTGGAGCTGGCCACCGGCACCACCGTGCAGATGCTCACCAGCAACCTGCAAAGCATCACCGGAGTCGATCTGGACAGCTTCTCGCGCATGAGCGGCGGGCTGAAGTACCTGGCCGGCGGCCCCTTCGAGCAGCCCTACGACGCCATCATCGACGAGGTGTGGGCCCGCCAGAACAAGCTGCGGGTGGGGGAGTCCATGCCGCTTTGGAACCGCAACTTCCGGGTGGCCGGCATCGTCGAGTCCGGCAAGCTGTCGCGGGTGTTCATACCGATGACCACGATGCAGGACCTGCTGGGCTGGAAAGGCAAGCTCAGCCAGATCTACATCAAGCTGCGTCATAAGGACGATACCCCGCAGGTGATCGCCGCGCTCAAGGCCGACTTCCCTGGGTACAACATCTACTCGGTGGAGGAGTTCACCTCGCTGTTTTCGATCAACAACTTCGCCGGGATCACGCAGTTCATCCGGGTGATGATCGGGCTGGGGGTGATCATCGGCTTTCTGGTAGTGATGCTATCTATGTACACGGCGATCCTGGAGCGCACCCGCGAGATCGGGATTCTGAAATCGCTGGGCGCTTCGCCGGCCTATATCGTGACCATCGTGATCCGCGAGACGCTGATTCTGGCCGTGCTGGGAATCGGGGTGGGGGTCCTGTTCAGCTTCGGGGTCAAGCTGCTCATCGAGCGCAACTTCCCAATCCTGGTGGTTTCGCTGCACCAGGAGTGGTGGCTGTGGGGCGGGTTGATCGCCGTCGGCGGCGCCCTGCTGGGGTCGCTCTACCCGGCGTTCCGCGCGGCCCGCCAGGATCCTATCGCCGCGCTGGCCTATGAGTAAGCCGTCCACCATCATCGAGATCGCCGACCTGGAGAAGACCTACTATCTGGGCCGCGTGCCGGTCCCGGTATTGCGCGGCCTGAACCTGGAGGTCGAAACAGGCGAGTTTGTCGGGGTAGTAGGTCCGTCGGGCTCGGGCAAGTCGACCCTGTTCCACATCATCGGCGGCCTTACCCCGCCCAGCTCCGGCCACGTCCGGGTGGACGGCCTGGATCTGGCCGCGGCCGGCGACGCCCAGCGCACCCGGATGCGCCAGCGCACGGTCGGCTTTGTCTTCCAGAAGTTCAACCTGCTGCCTACTCTTACCGCCGGGGAGAATATCGGAATCGCCCGCGATATCGCCGGCCATATGGACTACGACCAGGCTCACTTCCAGGAGATCCTGGGCCTGCTGGGCATCTCCGACCGCCTGCACCACAAGCCTTTCGCGTTGTCGGGCGGCGAGCAGCAGCGCGTAGCCATCGCCCGCGCCCTGGCCAACTCCCCCAAGATCCTGCTGGCCGACGAGCCCACCGGCAACCTCGATACGGTCAACTCCCAGGCCGTGCTGGCAGTCTTAAAAGACTTGAACCGCCGCCTCGGCCAGACCACCCTCATGATCACCCACAATCCGGAGGCGGCGGCGTTTTGCGCGCACCGCATGCTGCGGATGCAGGATGGGAAGATAGTGTGAGCAGGACTATGCTGGCCGCTGAGTATCTGGACCGCTCCGTCTCCATTCTTTCCCGCCTCCGGGATACCCAGCTCGATCCTATCAACCAGGCTGCCGACTGGTGCGCCGCCTCCATCCTGGCCGGGCGCCTGGTGCACGCTTTCGGCTCGGGCCACTCGCGGATTCCGGTGGAGGAGATCTTCCCCCGCTACGGCAGCTTCCCGGGCTTTCATCCTATCGTCGAGCTGTCGCTGACCTACCACAACCAGGTGGTGGGCGCCAACGGACAGCGCCAGGCCATGTTTCTCGAGCGTGTGGAGGGCTTCGCCGAGGTGATTCTGTCGAACTTCGTGCTGGACGAGCGCGATACCGCGCTGCTTTTCTCGACCAGCGGCGCTGGGGCCGTGGTCATCGACATGGCCCTCGGATTTCGCCGGCGGCACATCCGGACCATCGCCGTGACGTCGCTCGACAATGCCGCGGCGGTGCGGTCCTCGCATTCGTCGGGCCGGAGCCTGCACCAGGTTTGCGATCTGGTGATTGATACCTGCGTGCCCGCCGGGGACGCGGTGATCCAAGTCCCGGGCCTGGAGACTCCCGTGTCTCCCGCCTCCACCATCGCCGCCTGCGCCGTGGCCAACGCGCTCAAAGCGGAGGTCGCCCAGCGGCTCACCGCGGCGGGCCAGCCGCCGCTGGTTCTCAGCAGTAGTCATGTCGTCGGCGAGGAAAGGTCCCGGGAGCTGCTTTCAAAGACCTACGACGACTACCGCCGCCGCATCGGGGTGCTCTACCGGTAGACGCCTCGTATTTATTACCGAGCCAACTGCACGCCGTGGCGTACCGGTCGTGGACGAGAAGACCGCGCGGATCCCGTCCCGCCTTCAGCTAATTGCGATTCCGCACCGGCTCGGGTGCGGCAGGCGCCCCGCGCAGGAGCCCTTCCGTACTCAGATCTTCATCGACATCCGGCCAGTGGAGGCCGCAACCGGCGCCGCTTGATCTTCCAATTGCGACGCTCGTCAGGCGTAGCTTCGAAAAGCTTCGGGTACCACGCCAAAGGAACGATAATGGTGCGTCCGTCGACCAGGTCCACCGCCATGGTGTCCTCCGTGAAACGAACGTCTTTCACCCGCTCTCCCGGCCTAGGTTCCGAACCTTGCATTCCATTTGGGAAATATCGAACGGCGCGGCTAGGCTGGAGCATTGCTCGCCGCTACCTTAGACGTTTCGCGTGCTTGCTTCAACAGCTCCATTTCCCTGAAATCTGGTATCCCTAGTAATGTGGGAATTCAGACTTTTCAGTGGGTATGGGCGGAGGGCGCGGGTTGGAGGAGATCGGTTCCTGTAGAGGATGGTGAATTGGGGCGGCATGGCAGAGTAGGGGGCCATGCGAGATCGAGAACTGTACGAACAGATCCTGGGAATTGGGAGGCCGTGGTTTGTGGAGGAGGTAGAACTGCGGCTGGACCAGGGAGAGGTCCTCCCGCCTGAGAAAGAGGTCGGCACCGTTCATCTTCTGAACGATGGATT
>JBGOUV010000225.1:0-11423 GCA_041477815.1 Terriglobia bacterium | reverse complement strand
GTGATTCGACCAGCCGGAAGAGACCGTACTGGCGCCCATGGCATATTCGAGCGTCAAGTCCCAGCCGATGATCCAGGCGAACAACTCGCCGAGAGTCGCGTAGGCGTAGGTATAGGCGCTGCCGGCGAGCGGGATCATGGCGGCGAACTCCGCGTAGCACAACCCGGCGAACGCGCACCCCAGACCGGCCAGCACGAACGACAGCATCAGGCCGGGGCCGGCGTAGTGGGTCCCCAGCCCGGAGAGGACGAAGATTCCCGCTCCGATGATGGCGCCGACGCCCAGGGCGGTCAACTGGAACGGCCCGAGCACGCGCTTCAGGGTGTTCTCGCCCTCTTCCCGGCTTTCCGCCGTGAGCTGCTCTAGCGGTTTTCGGACCATCAGATCGGGCATTCAGGCTCCTTGCCGGCGCCACAAATAGTAGACGGGCACTCCCAGCATGACTATTATTAACCCGGGAAAAGTATATCCGGGCTTGTAAAGCAGCAGCATCACCTCGATGAAGCCCGCCGCCACGATGTACAGCGCCGGCGCCCAGGGATACCCCCAAGCCCGGTACGGACGCTCCATCTCCGGCCGGGTGCGCCGCAGCACGAACAGCCCGGCGATGGTCAGCATATAGAACAGCAGAACCGCAAAGATAACATAGTCCAGCAGATCGTTGTAGGTGCCGCTCAGAGTCAGCAGGCAGCCCCACACGCACTGCACGCCGAGCGACATGACCGGTGTCCGATACGTGGGGTGAATCTCTCCCACCCGCCGGAAAAACAGCCCATCCCGCGCCATGGCGAAGTACACCCGCGCGCCGGAAAGAATCAATCCATTCATGCACCCGAAGGTCGACACCATGATGGCCACGGCCATCAACCGCTCCGCCCCTCCGCCCAGCATGGCCTGAACCGCCGCCGTCGCCACCCGGTCCTCCGGAGCATGTTGCACCGCCTCCAGCGGCAGCCACCGCAGATACACGAAGTTGGTCAGAATGTACAGCGTCAGCACCACCCCCGTCCCCAGGGCCAGGGACAGCGGCAGGTTACGCCGCGGATTCTTGACTTCCCCGGCGGTGAAGGTGACGTTGTTCCAGGCGTCGGCCGCGAATAGGGACCCCACCATGGCCACCCCCAGTATCCGCAGCATCCCCCAGCTAAAATCGGCCCCGCGCCAGAAGTCGGTAAAGTTCACCGCCAGCGCCTTCGAGTTCCCGCCCAGCGCGAACCCCAACCCGACCAGTCCCAGCAGCGCGGCGGTTTTGGCGAAGGTGAAGACGTTCTGCACCAGCGCCCCGGTGCGGATCCCCAGGCAGTTCACCGCCGAGAGCAGCACCAGCAAGGCGATTCCCACCAACTGCTGCGTGGTGAGCGCAAACCGCCCGATCTCGACCACCTTGTTCGTCGCCGAGATCCACGGAAAGAAAACCCCGCTGAACTTGGCAAAGGCCACCGCCACGGCGGCAATCGTCCCGGTCTGGATCACCAGGAACAGGGTCCACCCGTAGAGGAAGCCGCTCAGCGGCCCCAGCGACTCCCGCAGGTAGACATACTGGCCGCCGGCGTGAGGCATGGCCGCGGCCAGCTCCCCGTAGCTGAGGGCGGCGATCATGGTGAGAACCGCGGCCACGATCCAGGTGAGGATCAGCAGCCCGGGCGACTGCACCTGCCGGCCGATGTCGGCCGCGACGAGGAAAATGCCGGAGCCGATCATCGACCCCATGACCAGGGTGGTCGCATCCAGCAGGCCCAGTCCCTGGATCAGGGTTGTGGGCGCGGATCTGGTTGTATCAGCCGTAGCCATTCGTCGCACCGCCCTCCCAAGTCGTCGGCGATCAGGTCCGAGATCACCGCCACCGCGTCCACCCCGGCGGCCAGCACCGCCGCGGCATTCGCCCGCGTGATCCCCCCGATCGCCACCAGCGGCTTGCGGGTCAGCCGGCAGAGCTCCGCGAGCGCCTCGAGCCCCACCACCGGATCGGGTCTTTCCTTGGACCCGGTGGGGAACACCGGCCCGATGGCCAGGTAATCCACCGGCTCCAGGTCCCCCGCCCGCAACTGGTCCGCGTTATGAGTCGAGTAGCCGATCCAGACCGACGATCCTACCATGCGCCGCACGCGCGCCGGAGGCAAATCCTCCTGCCCCAGATGCACCCCCTCGGCCCCCACCATCAAGGCCACATCGGCGCGGTCATTGATGACGTACCGCACCCCCGCCGCCCGCAAGATTCTCCCGACCTCGCAGGCCTCCTCCAGAGTTTCACGCTGATAAGGCCCCTTGTGCCGGTACTGGGCCACGTTCATCCCCGCCCCCGCGATCGCCTCGGCCAGCGCCACCGGCCGCACCCCCGCCCGCCGGCACGCCTCCGTATCGATGATCGGATACAACCCCCGCAGCATTCCTCATCTTAGCCCAACAGCTCCACGTAAGCCGTTGATTCTGCAAAGCCGAACCTGGGTGCAAATTTGCACCCAGGTTCCATCGACTGCTGGCGAGAGGCGCGGCCGTCGCACGGGAGACGTTCCACCGGCGAGACCTGACTGCAAATTTGCAGTGAGGTCCATTTACCACGGGCAGGGACCCTGATGGGATAAACTTAGGAGGATGCAGCCGCTCCTCCACCTCCTCAAGACCCTCACCGACCCCTCGCGGCTGGTTGCGCTCTTGCAGGGATGGCCCGCCTACGTTATTCTATTCGCGATCGTCTTCGCCGAGACCGGACTGCTGGTAGGCTTCTTCCTCCCCGGGGATTCGCTGATGTTCACGGTCGGCGTCGCCGCCGGCGCCGGGATACTCGACTACCCCACCGTCCTGGCGGTCATGATGGCCGCCGCCATCCTCGGCGACAGCTTCGGCTTCTTTCTCGGGGTCAAGACCGGGCCCCGCATCTTCCGCCGCGAAGACTCGCGCTTCTTCCACAAGAAGCACCTGGTACGCACCCACGAGTTCTACCAGAAGCACGGCGGCAAAACCATCATTTACGCCCGCTTTGTCCCCATCATCCGGACCTTTGCCCCCTACGTGGCCGGCGTCGGCCGCATGGACTACAAGCGTTTCGTGGCCTTCAACGTATTCGGCGGCGCCGGCTGGGTCTTCAGCCTGACCACTCTAGGCTATCTGCTGGGCAACCAACCGCTGGTGAAGAACAACTTTGAGAAGGTAATCCTCCTCATCATCTTCCTCTCGATTCTGCCGGTTCTCCTGGAGATAGTAAAACACAAGCTGGCCGCCCGAAACCCACGGCCGGCAGAGGTGCCGGTGGGGACGGTCGACCCGCTACCCTAGCCCGTGGCAAATGGACCTGACCGCAGATTTGCGGTCAGGTTCGCCTTCGCAGAATCAACGGCTTACATAGTCACGACAAGTCACGACCACAGGGAAGAAGGCTTTTGCCACGGGCTAGCCGGGGCCGGCACGTGCTATAACTGGAGTATCGTCGGGCCACGGTAGCTCAGTTGGTAGAGCAGCGGTTTCGTAAACCGCAGGTCGTCGGTTCAAGTCCGACCCGTGGCTCCAGTCTTTCAGATTTGGCCGCCGACCCCGGCTACCGGGGCGCAGCACCGGGGCGCTACGCGCCGCGACTTCGGCGGGCCGGCAATGCCGCAAAACTCCGCCAGCCGAGCCTCGACGGCCTCCACGCGCCCGGCTACCAGCTCCAGCACCCGGCGCAGCAGCTCGAAGCCGAACTTCGGGTCCTCCACGCACGCCGCCTGAAGCTGTTTGGCGTCGAAGCACAGCGTCATAGTCGGCGCCAGAGCACGCACTTGGAAGACCGTGTCGTGACGATCCAGCAAGCTGGACCACCCAAAAGCTTCCCCGGGACCCACCACCTGCACGCACACGGCATAGACCAGAGTCCGGACCTCGACGCACACGCACCCGGATAGGACCAGATAAAGGTGGCCGGAAGGTCGCCCGGCCGGAAAGATCAACTGATCCTCCCCAAAGGACACTTCGCTGGTAAACGAGAGCAGCTTCTCCAGTTGCCCCTCGGTCAAGCCTCGGGTAAACGGCTGGCGCCTCAAGACCTCAAGAACGGGCTGTCGTGCCATTTGCCCCTCCGGGATGGGGGATAACCCCCAAATGAGGCCATTTGGACTCATAATCTCTGGAGAATTGCAATCCGGGTGCCAGCTTCACGGCCCCCCCCCGCGGATAATCACCCCGCGCAGCCTTTCCTTTCCCTTCGGGAAAGCGTCCGGTCTGCTTTTCTGGGTGCTGCGGTGGTTAGAGAGCAGGTTTGGGGGCCGGCGGCGGCAGTTCCCGCGCCGTCACTTCACTCTGGAACCCCACCCGCTTGTGGCTGCCGTCGCAGAACGGCTTGTTTTCCGAGTGCCCGCACCGGCACAACGAGATCATCGTGCGGCCCGCCAGCCCGAAAGCGTTGCCCGCCGCGTCGCAAATAGTGAACTCGCCTTCCAGGCGCAGCGGTCCGTTGTTGGAGACGGTGATCTTCATGCGGTCCTCACGCCGCCCGGGCCAGCGCCCGATCGTTGTATTCCGCCAGCCCGAGCTTCTCCAGCAGCCGGATCACCGGCCAGGCCGGATCAATCTCCCAGCGCTTGGCCTTCATGGTGGCCGAGCTGGGAAACTCGTGATGGTTGTTGTGCAGTCCCTCGCCGGCCGTGATCAAAGCGACCCACTGCAGATTGGTGGCCTTGTTGTCGAAGGTGCGGTAGCCGACCTTGTGGCAGATGCTGTTGATCATGGCGTTGAGGAAGACGTAAATCCCGGCCTGCACGAACCAGGTGGCCACGCCCAGCGCCGCCCCGGCCCACAAACCGATTCCGGCAAACAGCGCGAACGCCGCCGCCACCAGCGCCCCCCCTACGTACGGCCCCACCGCCCCGGCCTGCGGGAACCGGTCGATCAGATCGTCTTTCCAGTTCGGCGTGTACTTTTGGACCGTCTCCGGGTTCCGGATCTCGCGCTTGTACATCACCACGTTGAAAAACAGCACCTTCCACATGCCTTCCAGGTAGGGGCTGTGCGGGTCGCCTTCCTGATCCGAAAACTGGTGGTGCTTGCGATGCACCGCCGCCCACTCCCGAGGGACGATGCCGGTCAGCAGGGACAACTCCAGGTGCATGAGAAACCCCACCACCGGGTGCAGCTTCAGCCCCTGATGGGTCATACTTCTATGCAAGTAGATCGTCGTGAAAAAAGTGGAGACCTGCGCCAATAGGAATGCCGCCAACAAAGACCACAAAATGGTAGAAACCGTCATCTTGTCGTAAACTCCCCGTGTTCACCGCTGTCCGCCAGAAGCCTTTAGGATAGCACGCTCTAGATGCCCTTCGCCAGAAATCCGCCGTCCACCGGCAGGGTCACGCCGGTGATGAAGGAGGCGGCGTCGGAAACCAGAAACACCGCCGCCCCCACCAGCTCATCGAGGTTTCCGATGCGGCCCATGGGCGTGCGCCGCAGAATGGCGTCCAGGCGCTCGGGAATGTCCAGCGCCCGCGTGTTTAACTGCGTCCGGAACACCCCCGGCGCCAGCGCGTTTACCCGGACGTGGTACCGGGCCCACTCCACCGCCAGCGTCTCGGTCAGCATCTTCACGCCGCTCTTGCTGGCGTTATAGGCGGCCACTTCCGGAAAGCTGACGAAGCTGGTCATGGACCCGGTGTTCAGGATGACGCCCTGCTCCTGCCGGATCATCTGGCGTCCGAAGACCTGGTTGGCGCGAAACGTCCCGTTCAGGTTGGTGTCGATCACGCGCAGCCAGTCCTCTTCGCCGAGGTCCGCCGAAGGCGCCTTCACCAGGATCCCCGAGGTGACGGCCAGAATGTCCACCCGCCCGAACTCGGCCACCACGGCCTGGCACAACGCCTCGAGCGAAGGGCGATCGGTCACATCGGAGGCTTTCGCCAGCGTCCGCGACCCCAGCTCGCGCAACTCCGCCGCCACTTCCTCCACCGCCTCCCGCCGCCGGCTGCTGACGATCACGTCCGCCCCGGCTTTGGCGTATCCCAGCGCGACGGCCTTCCCGATGCCGCTCGCGCCGCCGAGCACCACCGCGACCTTATCTTTCAGAGTGAGCATGAGGCTTTGATTATAATGAGGTCTCATGCGCCTAGTCACATTTTCCGCCGGCGGCCGCCCCCAACCCGGCGTGGTCGCCCATCAAAAAGTAGTCGAGCTGCCCTACCCCGACCTGGTCGCCTTTCTAGAGGACGGCGACCGCGCCCGCCAGGTCGCCCAGAACCTGGCCGCCAATCCGCCCAGCGCGGCCATGCATCCCCTGTCCGCGGTCCGGCTCCTGGCCCCGCTCCCCAAGCCCCCCAAGTTCATCTGCATCGGTTTGAATTACCGCGACCATGCCATCGAGTCGGGGCTGGCCATCCCCGCCACGCCCACTGTGTTCGCCAAGTACTCCAACGCGGTCATCGGCCCGGGCGACACCATCCAGATCCCGAAGGTATCCCAAGAGGTCGACTACGAGGCCGAGCTGGCTTTCGTGATCGGACGCCGCGGCAAGGACGTGGCCCCCGCCCAATGGAAGGACTGCGTCTTCGGCTACACCATCGTCAACGACGTCAGCGCCCGCGACTTCCAGCGCGCCACCAGCCAGTGGGTGATCGGCAAGACCTTCGATACCTTCGCCCCCATGGGCCCCGAACTGGTCAGCGCCGACGAGATCCCGGACCCCCACAACCTCCGTATCAGTTGTGAGGTGAACGGCCGCGTCCTGCAGGATTCTTCCACCTCGCAGCTCATCTTCCGCATCCCCGAGCTGGTTGCGTACCTTTCCCAGGTCATGACCCTGGAGCCCGGCGATATCGTGTCCACCGGCACCCCCCCGGGGGTCGGGTTCGCCCGCAAACCTCCCATCTTCCTGCAGCCTGGCGATGAGGTGGTGGTCAAGGTGGAGGGGCTGGGGGAACTGCGGAACCGTTGCCAGTAGCTGCACCGAAACGCGAACAGTGGCGCCGCTGTCGAGGCTGCCGAGTCTTCGCCCTTAGGGAGTCTTGACGGACCGTAGCAGTCACCCCACCCAATCAAAACAGCCGGCGAGAATGGCCCGCAGGTAGTCGCGCCCATACTCCGGCTGGACCGCGTCGCGGTGCAGGCGGTAGGGCGACACCGCCGCGTCGTTCCAGCCGTGGGTGGCCAGCAGCGCATGCCGGACCTCGCGCCGGGCCAGGACGGTACCCAGGTCGGGATGCGTGTGGCGGCCGCCGCCGAACGGAACCGCGTAGGCCACCGGCGTGACGTTCAGGCGCTGGGCGATGGTCTGGAGGTTGGCGTCGACGTCGGCTTCGAACTCGGCGGTGGAGAGTTGGGCGATGTTGGGGTGGACGTGGCTGTGGAGACCGATCTCCATGCCGGCGCGCGTCATCTCGCGAAGCTCTTCCCAGGTCATAAACAGCCGGGGGGACCAGCCGCCCGGAGCGGGCTCCGGGGCGGCGTCGCGGCCGGCGGCAGTTTCGGCGGGCATCGAGGAGACCAGGAAGAAAGCGGCCGAGAGTCCCGCGCGGCGGAGCAGCGGATAGGCTACCTCGTAGTTGTCGCGGTAGCCGTCGTCGAAGGTGATGGCCACGGCGGGGTGGTCGTGGGACTCGGGGCTGGAAAGGGACGATAGGAACTGGGAGACGGGAAGGACGCGGTAGTGGGCGCGGAGGAAGTCGAGTTGGGCGGCGAACCGGGAGGCGTCCTCGGGACGCACGTCGTGATAGAGCAGGAGGCGTCCGCCGGGGCGCGGGCGAGACCGGCTTCCGAAAAATCGGTAGTGGAGGCGGGCGAACGCCTCCTTGCCTTTACTCACCGGACTGGTTCTCGTACCAGCGAAGACGGCGCCAGGGGCCCAGCCGCAGCCAGCGAGCCTCCTTGCGCAGCCGGAAGCCGGCGCCTTCAATGCCGCGAGCGGAGGGACGGTTGGCGGCGTTGACGGAAATCCAGGCCCGCCGGGCGCCGCTCCGGCCGGCGCGGGCGCACATTTGCTCGAGCAGGTAGCGGTAGAGGCCCTGGCCACGGGATTCGGGGATCACGAAGCAATTGGCGATGTAGACCTCCCCGGGCTCCAGGGGTAAGACGCTGTCGATTTCGGGAAGAGGGAGGCGGTTCCAGAACAGGAAACCGTAAGCCACGGCGTAGCCATACTTACCCAGGAGCACGAAGCATTCTTTCTGAGACGGCTGCAGGTCGCGGCAGTCGTTCCAGACGTGACGGACGGTGGAGAGGCGGTAGCGAAAGTCCTCGAGGTCGAAGCGGTCCAAGCAGAGCAGGGTTCCGCCCGGACGCGTTTCCACGGCGGCGCCGTCGAGGGCCCGGGAATAGAGACTCAGGCGGAAAGCGGAAAAAGCGCCGCCGGTCAGCCTTTGGGAGGCCAACTGGAACAGATAGCCGCGGGAGGTTCGCCACAGGAAACGGGGGAAGTCCCAGGCCCGGCGGCGGAAAAGGGAGTAGGCGCCGGCGAGCAGCCGGGGCCGCGAGGCCGCATGCATCCCCCCCGGAGAAAACATAACGCCGCGCATTCCTTCCTTGAACTGATACACGCCCGTGTTGTAAGGGTTGAGGCACTCCAGGTCGTAGACCCGGAGGCCCTGGTCGAAGGCCCAGCGGGAAAACGCCACCTCCAGCACCCGGCCGGTGCCGGGGTGCACACGGCCCTGTTCCGGCTCCACGGCGCTGAGCACGCGGGCGGCGCAGCCACCGGCCGTGGCGACCATAAGCACAGCCGTCATCCGACCGTGGGAGTCTTCCAGGTAGAACAGAGGAGCGCCGGAAGCCAGCAGTTCACGGCGGAGAGCGTCGCTCATGCTGTTGGAGAAGCTCTTCTGAGCCTCCAGCCTGGCGAGCAGCTCCCGGGCCCGTTCCCCGGCTGCAGGGTCGGTGGAACATTTCACCTCGGGGACCAACTCTTCCGAGTGTCGATAAATCTGGCGCCACTTGGAGGTCGCACCCTGGAGCAACTGGTCGCGCGAGGAGAGGCGCACCAGGGCCGAGAAGGCGTACTCGCCGGTGTCGGGGAAGAGGGGATAAAGGCCGGCGTCGCGAATGGCCGGAGGGGTGATGTCGGCCAGGGTCTGGTAGATATAACAAAGCAGTACAGCGCCCCAGCCGAGGGCGGCGCGATATTGGGCTACGCACGCCTTCCAGCAGGCCTCGATTTCGGGCTGGGGAACGCCTTCCCGCCGGACCAGCGGGCCGCGGCTGATGTAGGACAGCCGGATCGCATAGCGCCGGCGGCTCAAAACGGTGGCGGCGGCAACCAGCGTCCCGTCGGGCGCCAGCCACTGGTCGCGGGCGACGGCCCACCCGTCCCCGCGGCGACCTTCGCCCCAGGCGTAGGACTGCATGGCGGTGAAGTCCTGGAAGCCGGCGCATAACTCGTCCCACTCGGTCGCCGAGCCGTGAAATTCGACCCGGCGCAGCGCTAGGGAGGGCATCCCCCCATTCTATCGTGGGGACCCTCAGTACCCCTTCTGCTTATCGACCACGTTGATGAGCGGCTTCCCCTCGCAGAACCGCCGGATGTTGTCCTGGATGGTGCCGATCATGCGGGCGTTGTCCTTGTCGGAGCGGCCGGCGATGTGCGGGGTGATGACCACGTTGTCGAACTTCCACAGGGGGTGGCCTTTGGGGAGAGGCTCGGGATCGGTGACGTCGACACCAGCGCCGGTCAGGCGCTTTTCGTCCAAGGCCTTGACCAGGGCGTTGAGGTCATAAATCCCGCCCCGGCTGACGGCGATGAAGTAGGCGCCTTTCTTCATCTTCTCGAACTGGCTGGGACCCACCATCTTGTTGCTCATGGGGGTGTGGGGGGCGGAGATGAAGACCACGTCGGCGTCGGGGAGGACCGCGTCGAGCTGGTCGGGCTTGACCACGCGCTTCATGAAGGGGTTGTAGGGGATGTCCTCGGGGTCGACGCAGGTGACGTTCATGCCGTGCGCCCAGGCGCGCAGGGAAATCTGCGTGCCGATGCCGCCGCAGCCGATGACCACGGCGTTGCGGCCCATCAGCTCGATGCCCGGAAACCGCCCGCGCGGCATCTCTTCCTTCGCCTTGCCGGCATTGTAAACGTTGAGCGAGCGGGTGAGGTACAGGAGCATGGCCATGGCGTGGTCGGCGATCTCCGGGCCCTGCACGATCTGGTTGTTGGTGAGGACGATGTTCGAGTCGCGCAGATCGTTGCCGCCGGACTTGAACAGGACGTTCTCCACCCCGGCGCTCATCACCTGGACCCACTTCAGATTCTTGCCGGCCCGCACCATCTCAGGCGTGATGGTGCCGATGAAGGCGTCGGCATCGGCGAGCTCCTGCATCATGTTGGCCTTGGTCACGGCGACCAGCCGGGCTTGGGGGTGGGGGTTACCGAGCTGTTTGATGGCGTCGGCGGAGGCGAGGATCTTCTTGGTCTGGGCGGGGAGTCCGGCGCAGAGTAGGGAGAGGGCGCAGAGCGAAAACAATAGCTTCTTCATGGGTTGCTCCTAAGATTGGGGATTGTAGCGCAATCCGGTCTACTTTGCAGGGGCTAGAATTATCTTTTCCCCCCGGCGAGCCGAGTTGTAGATGCCGACAATGATTTCCAGGGCGGCATAGCCTTCCTCCCCCGAGACCAGCGGCGGTCGGCGGTTTTTACAGGCCTCGCCGAAGTCGCGGAACTGGGCCTTGATCGGCTCGATCGAGATGGCCATGGGGTCGGCGGCGCCGCTGGCGATGTTGCGGGCCAGGGGGGGGGCCGGGCCGGGGTCGTTTTCGACGTCCCAGTGGGTGAGGCGGTCGCCTTCCATGATGGCCGAACCCTTGGCGCCGTGGAACTCGACCCGCTCGGGGTAGCCGGGATAGAAGGCGGTCGAGCCCTGGATGACCCCGGTGGCCCCGCTGGCGTACCGGATGATGGCGTTGGCCACGTCCTCGGACTCCATCTTGTGGGCCACGCCGAGCTGCCACTGGCCATAGATTTCGGCGACCGGCCCGGCGATCCAGCGGACCACGTCGATCGAGTGGATAGCCTGGTTGATGAGCGCGCCCCCGCCTTCGAGCTCCCAGCCGCCTTTGCCGGGCTTATCGTAGTAAGACTGCGGCCGGTGCCACTTCACGTAGGCGTCGGCCTGCAGCAGGCGGCCCAGGCGGCCGCCGCGGATGGCGTGGTACAGGAACTGGGAGCCCTCGTCGAAACGGTGCTGGCTCACCACGCCCAGTACGATGCCGGCCTGCCGGGCGACCTCGATCATCCGCCGGGCGGTCTCCAGGTTGGTGGACATGGGCTTCTGGACCAGGATGTGCTTGCCATGCTTGGCGCACTCCTCCACCGGCTGCATCCGGAAATTCGGGTAGGTGCAGACGTCGATATAGTCGATGTCCGGGTGACGGCAGAGGTCGCGGTAGTCGGCGATAAACTCGCAGCCCCACTTGCCGGCGAAACGCTTACCGACCTCGGGAAAGATGTCCGTCACGGCGACGAGTTTGTAGCCGATCTCCTGGTAGGC
>JBGOUV010000006.1:0-44225 GCA_041477815.1 Terriglobia bacterium | reverse complement strand
GGGCGGTGGCCAGCAGGGCGGTGCGGTAATCGGACAAACGCCGGGCTAGCAGGAACGTCGCCGCAAGGGTGGCGGCGGCGACCAGCAGCATGGCCAGGCGCGTCACTGGCGGCGAGAAGCCAAAGAGCTTCCACGCGGCCGCGAGGTACGCCATCACCAGCGGCGGGTGGACGTTGGGAGGCGTGGAATAGGGGACCAGCGCGCCGGTGGTGAGCAGATCGTGGGCGGCAGGGACGTAGTAGCCCAGCTCATCCCAATGGTAGGGCAGTCGCAGGAACGACCAGTGGGTCAGGAGCAGCCAGGCCAGGGCGGCGGCGAAGACGCTACTGCACAACGCCGGAGGCAGCCCGGGGATCGAGCTTGATTTCGCCAAACGTGGCCTCGTACTGGGAAACGTTCTGCTGCAGGACGTTCAGCAGCGCCTTGGCTTGCTGGGGACTGAGGTAGATGCCCTGGAAGGTCTCGATGTTGACCACCTCGGGGTCACTCTGGCTGACCGTGCCGAACTCCAGGTAGAAATCCCAGAGGTTGACGCGCATCTGGACGCTGTTGGCGTAGCTCTCGCGAAATTCGGGGCGGCGGAGAATATTAACCTTGACGGGCTGTGGTTGAGTCATGGAGTTCCTTGTGGATGGCGTCCAGGACGCCGTTGATGAAGTGTACGGCCTCTTCGCCGGAAAAGCGGCGGGCGATATCGAGGGCTTCGTTGATGATCACAGGCGGCGGCGTTTGGGCCTCCAGGAGCTCGTAGACGGCCAGGCGGAGAATGTTGCGGTCGACGCCGGACATGCGTTCCAGGCGCCAGTGTTCGGCGTGGGCGACGATGCGCTGGTCGGCTTCGGCGGCGCGTCCGACGGCGCCGTGGAAAAGCTGGTTGGCGAACTCGTCGGGGAGGGGGCCGCGGTGGGGCGGGAGATCCTCGGTCCACAGTCCGCCCCAGTAGCGGGCGACGACGTGCTCGGGGGCGTCGCGGCTCTGGTCCCACAAGAAGAGCATCTGGAGAGCTCGCTCGCGGGACTCGTGGCGGGACGGCATACTTACGGGCGTTCCCGGAGTTGTTTCATCAAGTGCGCCATCTCGATGGCGTTCAGGGCCGCTTGGAATCCCGCGTTCCCGCCTTTCGCCCCGGCCCGGTCAATCGCCTGTTCGAGGGTGTTGCAGGTGAGGACGCCGAAGATGGCGGGAACGCCCGTTTCCATGGCGACCTGGGAGACGCCTTTCGAGACTTCTTCCGCGACATAGTCATAGTGAGTGGTTTCACCCCGGATCACGCAGCCCAGACAGATCACCGCATCGAACCGGCCGCTGCGGGCCAGCTCGCGGGCGACCAGCGGGATCTCGCGGGAGCCGGGCACCTGGGCGACTTCGATCGCTTCCCGGGCGCCGCCGGTGCGCACCAGGCCGTCGAGGGCCCCGCCGAGCAACCGCTCGGTGATAAAGCTGTTGAAACGGCTGACCACGATGGCGAAGCGGAAACCTGCGGCGGAGAGCTTGCCCTCCCAGGAACGTACTGGTTCGTCCATACCTCTATTGTCGCTCAGCGGCCCCGGAATGCGGCTGGGCGTTTTTCGACGAAGGCGCGGGTGCCTTCGCGCATGTCCTCGGTGGAGCAGGTCAGGGCGAACTGGGAAGCCTCGTAGGCCAGGGCCTCGGGAAGCGGCATTTCGAGGCCGCGGTTGACCGTATCGAGGCAGAGGCTGACGGCGAGGGGCGCATTAGCCAAGATTCGCCTGGCCCACTGCCGGGCCGTCGCCAGGAGGTCGCCGGGAGGGACGACCTGCTGGACCAAGCCGATCCGGAAGGCCTCGGCCGCGGTGACCGGATCGCCGGTGAGAAGCAGAGACAGGGCCACACCTTTGCCCACCAGGCGGGGCAAGCGCTGGGTTCCGCCATAGCCGGGGATAATGCCCAGCTTGATCTCAGGCTGTCCCAGTTTGGCGTTGTCGGAGGCGATTCGCAGGGTGCAGGACATAGCCAGCTCCAGGCCGCCGCCCAGGGCGAAGCCGTTGAGGGCGGCGATGACCGGCTTGGCGAGGTTTTCGATGCGGCTATAGAGCCGCTGGCCCCGCTGGGCGTGGGCCCGAGCCTCGAGCGGCTGCAACTCGGCCAGTTCGTTGATGTCGGCGCCGGCGACGAAGGCTTTTTCGCCCGCGCCGGTCAGGATAACGGCCCGCACTTGCGAATCGCCCTCGATTTCCTCGAACGCGTCTTCCAGATCGGAGATGGTCTGCCGATTCAGGGCGTTGTACTTCTCAGGACGGTTGATGGTGAGCTGCACGATGGAGGCGTCCTGCTCGAACCGCAGGGTTTGGTAGGCCATGGCGGGTACAGCATAACACTTTGCACCTGACCTCCCGCTAGCCAGAATTTCAGGGAAGAGGAGGTCTCAACCGCTCCACCCTCGGTCGCAGGGCCTTTCCGACCCGCGCCCGTCCAACGGGCCGGCGGCCTTGTGGGACGGCCCGCTAGGCCGGCGGCCGGCCCCCCGGCCGGCTTCCGGCGGTGCGCTAATTTTCGCAACGAGGCGCTAGTCTTCCAAAGTTGACGTATCGCCTGTCGGGGCGCCGGTTTCCTGAGCCTTGAGGAGGCGGCGCATGATTTTGCCGCTCCGCGTCTTGGGAAGTTTCTCAGGGAAGGCGATTTCTGAGGGAACCGCGAGCGGGGAGAGGACTTGGCGGACGTGGTCCCGTAGGATCTGGGCCAGGCCGGGCGAGGCTTCGTGACCCACGCGCAGGATCACGAAGGCCTTGATGTTCTCGCCTTTGATCGGGTCGGGACGGCCGATGACGGCGGCTTCGGCTACGGCGGGGTGGCTGATCAGGGCGCTTTCCACTTCGGCGGTGCCGATGCGGTGGCCGGCTACGTTGAGTACATCGTCGGCGCGGCCGGCGACGGTGAAGTAGCCGTCCTCATCACAGAAGGCTACGTCGCCGGTGGTGTAGGCATTGGGAATGAGGCTCCAGTCGTGGGCGTAGCGGGCGGGGTCGCCCCAGACGGTGCGGAACAGGTGGGGGAAGGGGCGGCGTAGCACCAGGAGTCCGCCCTGGTTGGGGGGTAGGGGGTGGCCCTGGCGGTCCACCACTTCGGCCACGACGCCGGGCAGAGCTTTGCCGATTTTGCCGAGACGGGCGGGGAGGACGGGGAGCGTGCCCAGGCAGGGTCCGCCGGTTTCGGTTTGCCACCAGTTGTCGGCGACGAAGCCCCATTGGCCCGAGCCGCACAGGACGCGGTAGGCCCAGTCCCAGGCCTCGGGGTTGAGGGGTTCGCCGGCGCAGGTGAAGAAACGGAGGCTGCGGAGGTCGTAGCGGGCGGGCAGGGCGTCGCCGTAGCGCATGAACATCCGCACGGCGGTGGGGGCCGTGAAGACCACCGTAGCGCGGTGGCGCTCGACGAGCTCCCAGGCGATGGCGGGGTGCGGGTAATCGATGGCGCCCTCGCGGAACAGGGTGGTGGTTCCGGCGAGGAGGGGGGCGTAGGTGATATAGGAATGGCCCACGGCCCAGCCGAGGTCGGAGGTGCAGAAGAAGACGTCGTCGGGCCGGATATCCCAGAACCGGGTCATGTGATAGTAGGTACCGACCATGTAGCCGCCGTGGACGTGGACGACTCCTTTGGGCTTGCCGGTGGTGCCGGAGGTGTAGAGGATGTAGAGGGGGTCTTCGGAGTCCATGGGCTCGGCGGGGCAGTCGGGGGACTGGCTTCGGACCAGGTCGTGGAAGTCGAGTTCGCGGGGTGCGGCGAAGGGGGTGTCCTGCCGCCGCAGGACGACGATGTGGCGGAGGGAGGCGAGGTCGCGCACGGCGTCGTCGACGATGGATTTGAGCGCCACGGGGCGGCCGCGGCGGTGAGAGAAGTCGGCGGTGAGGATCACCGCGGCCCCGGCGTCGTCGATGCGGGAGCGGAGGGCGGGGGCCGAGAAACCCGCGTAGACGACGGAATGGACCGCCCCGATGCGGGCGCAGGCGAGCATGGCCGCGACGCCTTCGATGCAGGCAGGCAGGTAGACGATGACGCGGTCGCCTCGGGAGACTCCCAGAGAGCGGAGGCCGTTGGCCAGGCGGGACACGAGGTCGAGAAGCTGGGCGTAGGTGATGCGCTCGTCGGCGCCGTCCTCGTTGGTCCACAGGTAGGCGAGATGGTCGCCGCGCCCCGCCTGGACGTGGCGGTCGAGGCAGTTGTGGGTGATGTTACAGCGGGCGCCCAGGAACCAGCGGAAGGTGGGGTAGGTCCATTCGAAGACCTGGTCCCAGGGGTGGAACCACTCCAGCTCGCGGGCGATGGCGGCCCAGAAGGCGTCGGGATCGGCAATAGAGAAGGCGTATTCGGAGGCGTAGTCGCGGAGGCGCGCCGAGGCGGCCAGGGACGCCGGGGGAGAAATCTCCCGGCCGGTGTGGAAGAGCTGGGAGAAGGAGGCCATGCTGTTAGTGTAAGCGCCAGGAGATCCGGCGGGCGCACTCGGCGCACTTACACGCTCTCCCAGTGTTCCGTTCGGCTTGACGCCATCCCACCAGAGATCGCCAGAAAGCTTCCCGAGTACCCGGTAGTGCCGGCGACTCTGATCGGACGCCTGGCTGTTAGCGCCACATTTCGCGGGCGAGGACTGGGTGAACTATTGCTGATGGATGCGCTCCAGCGGTGCTTGGCAGGAAGCAGGCAGATTGCGTCGGCCGCCGTCATCGTGGACGCGAAAGACGCTGCGGCCATAGCTTTCTATAGGAAGTACGGGTTCGTGGAACTGCCGAAAGTCCCCCATCGACTTTTCCTGCCCCTGGCCACCATTGAGGAGATGTTTACCTGACGGAGTTTCACTCCGGCCTTTACGCTCTCCGCGTAGCCGAGAAGCGCGCCGTCCCGTACTCGCCGAGCTCCACCGTGCCCGACATCTGTTTGCCGTCGAAGGTCCCCTTGTAGGTGTAGCGCAGGGACGCTCCCTCGATCCGGCCGCCGCCGCTGAACTCGACTTGGCTGCCGTCGATATGGCCCCGCAGCGGACCCTTCACCAGACGGCCGGTGTACTGGCCGCTGATGTTGTTGCCTTTGGGATCGAGATAGAAGGTGTGGCGCGCCGAGCCCACGCTGAACCGCAACTCGGCCTCCCACAATCCCCCGACGTCGCCCGCCGGCGCGGCGTACTGCGGTTTCGCGCGTGGTCCCGGCGCCTTGCTGAGGATCTCGTACAGCCGGTCGGCCACCAGCTTGTACTCTCCGGGCCACATCGCCGCCGGACGCAGCAGCATCTCGCTGGCCTGATCGCCTTCACTGAGGCCGGCGTGGGTCATGATGCGCGGCTCGCCTTCCAGCAGCATTTTGCCGACCTCGCCGGCCGTGATGCCGATCTTCTTCGGATCCCAAACGACCTTCATCGTCGGATAGTACTGCTTGTCTTTCGCCTCGATGATGGCGCCCGAAACGCCGGGGACCTTCGCTACCGTGTCGGTGATGTGGCGGAACCAGGTGCGCCATTCGGCGTCCTCGGCGTCACGGTCGCGCTTGCCGGTGCGCAGCAGCTCGACGGCCTTCACCATGCCCGCCACCTCTTCCTTGCTGACCTTGAGAGCGCGCGCAAAGGCGTGGTGCGGGGCGCTGTTCATGAACGCGGCGGCGATGAGATCCTTGCGGCCCAGCAACATGCCGGCGGTCTGGGGCCCCCGGACGATCTTGCCGCCGGAGTAGGCGGCCAGGTCGACGCCGCGGGAAAGATACGGATTCGGCACCAACGGCAGACGGTCGGCGCAGTCCATCACCACGGGCACGCCGCGCTTATGAGCGGCGGCGACGTACTGCTCCAGCGTGAACGGGTTGCCTTCACCGGCCAGGTTGATCTGCCCGGTGGCCATCGCCGTCCGCGGGCTGAAGGCTCCTTCCAGGTCCTCGAGCGTCTGGACCTCGATCATCTTGACGCCCGTGGTGCGTACGGCGTGATCGTAGATGCTGCGCGACCAGCGCGGGACGATGACCTCGCCCTTGATGCCGGTCGTGTCGGGAAGCTGCTGCATCTTTTCGGGATCGCCCCCGGCGACGCAAGCGAGCGTGGCGCAGGTCATGGAGCCGGCGGCGCCCGAGCTGACCATGGCGGCCTCCACGTGCAGCAGTTCGGCGATCCGCTTTCCGGCGCCCTCCATCAGCTCGTCGAGGTTGACGGGGTAATACCCGGCGTTGCTCATGGCCTCAATCACTTCGGGCAGCATTGCCGAACCACCGTTGATGGTGTAAGTAGAGGTGCAGTTGATGAACGGCTTAACGCCGAACATCGAGTACACTTCCGGCCCGCCGGCGCGGGCAGGGAGGCGGGCGGCGGCGGCGCTCGCGACCCGCGGGCCTAACAGATTGGCAACGCCGGCGACGGCGCCGGCCAGGAACATCTCACGGCGGTTCAGAGCGGACGATTCTGACTTGTTCGATTTCATGACGGGAAGCCTCCTGCTGCCGATCACTATAGCACGCCCGCCGGTCGAAGACGATCTGATAACCTAGTCCCGTGAGATTCCGCCATGCTTTGCTCATCGTTGCAGCTTTGACGGCCGCGGGCGCGCTCTCCGGGGACGGCCCGTACAAGGTCCAGCGCAAGTTCCTCTATCCGGAGGCGTTCCAGGCGGGCAAACCGTACAGCCCCGGCGTGCTGGTCGGGGAGACGCTCTACATCGCGGGACAGGTCGACAAGCATCCGCAAACCGGCGCGCAACCCCAAGGCATCGTCGAGCAGACGCGTATGGCGATGGCCAACGTGGGTCACGTGCTCCGCGCGGCCGGCATGGACTACGGAAACGTCGTGTCGTGTCACGTCCAGCTTGCCGACATGGGTCAGTACGGGGCGATGAACGAGGTCTACGGCAGCTACTTCGGTCCCGATCATTACCCTGCTCGCACCACGCTCGAGTTCCCCGCGCTGCCCGGCGGAGCGAACCTCGAAGTCTCCTGCATCGCTTACGCCGACAAGTCGAAGATTTCCCTGGTCGTCCCGCCCGCGGGAGCGATTCCGGCGGCCCGGGGTCCCTACCGGGCCGGTGTCTGGGCGGGCGACACCCTGTACCTCTCCGGCAGCGGTGGCCGCAAACCGAAAACCGACGAGCTCGATGCCACCATCGAAGGGCAGACGAAGCAGACCATGGAAAACATCGGCCAGGTCCTCGCCGCCGCCGGCCTGAAGCACCAGGACGCCGTCTTTACGAACGTTTACTTCCTCGATCCCGACGGCTACAAAGGCGGCACGTACGGCAAGCTCAACTCCGTCTACAAGGACTCCTTCCGGCTGGGTACCGCGCCCAGCCGCGCCAGTTTTTGCGTTTCGAAGCTTCCCGCGACGATCAGCGTGGAGATCGCCATGATCGCCACCCGCGATCGCGCGAACAAAGGCCGGGTGGTCCCGGACTCCGCGGGCCCCAGCCCCACCTCTTCCAACGGCGGCGTGCTGGACCGCGATACGCTCTACACCTCCGGGAAGTCGGGTTCCGGCGCCACGGTGGAGGCGCAGATGCGGGATTCGCTGGAGAGCATCCGGGGCATCCTGAAGCTGGCGGGAATGAACCTGGAACACGTCGTGGACGCCCATGTCTATCTAAAGGACATCCGCCAGATGGACGCCATGAACGCGATCTTCAAGCAGTACTTCCCCAACAACCCGCCCGCCCGCACCACGGTCCAGGTGACCCAGCAGCAACTGGAACAGGTGCAGGTGGTGGCGGTTAGATAGCGGGCCTGCGGCGAAAGCCGACCCCTTCCGCTCGCGACTCAGCAAGTTATTGATTCTGTTGAGTCGATAGTGGTGCAAATCTGCACCACGGTACTCTTGTGGGTGGCGGAAGTGGTCGTAGGTCAGCGCCGTGGACCTGGCGCCGGTCCAGTGCCGTCTACCGCGTTAGCGGTGCGGCTCCGTCCGCCTGGCCCTCTATTTGGCGCCGGGGCAGTGATTCGAACACTGTGCGCCGGTTTTGGAGGCCGGCTGCTCTCCCAGGAGCACCCCGACTTATTCTGGCGGGCGCTAGGGGAGTCGAACCCCCGTCGAGGCATAGACAGTGCCCCCTCCTGGCCGCTGGAAGACGCGCCCGAACTTGGTATCCCGCTCCGGATTCGAACCGGAATTTCGAGTTTCGTAGACTCGTGTCCTGATCCGTTGGACGAACGGGACTCTGGTAAGGACGACGGGATTCGAACCCGCGATTTCCAGATTGAAAGTCTGGCGGCTTGACCGCTTGCCAACGTCCTCACGGCAAACTCCTGGTGCGTCCGGCAGGCTCATCCTCAGGAGCTTCGGACGCGAAGAATGGCTGGGAGGCGTGGAATCGAACCACGAAAGCCAGTTTCAGAAACTGGCGGCTTACCGTTAGCCAACCTCCCAACGAAGCCTGGAACACCCGGCTGGATTCGAACCAGCGTCTTCGGCTTAGAAGGCCGAGGCCCGCTCCGCTAGACCACGGGTGCGTGGTGCTCCCGGAAAGAATCGAACTTTCGTCGGCCGATTATCGGTCGGCTGCTCTGCCACTGGGCTACGGGAGCGACAAAACCTGGTGCGGGGTCCTGGGGTCGAACCAGGGGCTTCCGCTTTGTAGGAGCGGCACTCTACCGGTCTGAGTTAACCCCGCATGGCTCCGGGGGCAGGATTCGAACCTGCGCGTGGCCGCAGGAACAGTGCGGCGCCTTTCCAGCTTGGCTACCCCGGAAAAAACTTGGTCGGCCCATCCGGACTCGAACCGGAATCTCAGGCTTCGGAAACCTGTGCCCTATCCCGTTGGACGATGGACCGTGCTGGAGCGGGCGTCGGGAATCGAACCCGAATTCCCGGTTTAGGACACCGGCGCTCTGTCCACTTGAACTACGCCCGCCCGGATGGTGGTGACGCACGCCTAGGCCACTCGGCCACGATCACACTTGGCGCCAGGAGCACGAGTCGAACGCAACGGCCTTCCTGGCGAATTTGGTGGAAGAGGAGGGAGTTGAACCCTCATCCGCCGGTTGCGGGCCGGCGATCCTGCCGTTGAACGACTCCCCCGTTTAAATTGGTTGCGGGCTGGCGAGTTGAACGCCACTCGCATGGCTTATGAGGCCAGCATGACACCGGTTCACTTGCCCGCATCGAAACTGGAGTGGAGCCCCGTGCCAGATTCGAACTGGCTTATCCGGATTACGGGTCCGGCGCATCGCCTTGTATGCTTACAGGGCTCGTGATGGCGGCGTGCCGGACCGGCGATCCGATGTCCCACCAATAGGCCACACCCCCGCGGAGACTTTGGAGCGGGCGGAGATAATCGAAATCTCTTCTCCGGGTTGGAAGCCCAGGGCACACCCTATATACCACGCCCGCCAAATGCTTATGCAATTGTCAAAGATCTGCTCGGAGATACACCTCTCCTGTCTCGTTTCCGACCGAAAACAAGTCAGACAAGATGACTCAAATTCCCGGTAAAAACAAAAAAGGGGCGGCCATTTTTAGTGGCCGCCCCTTCTTGAAACCGGTATGTTATTCCAAGACGGTTAGGTCACCGCGCGCGCATCCTGATTCATGCGCCTCTGCGTACCCTTGACTTCGCTCCCGAATTGGATAAATTGTGTCACGCGATTACCATCTTAAACTACTTTTCAAGAAAGTTCAAGCTCTCTTTTTTTCTCTTCTAATGGAGGTCCGGACTCTTAGTCTACTGGACTTGTCCCCCGGGCCCGCCTATACTCAGCCATCATCGCGGACCGGAAACCCGCACGTCCTCTGTAACTGTTCCGGAGCCATGTAGGGGGAGCGTCCCGGCCAAGCCAGGACTCCTGCGGAACCGCCAGCGAGCCGACTATTTGGCGGAAGCCAGTGGGAGTCGAACCCACCTTTGCCGCGGAGCGACAAACGCCGGATTTGAAGTCCGGGCCCAGCACCGGCCAAGACTGGCTTCCGGAGGCATTGTAGCAGGGGGAGCCGGGCGGTCAG
This sequence comes from Terriglobia bacterium, assembly GCA_041477815.1. Lineage (GTDB taxonomy): Bacteria > Acidobacteriota > Terriglobia > Bryobacterales > JACQDG01 > JBGOUV01. Next base: position 34,318 of record JBGOUV010000006.1, on the reverse strand, counting down.
CCGCCGGGGGGAGCACGGGATAGGGGGGCGACGCCGGCAAGACCCACGAGGTCCTGGGCGGGTACCACACCCTCGGCTTCCGAGAGCCTGTTGAGGAAACGGTCGAAGCGGAATGCCGGATTTTGGAAACTGCAATTCACCGCGGCGGCCGCTCGTAGCTGGTGGACGCGATCAACAGCACGTAACCATGGGCGTGCCTGTAACAAGTTGCACTCTTGAGGGAAGGTGTCGACAATGGTCGAGACCGCTTGCTGACGCGCGCGGTTCCGTGTCGGGCGCCTCGCTCTTCCCCGGCGCCGGCAGGATTGCCGGCGCAGCAAACTAACATTCGCGCCAAGCCGGATAGCCTACCGGATCTCAATCCTGAAAAGCGAGGAATCCGGGTGACTATGGCGCCACCTGTAGTACTCCGTCCGGTGGTTACGTTTCGCTCTTGAGAACTGAACGTACTGCCGGCGCTGCTCCATCAGGTAAGCACGGTAAGCGCGATCTTCCTGGTCGTTCCAGCTGTGATAGTCGCGGCCCTGGCGATCGTAATACCGCCTCTCTTGAATCCGCCTGTCGTCAGCTCTGGCCGCCACCGGGGCAATGAAAAGGGTGGTGCTCAGCAACAAGCCGCTTAGAATTAGAAACCGTTTCATAATCGTTGACCTCGTCTTACCAGGGGGCACGTCAATAGCCGTTCATAGTAAGCTGCGAGTCGCCCCATGGAGGCCCCTCAAGCATCAGGATGCACGCCAGATCTGAAGCCCACGCGCCGGGCTCCCACGGTGAAACCGTCCGTATTTGGTCAGGTGACCCCCTGCGGTCGGTCGGATGACGTCAACCAATAGAAAGCATCTGGCTGGGTAGGACCGGAATGCCGTGACGACGCAGGAGCGCTCCGACTTCCGCCGGACGCAGCCGCGTGGCGTCATATTCCACCGCGCAGGTGCAGGCCTCCCGGTCGAATTCGCAATGAAGGAGGCCGTAGACGCCGCGCAGGCCGGCGAGCTGGGCCAGGTGGGCGTCCGTGAGCGGCGATTGGAGCTGGAAGCGAATGAGAACCTTGGTCATGAGCCGCTTTGCAGCCTTTCAATCTTGCGCTTGACCGCTTCGCGGGGGAGGCGGTCATAACCAGGGGAGTTCTCCTCGGCCTTGCGGAGGAGGTCCTTGAACGTGGCCAGCGCGCGGTCCCCTTGGCCGGCGTCGAGGTACATGGAGGCGAGCTCGAGGCCCAGCACGTAATTACGGGGGAAATCGATGAGGAGGCCCTCCAGCAGCCGGGCCGCGTCGAGGGGGCGTCTTTCGCGGCGGTAGAGGAGGGCCAGCAGGATGCGGGCTTCGTTACGGGCCAAGCGGCCTTCCGTGGCCACGCGGCTGACCCAGACTTGCCCCTTCTCTTTGCTGCCGCGCATGCCTCCCAGGGCGGCCAGCACCTTCACCGGGAGGGGGAGACTGCCCAGCACGTATTCGTGGATACCCAGTACGAGGTAGGCGTCGACGAAGTGGGGGTTGAGCTTGCGAAGCTGCTCACAGTAGTCGCGGGCCTTGGACCCGTTGCGCAGGGCGGAGAACCAGGACTTGTCCACCATGAACTCGTAGTTGCCGCGGAGAGCATAGTTGGTGCCCAGGGCGTAGAGGGCGTTCGGGCGGTCGCGGGCGAGGAGCGCTTCAGCGACCCGGCGGCCGCGGACCAGGGTCTCCTCAAAGCGGACCTTGGCTTGCGGGTCGGGAGTGGGACGTTGCTGGCGCAGGAACTGGTTGTCGCCGCGCAGGGCGCTCGATTCGAGCAGGCCCAGGCGGTACAGTTCCTGGTAGAGCTGGGCGGAGGCCAGGCCATTGTAGGCCATGGCGTCGTTGGGGTTCTGCTCGATCAGCTTGGTGTAGTCCTGGATGGCCGCCTCGTATTCCAGGTTGAAGAAGTGATTGTCGGCGGTCTGGCGGTGGTCGGGGGTAGCGCCGGAGACGAGGGGGGCGGCGACCAGGAGGGCGAGCAGGGAGCGCACTCCTTTTATTCTAGCCTAGCGGGTGACGATGACTTCGCGGAGGCCGTCTTTGGCCAGGAAGAACTTGACGGAGCGGAATTGGGAGAAGATGCGTTCGAGGTGGCGGTTATTGAACGCGCGCGGGAGCGGCCTGTCGAAACGGAGATGCAGGCGGAGGCTGTCAGGCGTCTGGATCTGGTAACGGAAGATGGGGACGCTCTGGCCTTTGGACTGGGTGTGGAAGAAAGTCAGCAGCACGCCACCGGGCTTGACGATGGTCTGGAAGCGGCTGACCACCGCGGCGAGGATCTCCTCATCGAGGAACTCCAGGGTGTCCCAGACCAGGACGCCGTCGAATTGCTGATCGGGGAAATCGAGGGTCTCGTGAAGGAAGCGGTGGCAGAGCGCCGCGCGGGCGGCCGGGTCACGGGTCTGAGACAGCAGGCGCTCCATGCAGACCAGCAAGTCCTCGCTGTAGAGTTTGTGGCCCTGGGAGGTGATGAAGTTTACATTGGCCTGACAGGCGCCGCCCAGGTCGAGGATCTGGAGCCGTGAGCCGCGGACGGCTTCGAAGAACTGCCTTAGGCCGTTCGAGGCGCGGTCGGCCTCCGGGGAGCGGGAGTTGCGGGCCGGCGGGGCGGAAGCAGGCACGGGGGAATAGTGGCCCGTTCCGTTGGTGGGAGGCGGGTCGGCAGATCGAAACAGGTTGCGTAGCTTCTCGCCCAGCAAAACAGCTTCCTAACCCTTGCCCGGCTCGGCGGCAGCAGCCATCTGGAGGGTGGGCTGCGTGGAGCTCTTGGCGGACCCCGGGACGGGCCGCAGGTGCGGGTCGGCCTTGTGTCCCGGCTTTAGTATATCGATGCTTCCCTTGAAGTAAGCGCCGTCCTCGATGATGATGCGGGCGGTGGTGAGGTCGCCGAGGATAGAGCCGGTCTTGCGGATTTCGATCTTGTCGGCGGCCTGGACGTTGCCGTTGAGGGTGCCGTGAACGACAATCTCACGGGCAATGACGTTGGCGTCGACCTTGCCGTTGGGTCCCACCGTCAGGCCGTGGTCGCGAAGCTCGATAGAGCCCCGCACTTCGCCGTCAACGTAGAGATCTTCGCTGCCGGAGATCTCGCCTTTCACCACGACGGACTTGCCGATGTGGGCCTGGCCGGAGCGGGACGGGGTACGGTCCGGCTCAATGGTTCGCGGAGTCGGTGACGATGCCACAGGTGTGACCTCCTGAGCGGAACTTGCCGGCGGCGCGGCCGGTCGAGGCGGCGGCGCCGGCGGAGTGCTGTCTTTCTTTCCCCACATGGCTTGAACTCCAGTAGGCTAAAGTAACCATAGTATAGCTTTTCCTCACAAAATAAAAGGGAAACTGGAGGCGGAAGGGAGGCGGATGCGGCGCGAGAACAGGCCACCGATGCTTCGCGTGAGCCGGCGAGAGGCCTATCGAACGCCTTGGCTGAGCGTGGAAGAGCACCACCTGAAGCTCCGGGGGACGGGCCGCGAGGTCACCTACAGCTTCATTGTGGCGGCGCCCTCGGTACAGGTGGTGGCGGTGACGCCGGGGGGGAAGTTGGTGATAATACGGCAGTACCGGTACCCCACAAACGGCTGGAACTACGAGTTGCCGGGAGGGGGGACGGGGAAGCAGACGCCGGCTCGGGCGGCGCGGAAGGAACTGGAGGAAGAGACCGGCTGGCGGGCCGGACGGGTGCGGAAGGTGGGGGATTTTGTGGTGTACTGTGGTCTGTCGAGCGAGATTAGCCACGTATTCCTGGCCACCGGGCTGCACCCGGGGAGGCAGGAGCTGGAGGACACCGAAAGCCTGACCGTTCACGAGGTCGGGTGGAGGGAACTGGAGCGGATGATCCAGCGGGGGGAGTTTCGGGACGGCATGGGACTGGCGGCGTTGGGGATTGCCCGAGAGCCATTGAGGAGGCTGGGAATATGTTGAAGGTCGGAGATAAGGCGCCGGATTTCGGCAAGCTACGGGAGCTCCGGGGGAGCAAAGTGGTGCTGTACTTCTATCTGAAGGACGATACTCCCGGGTGTACCCAGGAAGCCTGCGAGTTTCGGGATCTCGACCAGGCGTTCGGACAGAAGGGCGCCGTGGTGGTCTGGGTGAGTCCGGATGGCGAGGCGTCCCACGAGAAGTTTCGGGGGAAGTTGGGACTTCCGTTTGTGCTGGTCAGCGACGCCGAGAAGAAGATTGTCGAGGCCTATGGGGTGTGGAAGGAGAAGTCCATGTACGGGCGGAAGTACATGGGGGTGGAGCGGACCACGTTTCTGATCGATGAGAAGGGGAAGATTGCCGGCGTGTGGGAGAAGGTCAAGGTGAAGGGACATGCGGGGGAGGTGCTGGCCGCCGTGTCCGGCAGTAAACGCCTACAATGAACTATGCCTCGTTCGGTGCGTTGTTCGCTTATCCAAGCCGGTTATGCGGGGGCGGTGGAGTGGCCCCTGGAGAAGGTCAAGCAGTACATGATCGACAAGCACGTGGAATATATCCGGCAGGCGGCGGAGGCCGGGAGCCGGATCGTGTGCCTGCAGGAGATCTTCTACGGGCCGTACTTCTGCGCGGAGCAGGAAACGCGGTGGTACGACTTCACCGAGCAGATCCCGGACGGTCCGACCGTGAAGCTGATGCAGGGGCTGGCCAAGAAACACCGGCTGGCCCTGATTGTGCCCATTTATGAGAAGGAGCAGGAGGGGGTGTTCTACAACACGGCGGCGGTGATTGGGGCTGCCGGGGAGTACCTGGGGAAGTATCGCAAGACCCATATTCCGCACGTGGCGCCGGGGTTCTGGGAGAAGTTTTACTTCCGGCCGGGGAACTTGGGGTATCCGGTGTTCGATCTGGGGGTGGCCCGGGTGGGGGTGTACATCTGCTACGACCGGCACTTTCCGGAGGGCGCGCGGGCCCTGGGGTTGAATGGCGCGGAGATCGTGTTCAACCCGTCGGCCACGGTGGCGGGCTTGAGCGAGCACCTGTGGAAACTGGAGCAGCCGGCGCACGCGGTGGCCAACGGTTACTTCGTGGGCGCGATCAACCGCGTGGGCTTCGAGGCCCCCTGGAACATAGGCGAGTTCTACGGATCGAGCTATTTCTGCGATCCGCGGGGCCAGATGGTGGCGCAGGCGTCGCGGGATAAGGACGAGGTGCTGACGGCCGATCTGGACCTGGACCTGATCGCCGAAGTCCGGAGGACGTGGCAGTTCTACCGGGATCGGCGGCCGGACTTGTACGGTGAGTTGGTAAGGGGATGAGATATGGTGCGACCATTCAAAGTCATCATCAAGAAGTATGAAGAGGGATACGTAGCCCAGGCAGTGGTTTTCAGGGTGCGGTGGTCGGAGAAGGTGAGACATACGAGGAGGCCCTGGCGGACGTGACGTCGGCCATCCGCACGGCTTTGGAAACCTATGGAGAGGTGGCTCTCGATCCAGAGTTCCCCGTGCTGGATGTGACCGTTGCCGAAGTTTCCCGTTGATGCTCCAAAGGCCCGGGTGATCAGGGCGTTCGAGCGAATGGGGTTTCACTTGATTCGGGAGCGAAAACATATCGTGATGTCACGTGAGGATGCCACGGGCAAACGTTCCGTCGCCGTGTTACCTAACAGCCTGTGACAGAAATAAGACCTGGCAAATTTGCCAGATTCTCAACCCCGTAGAATCAACGACTTGCCGGTGGCAAATTTGCCAACAAGTCGCAGTGCAGCACTTTTGCCACGGGCTCTAGTCTAGTTGAAGGAGAAATCGCAGGCCAGACTGCCAGGCGGCCTGCTCCATGTTTCTAGCGGATCACTTCCAGAGGCCGCAGATCGACGGCCCCGGCGTCTTTCCACACATCGGCTCCGACGACCGCGTTGTCCGGGTTACCGGCGACGCGCGCCTGCTGCTCGTCGAGAAAATAGTAGTTACTGCCGGCTCGCGCGGTGTATTGGTTTCCCTGGGCATCATTCAAGCGAACCTGGCCGGACAACACGTCGCCGCCGGCGGCGGCCCGGCGGCCGGCGGCGGTGGTCCGATCTTCGTACAACTGCTGGCCTAATTGCGCCTGGGAGGCGAGATAACGCCGCACCATTTCGGTATCGCGAGTACCCGCCGCCCGATTCGCCATCACCCAGGGCATGTTCCACTGTATGGAACCGTTGATGCGGCTGATCGCCCCAGCCAGCGCCGCATCCATTTCCGCCGGGCCGACGTATCCGGTGACCTCTTGCGTGTAGTTTCCTATCATCAGGTCTGGCGCCGGCGAATAGAGCATCAGCGTATTGCCGATGAAGGATCCGGTGACGGGCACTCCGCCGCGGGTCCCGGCGAAGGTCACTTCGCCCGTCGCGTTGCGAAAGTTCGAGGGCCCGCCGAGACTGGCCAGCCGGTCTGCCGCCGCGGTCAAATCGGGCCGCTGCCGGCGCCCGGTGATACGCAAGCCTTGCACACCCAATTCGCCGGCTACCACCCTCTGCACGTACAACTCGGCGACCTGCTCGCCGGTGCGGTAAGGACACCACTCTTTGCCCCCCCCCGGGGACTGGTTCATGTACTGCCGTCCATTGGGACCGGGAACGGTGCAGCCATTCAAGCGTACGTCTCCCAAGACAATAGACGAGCGAGCGTCCGGACTGGTCAGGCGGAACCCCGTCCGCACATCGTTGTTGGAGATACGGGCAACGCCTCCTTCCACCCGCCAACCAGCCGGCTTCACCGACTGGAAGGCGCTTTCGCTAGCCTCGCGCCAGGGCTCAAACTGGAGGCTCGCGCTGCTGGAAGCCCGCGCCGCGGTGGACGCCCCACCGCCGTAGTGGAAGCTGCGGAGAATGGCGAGCAGAGCATTTCGCTCCGTCGCGAACTGCGCCGCGGGGGCGGCCAGACAGTAGAGCATGCCGGAGCGGGCGCCGGTGTCGGCGCACAGGACGGCGCCGCGGCTTTGGCCGTTTTGGAAGTAGAAATCGGCCAGCGCCAATCCTGGGCGCACCACGCGCACGTTGAGGTCTTTGACGTTGGGAAAAGCCACCCAGCCGCTGCTGAGGTTCTTGCGCAGAGAAACAGCACAGGGCTCCGTCTGGGCCAGGAGCGGAGCGACCATGACCCACTCGGCCGGGTTCGGCGCGGAAGCCCGGACCTCTCCCGCTGGGAACTTCTTCGCTGTCCAACCGGGGGGCAGGCTCATTTGGAACCCTCCGGGGTCCGGCTGCGAAATCGCCTCGTTGGCGAGCAGTGCGAAAGCAAGGAGGACGGCCGGTATCCGCATAACGGTCAGTGTACCAAGCGCACGCCGCCGGCCCCGGCTGTTAGAATTGACGTTCCGCATGACCTCCGAGCAAATCGCCGCCGTGGTGGAGGAGATCCGCCAGCGCGTCCGCGCCCGCTACGAAAAGCAAGTGGAAGGGCTCCCCGACTTCGTTCTCCCCTCCCTCACCCCTCTGGCTCAAGCCCGCGATGCGGCCGAAGGCAAGGTAGCGGCTATCGGCACGGTCAATCCCCGCGCTCCCGGCCTGGTCAACAAGCTCCTCCAGGGAGTTAAGAAGCTGGTGGCCCGCGCCCTCTACTGGCACGTCCGCGAGCAGGTCGAGTTCAACCGCGCCGTCATTACTTACATGGATCGCCTGGTCGCCTCCCTCGATGAGCAGAACCGCCAGATGCTGGTCCTCGCCCGCTCCCTCCACGAGCACACCGCAGCCCTCCGGACCTTCGATGAATGGCGCAGCGGCTGGCTCCACTGGCGTGCCGGCTGGGAAGAGAAGTGGAGCCGGAGCGAGGTTCAGATGCTCCGTACCGTGGCCGAGTTGCAAGCCGCCTTCCAGCAGCGCGTCGACGTCCTCGACGCCGGCCTTCGCGAAAAAATCCAAGCCCAGCACGCCGACTACCTGGGCGCTCTCGATCGCTCCACCCTCCAGATCCAGCAGAAACTGTGGGACGACCTGGCCAAGGTCCGCCAGGAGTACGAGCGCCTCATCCACACCGAGCTCCGCCTGATCCGCCAACGGGCAACGCCTTCTCCGACCCCCGACCCCCAACCCCCGACCCCCTCCCCCCAACATCCAACACCCAACACCCATCACCCGCCTTTCGATTACAGCCGCTTCGCCGAGCGTTTCCGAGGCTCCTCCGACTACGTCGCCGCCGGCCTCCAGTTCTACCTCCCCCAGCTCCAAGGCCGGCGGAACGTAGCCGACCTGGGCTGTGGCCGAGGCGAATTCCTGGACCTGATGCGCCGGCACAAGATCCCGGCCCGGGGCGTAGACTCCGACCCCGACTCGGTCCACCTCTGCCACGAGAAGGGTCTCCCGGGCGACCAGGCCGACCTCTTCACCTGGCTGGCCGACCACCCCGACGCCACCCTGGACGGCATCTTCTGCGCCCAGGTGGTCGAGCACCTCCCGCCGGACCGGGTTCCCGAGCTGGTCGCCCTCGCCGCCCGCAAGCTCCAGACCGGCGGCCTGCTGCTCTTCGAGACCCCCAACCCCGAGTGTCTGGCCATCTTCGCCACCCATTTCTACCTCGACCCCACCCATACCCGCCCCGTCCCCTCGGCTCTTCTTCACTTCTATTTCGAAGAGAGCGGTCTCGGCGGCATCGAAGTCCACCAGCGGGCGCCGGCCGTCGAGAGTTTTCCCGAGTTGGAGACACTCCCCGAGCCGCTTCGCCGGCGCTTCTTCAGCGGGCTGGACTACGCCATCCTGGGCAGGAAACTGTGACCCCTTTCACCGGCGAACGGGTGATCCCCGGCGAGGTGGACGTCGATCTCCTCAACGAACATCTGGCCCGTTACGCCTTCGCCGCCCGTCTCTGCCGCGGCAAGCGGGTGCTGGACGCCGGCTGCGGCGTCGGTTACGGATCGGCCCGTCTGGCCACCCCAGCCCGCCGCGTGATCGGTCTGGAACTCGCCCCGGACGCGGTGGCCATGGCCCGCGACCGCTATAGCCTTCCCAACCTGGAATTTCTCCAGGGCGACTGCCGGACCCTTCCCTTCCAGGACGGCTCCTTCGACCTGATCATCGCCTTCGAGGTCATCGAGCACCTCCAGGAATGGGACCGCCTGCTCTCGGAATCCCGGCGCGTGCTGGCCGCCTGGGGAGCCCTGGTCGTTTCCACCCCCAATCGCCTCTACTACACCGAGCAGCGCCCCACTCCGAACCCCTTCCACGTCCACGAGTTCGATCACGCCGAGTTCCGCTCCGCCCTCGAGCAACATTTCCCCCACGTCCGCATCTTTCTGGAGAACCACACCGATAGCGTCGTCTTCGCTCCCGCCGCGCCCAGCGGCGTCGAAACCGCCATCGAGCACCTCGTCGATGACCCCGACGGGTCGCACTTCTTCGTCGCCGTCTGCTCCCCCCGCCCGCTCCACGGGGGTCCGGCTTTTGTGTTTGTGCCCCAATCCGCCAACGTCCTGCGCGAGCGCGAGCACCACATCTCGCTGCTCGCAGGGGAGCTGGATCAAAAAAATCTCTGGCTGGAGGAGTCCAAGCAAAACCTGGACGAGCTCCACCGGCGCTATCAGGCTCTCGAAGAGGAAGCCGCCCAAGAGAAGCGCCTGGCCCATACGATCATCCAGGGCCTGGAGAAAGAAAACGCGGCCAAGGTCGCCTGGAACCGTCAAACCCAGGAGGAATTGGACCGCCTCAAGGCCGTTCTGGAATCCCTGGAGGCGGAATTCGAAGCGAGAACCCGCTGGGCCGTGCAACTGGAAGCCCAGCGCAGCGAGCTGCAGGCGAATTACCGGCGGCTGGGCGAAGCGGAAGAAAAGGTGCGGCAGGATCTAAAGGCCTGTGTCGACCAGCTTCATGCCACCGAGGCCGAGCTGGAGTCCCGAACCGCCTGGGCCCAGAACCTCGAACAGGAGGTAAACAGCCTCCGCCAACGGCTGGAGGACCTGACGGCCTCCCTAAGCGGTATCCTCCGCTCCCCGGGATATCGTGTAGCCAAGAAGCTAGGCCTATCCCCAAGACCTTGATCTGGAGTTCGTGCCCTATTTGAGCAGCCCGGCCAGCTTCATCGGGTGGCGCTGAAGCCCAATCTTGAGCGACCGGTTCCCGTGGATCGGAACGGAAATGCGGACTTGGCTGCCGGCCTTGGAGTACACATGGTGACTGCCATTGACCCGTCGGAGTGCCCATCCATGCGACTCCAACAGCAGGGCGAAATCCTTGCCGGAAAGCGCCTTCACAGCGCCAGTTCAATCACCTGATCGTCTCTAAGCACCGACGGCTCATCCACTGGAACCGACAGACATGCTTTGATCGCTTCACGCAGATTGACGCGAAGTTCTTCCATCGTCTCGCCCTGTGTAGCGCAACCGGGAATGCAGGGAACTTCGGCCCAGAATCCGCCCTCCTCGGCTTTATGGACGATGGCACGAATTTTCATAGACAAGATGCTGGTGGAGGCGGCGGGAGTTGAACCCGCGTCCGAAATGGTTGTCAACCGGAAGACTACATGCGTAGTCCGTTCAGGTTGGTCGGCGAACGCCTCAGAACGGACAAGAAAGCGCGCGCTCTAGCCCGATTGATCTCGACCTGCGGCTACGGACCGAAGCCCTCGGTCTATCCCGCTGAAATGACACTCACTAGCCCTGGCGCGGGCGCCAGAACCGGAGCGGCTACCTAGAGACTAGGCAGCGAATGCAAACTGCGCATCGTTGTTGGCAGTTGTGGTTTTCCGATCGTTTTACGGGAGCTCGGAACCCGGCATGCCTTCCAGAAGCCATTCCATCCCGTCGAATCCGTTACGCCCCCCTTTCCCTCAGAAAGTATATCATAGTGGGACCTCCGGTGCTGTTATTGTTTGCCAGGGTGAAACAAGTCTATCCAGCTTGTTCCGAAAACAGAACAAAAATGACCTCTGCCCGTTGCCCCCTTGCATCCCCACCGGATATAATCTCGGTTTCCCCCACTTTCAACCGGTAATCGTACCAAAAGGATGCACGCCGGCCTCAGATTGAAGCAAGTTCGGGAAGAACTGGGTCTCCGGTACCGCGAGGTGGAGGAGGCCAGCGCGGCTATTTCGCAGCGCAACCACAACCCGGAGTTCATCGTCTCGCTCAGCCGGCTCTCCGACATCGAGAACAAGGGCACTCTCCCTACGCTCTATCGGCTCTATACGCTCTGCGCCATCTACCGCCTGGATATCCACGAAGTCCTGCGCTGGTACGGCGTGGATCTGGAGCGAATCGCTCAGGATGCCGCCCTGGTGCAGCCGTCCAGGACCCATCCCCTGGGCTTCCACGCCGACGCCGTCGGATCGGTTACGTTGCCTTTGAAGCTCGACCCGGGCCTCGATCTGCGCCGCACTACTTACCTGAGCCGCATGATCCAGGAGTGGGGCAAGATGCCCCTCGCCCTGCTCGACACCCTCAAGGTCAAAGAGCATCGCTACGCGTGCATTGGCACGGACGATTGGATGATGTACCCTTTGCTCCAACCGGGGTCCCTCATTCAGATCGACGAAACGCGCCGCGAGATCCAGTCCGGCGGCTGGTCCAGCGAGCACGACCGTCCCATTTATTTCTTCGATCTTCGCCAGGGCTACGCCTGTTCCTGGTGCGCCCTGAGCGGCAATCATCTCATCCTGCAGCCCCACACCACCTCCCCCTGCTCTCCTCAGATGTACCGTTATCCCGAGGATATCGAGGTGGTAGGGCAAGTGATCGCTGTGGCTATGCGCCTGGACTCGGCGCGGAAGGGGAAGTCTCGTCCCGGAGCAGCTCCAAAATAAGCTCCAGGTCGGTGACGAACAACTCCCGCTGCGCTTCGGTGGCGTCGGTCGGAATCAGGTTCCGGTAGGGATTCAACGCCAGCCAGGCTCGCAGCACGGTAGTGCGGTCTTCCTGGAGCGATCCCAGGTACTCCTCCACGTCGCTTTTCTGCCGGGCCAGCGGATAGTTGAGCCACTCCCCAAAGGCTTCGATGTGGCTGGCCAGCAGGGCTCCGGCGGCCTCTTCCAGGCTATAAATCTGGGCCAGGCCGAAATGCTGGTACCGTCCGGTATTGGCGTCCCGCAGCGAGGCCAGGTAAGCGATGCGCCCGAAGGCGGTAGGGACTTGCGCCAAAGTGCGGCTCCACAGGTCCTGCAAGGCCCGGCTCCGTTCCGGCCCAGGTTCAATCGCCTCCGACCTGACCTCGCCCACGAACAGATTCTACCACACTACCCTGCCACCGGACCGGCCGGCGTACGCCGTTCCAATCACGAAAAATATGTCTCGATAAGTCCCGGGGCCTACTCAAACCGTACTAGGGTAGTAGTGCAAGTTTTCCACATTTTCGACTAGGAGAACAAAATGATAAAGAAAGTTTTGTTTTTGCTTGCTGTTCTGCTGCAATTCGGCCTGTTTTCAGTCCCGACGGCGCTTGCCAACGGGGCGCCGGAGCCCACCTGCTGGCCCTGCTCCCGCTGATTTTCCCTGGCTGGATAGGACAATTCGTGATAGAATCTTCCGACGGAGGGTGAGGGTCCGTCGCGAAGATGGCGCTCCCAGCCGGAGGCGATACTTTATTGTTGGGCTGCTTGGCCGGCACGGCGGCGGTAACGGGGAGGTTTGTCTGGAGTGGTCTCGTCGTTCGCTACCCGGTGACGTTTGCGGCGGTGCTTTTCTCCGCCGCGCAGTTCCTTAGCCTTCTGTACGTGTGGTCCAGCGGCGTCCGTCCGTTCGGGCGCGACGGCTATGGACTGGTTTACGTGACCACCCAGCCGGTCCTATGGGCTTTGAATTTCCTCCTGCTGGTGGAACTTTATTCCGTAACGCTGGACGAATTTTCGGGAGTTCGCCGGCTGGGGAGACTGGTTCTGGTTTCGGGCATGGGCGCCATCGCGTTGGCCGGCGCCGGCCTGATGCTTCTGGACTATCGGGCCGGGGTCGATCCCTATCCCTTCCTCGGCTACCTGGCCCTGCAGCAGCGCAGCGTGTTCACCGCCCTCAGCGCGATCACCGTGCTCTTGCTGCTGTTCATCGCGCATTACCGCCTCGCCGTCCGGCGTAATGTCCTTATTCTTTGGGCCTGCTTTGGCGGCTACTTCCTCTCCAGCGCCGTTCTGATGACCCTGCGATGGCACTTCGGCGCGGAATTCGCAGCCATTCGGAATGTCTCCAACGCGGTCTTCTACTACCTGGCGCTGGCCGGGGCCACCCTTTTCCTCTCCCGCGCGGGTGAAACCGAGACCCGGCCGATGCGGCCGCTGTGGGGCGGTCGCAATCGGGACCTGGAAGCGTCCTTATCTCTCCAATTGCAGGGCTTCAATCGAACCCTGGCGAAGGTGCTGAAACAATGACCACTCTATGGATAATTCTGGCCGTGGTGCTGGCGCTGGGCGCCATTCTGGGCCTCACTCTGTGGCGGCTGTTACGCCCCGCCGGGTCTGACCTTCACCCCGCTCCCCTGGACGAGATCCTGGCGCCCCGCCGCGGCGTCCGGGAGATCTATAGGCCGATGACCCGCCTGTTCGCCGCAGAGGACTTCGCGCTGGTGTCTTCCCTGGCTCGCCGTCCCGGCCTGGTCAAGCAACTGCGACGCCACCGGGTGCGCGTCCTGAGCCTGTACCTCCAGCAGTTACGGGGCGACTTCCAGCGCGTCTACGGACTGGCTCGCCTGCTGGCTCCTCATAGCCTCGATCCCGATTTCGCCACCCAAACTCTGCTGCAAGGGTGGCGCTTCGGGGTGCTCTTTATGGTTTTGCGGGTGTGCTGCGCCCTGGGCTGGCCGGCCCCGCTCCGCATCGAAACAGCGGGCTTGGTCGCCGCCCTGGATCGCCTGCGCGAAGAGGCGCGCCTCACGTTGCTGGCAAGTCAGTCCGCGACCGCCACCGCGTCCGCGTAGAACAGGCCGCTGGCCTGTTGCCGGGGACAGGCCGGAGGGCCGGAGGCCTGTCCTACAGCGGTTCTGCTACAATGACTGTTTCGCATGTTTGACAGTCTCACCCAGAAGCTCCAGCGCGTTTTCAAGAACCTCCGCGGCGAAGGCAAGCTCACCGAAGCCAATATGCAGGAGGCGCTCCGCCAGATCCGTCTGGCGCTCCTGGAGGCCGATGTCAACTTCAAGGTCGTCCGGGAGCTTCTGGAGGGCATCAAAGCCAAGGCGCTAGGCCGTGACGTCCTGGACGCCTTCTCTCCCACCGAGCAGGTGGTTCAGATCGTCCGCGACGAGCTGATCCGCGTCCTGGGAAACTTTGAATCGCGGCTGCGGTTCTCCAACACCCCGCCCAGCATCTACCTGATCACCGGGCTGCAGGGCTCGGGCAAGACCACCAGCACCGGCAAACTAGCCCTCTGGCTGAGCAAGAACGGGCACAGCCCGCTGGTCGTTTCGGTGGACATCTACCGTCCGGCCGCCCGGCAGCAACTGAGCATTATCGCCAAAAGCCTGCACCTGCCGGTCTACGAAGGAGGGGACGGGGAGTCCCCGATCGAGCTGGCCGCAGGCGCCCGCCGCGAGGCTTCCCAGGCCGGACGCGACGTGGTCCTGGTCGACACCGCCGGCCGCCTGCACATCGACGACGCCCTGATGCAGGAGCTGGAGCAGCTCCGTTCGGGTCTCGAGCCGGTCGAGATCCTCTATGTCGCCGACGCCATGACCGGGCAGGACGCCGTCCGCTCGGCCGAAGAGTTCCACAAGCGCCTGGAGATTACCGGCATCATCCTGACCAAGATGGACGGCGATGCCCGCGGCGGCGCGGCGCTCTCCATCCGCCACGTGACCGGGCAGCCCCTGAAGTTCATCGGCATCGGCGAGAAGCCCGACGCCCTGGAGCCCTTCCACCCTTCGCGGATCGCCAACCGCATCCTGGGCATGGGCGACATGCTGTCGCTCATCGAGAAGGTGGAAAAGACCATCGACCAGAAGAAGGCGGTCGAGCTGCAACAGAAGATTCTCGATAACGATTTCACCCTGGAAGACTTCCGCGACCAGTTGCGCCAGCTCCGCAAGCTGGGTCCGCTGGAGTCTCTGATGTCGATGCTGCCGCAGGCGGGGCCGTTTAAGGCCCTGCAGGGAGCGCAGGTGGATCCCAAGGAGTTGACCCATATCGAAGCCATCATCAACTCCATGACCAACAAGGAGCGGCTGAACCATCAGATTATCAACGGGAACCGGCGCCGGCGGATCGCCCGCGGCTCGGGAACCACGGTCCAGGAAGTCAACCAGTTGCTGAAACAATACGGCGAGGTGCGCAAGATGATGAAGTCGCTGACCTCGGGCGGCAGCATGAAGCGCAAGCTGGCCGCGCTCATGATGAGATAATCAGTCTAGGAGGCAGAATGCTTTGTATCCGCTTGGCCCGCACCGGCGCCAAGAAGAAACCCAGCTACCGGGTGGTGGTGATCGAAAAGGAAAAGGCCCGCGACGGCCGCTTTCTGGAGATCCTGGGACATTACAATCCCACCACCGATCCGATAGAGCTGAAAGTCGATCAGGACCGTTACCAATACTGGGTCGGCCACGGCGCCCAGCCCTCCGGCACGGTCACCCGGTTGCTGAGGCAGCCGGTTGCGGGGTAGGGGAGCCAGAACGAAGGATAAGAGGCCGGGCCGGGGGGCCCGGCGCGGCCCAGGGGGGCCGCCCTGCATTTGCTATAATTGAGATTACTGAGGAAGCTGCTCGCAGTGGAGGCGGATCTATGAAGGAACTGATCGAGCAGATCGCCAAAGCTCTGGTCGACAGTCCGGACGAAGTCTCGGTCCGGCCGATTGAAGGGCAACAGATAACCGTACTGGAGTTGCGCGTCGCTCCAGGGGATTTAGGCAAGGTGATCGGCAAGCAAGGCCGCACCGCCCGATCGATTCGAACGATCCTGGGCGCCGCCGGCATGAAGCTGAAAAAGCGGTTCACCTTGGAAATCCTGGAGTAGTGCGGTTCCTCACCGTAGCCAGGCTGGTCCGGACCCACGGTACCCGTGGGGAGCTGGCCGCCGAGCTCGAGACGGACGACCCTGGCCTGTTCGACCCGGGCGCCGCAGTCGAGTTGTGGGACGGAGGCGGTGTGCGCCGGCCGGCTCGCATCCTCGAAACCCGGCCGCACGGCGACCGGTTGCTGGTCCGGTTCGAGGGGATCGAGAACCTTTCTCAGGCCGAATTGATTGCCGGCTGGAGCGTTCAGATCCCGGCGGCGGCGCGGCCTCCGGCGGCTCCGGGTAGCTATTACGTCGCCGATCTGGCCGGCTGCCAGGTGGTGGACGCCGATTCGGGGCGCCTGCTGGGCCAGGTCGAGGGTTGGATGGAAACCGGGGCGGTCCCGGTGCTGGAAGTTCGAAACGGAGAGCGGGAGATCCTGATTCCGTTTGCCGCTTCTATTTGTGTAGAGATTGATCCGGCCCATCGGACCATCCGGGTCCGGCTGCCGGAAGGATTGGAGAGTCTGCCCTAGCCGTGGTCTTCCACTTGGTCACCATTTTTCCCGGCTTCTTCACGGGTCCGCTGGACCACGGCGTGGTGGCCCGCGCCCGCGAGAGCGGACACCTTTCGATCCGGCTGTGGGATCTCCGCGAGTTTACGTTCGATCGGCACCGCTCGGTGGATGACCGGCCCTTTGGCGGCGGCGAAGGGATGCTATTAAAGATCGAGCCCATCTATCTGGCCCTGGAACGCCTTCGGGCCGAGTCCGCCACGCGCCCCTACGTGGTGCTGCTGTCGGCCCAGGGACGCCTGTTCGACCAGGCCGTAGCCCGCCGCTTGAGCGGCGAGCGCGAAATCGTGCTGCTCTGCGGCCGCTATGAGGGCGTGGACGAGCGCGTGACCGAACACCTGGCCGACGAAGAGCTGTCCATCGGCAGCTTTGTATTGAGCGGCGGCGAACTGGCCGCCCTGCTGGTCCTGGATACCGTGGCCCGCCTGCAGCCCGGCGTGCTGGGCAACGAGGCCAGCGCCCAGGCGGAGTCGTTCGGACCGCGGGGCCTGCTGGATTGCCCGCAGTACACGCGCCCCGCCGAGTTCCAGGGCTGGCGCGCCCCGGAGGTGTTGCTGGGGGGCAATCATGAGCAGGTTCGCCGCTGGCGCCGTCGCGCCGCCTTGGAAAAAACCCTGCGCCACCGCCCCGACCTGCTGGAAGAGGCTTCCCTTTCCGGTGAGGATCGCGCCATACTGGAAGAGTTAAAATTGACCGGAGTTTCCCATGATTAACCGATCGCTACAGACCGTCCTGGACCGCCACAAGCGCTCCGACATACCCGAGATGCAGCCCGGCGACACGATCCGGGTCCACGTGAAGATCAGGGAAGGGGACAAGGAGCGCCTCCAGGCCTTCGAAGGAACCCTCATCGCCCGCAAGAACACCGGACTGGGCGAGACCATCACGGTTCGCAAGATCAGCTTCGGCCAAGGAGTGGAGCGCATTTTTCCGCTGCACTCCCAGGTGGTCGACCACATCGAGCGCGTCCGCACCGGCCGCGTCCGCCGCTCCAAGCTCTACTACCTGCGCGAGCTGAAGGGCAAAGCCGCCCGGCTCCGCGAGCGCGAGCGCGTCAAGTAGGGGAGACTCTCTGCGTTGCGGGAGCCAGTTCGAGCGCCGGGCATGGCGGGAAGGCTACCGCCGCGTGGCTGGCGTCGATGAAGTCGGCCGCGGGTCGCTGTTCGGACCCGTGGTCGCCGCCGCCGTCATTCTGGACCCCGCCCGCCGCATCCGTGGCCTCAACGACAGCAAGCAGCTTGACGCGGACGAGCGCGAGCGCCTGGCCCTCAAGATCCGCCAAACCGCGCTGGCGATTTCGGTAGCCGCCGTGGACGCCGCCCGCATCGACCAGATCAACATCTACCAGGCCTCCCGCCTGGCCATGCGCCGGGCCGTCGAGAACCTGCCCGCTCCGCCCGACTATCTCCTGATCGACGCCCTGAAGATCGATCTCCCCCTACCCCAGCAGCCCCTGATCCACGGCGACGCCCGCTGTATGTCCATTGCCGCCGCCTCCATCCTGGCCAAGGTGGAACGCGACCGCTGGATGCAGCTCTGGGATCCCATCTTTCCCGGCTACCACCTGGGCGGCCACAAGGGCTACTGCACCCCCGAGCACCTGGAGGCCCTGGACCGCGAGGGTCCGTGTCCCCTGCACCGCCGCAGCTTTGCGCCCGTCTCCGAGCGGTCCCTCTACCCCGACGATCGCCCGCCGGAGAACCTGGAGCTGTTCCCGGAATGAGCAGCCCCGACGGAGTCCTGCACCCGTCTCCCCCCCGTCAGGGCCGGCTCTGGCGCCGCATCCAGACCATCCTGTTCATCGTCTTTTGCCTGGAGATGGGTTTGGTGCTGGTGCTCTTCCCCTGGTCCAATCTGTGGGACCGCAACTACTTCTTCTCCCTGGCTCCCCAGTGGACGGTGGTGTTCTCGAGCAGCTACCTGCGGGGGGCGGTGAGTGGTGTCGGACTGATCAACGTGTGGATTGCCCTGTCGGAAGCGTGGCGCCTCCGCTCGCTCTAGGAGCACTGGACCGGAGCATCACCCGAAGACTCAGCCAAGCGGCCCCCAGCGCGACCCCCAACGATATCACCCCCGCCGCCCCCAGACCCGCCATCATCACCAGATCGTCCACGCGTCCCGCGGTAGCACGCTTGGTTCCAGAAGGCATTTCCTTGGTTTTTGGGGCCATCGAAAAGAACCCCCTTATCCGACCGGGAACTTTTTACGCAACGGGCTCGTAAAGGAGGCCATGCGCGCTCTACTGGTATTAGGTCTGCTGACCCTGGTGGCCTGCGATTGGGACGAGGTGGTGCTCAGCTCCCGCGCCCGCTTCGACCGCACCGTGGCGTTCGAGCCGGCCGGGACCTTTCGGTTGGAGAACGTCAACGGCAAGGTTCGAATCGAGCCCTGGGACCGGCCGGAGGTCCGAATCGAGGCCGAGAAGGCCGCCAGCAGCGAAGAGTACCTGGAGGCGATCCAGATCGAAGTGTCAGCCGAGCGGGACCGGGTGGAGGTGCGGACCCGGTATCCACGGCGGGGACTGTTTCTGGGGGGCCACGGCATGGTCGAGTACCACATCTACCTGCCCGCCCAGGCGCGTGTGGAGGTGAAGACGGTGAATGGCAGGGTGGAGGTGGAGGGGGTGGCCGGGACCGTGAAGGCCTCTACGGTGAACGGGTCGGTGCGGGTGACGGAAGCGAGCGGGGAGGTGGACGCCTCGACCGTCAACGGGAGCATCCGGGCGGAATACCGGAGGGTGGCGGGCGAAGGACAGCACCATTTCTCGACGACCAACGGATCGGTGACCCTGTATCTGCCGTCGGACGCGGGCGGCGAGGTGGAGGCCAGCACGGTGAACGGCAGCATCCACACCGACTTCCCGCTGACGGTAAGCGGCAAATTCGGCAACCGGCGGATGCAGGGACGGCTGGGCGACGGGCGAACGCGTTTCCGGATGCGGACGGTGAACGGGTCGGTGAAGCTGCTTCGGGGGAGCGGGGCGACGGAGGTGTAAAACCTTAGACACCAAATCAAAAGGCAAAAATCAAAAATCAAAAATTCGCAGGTAGCCGTTCTCCCAAGCCCCGCTGCCCACCATTTTTGATTTTTGCCTTTTGATTTTGATTTGGTGTCTAAGTTCCTATTGTCGCCGGCGCTCCCAGCCCGACTGGAACAACGGCAGAAAGTGCTCCTGGGAGTAGTGATGCTTCACCGCCTCCTCGATGACCAGGTCCGTCCCCAATCCCGGCCGGTCGGATATCTCGATATAGCCCTCCTTCACCGTCACCGGATGGGTGAGCAGTTGCTTCTCCCAGGGCACGTTGAACTCATCGAAGATTTCGTGGATCAGGAAGTTCGGCAGCGAGGCGTTCAACTGCGCGCAAGCCGCGGAGCAAATCGGTCCTTGCGCCGAGTGCGGCGCGACCACGCCGTAGTGGGCATCGACCATGTCGGCGATCTTGCGGGTGGCGAAGATCCCGCCGACCGCCAGCGGCTCCGGCTGGTAGATGCTGACGCACTCGTGCTTCAGTAATTCGGCAAACTGCTGCTTCTGGCTGAAGCTCTCCCCGGTAGCGATCGGTACCGGACTCTGCCGCGCTACCTCCACCATGGCGGCGATATGGGTATGCGGCACCGGCTCCTCGAACCACATCGGGCGGTAGCGTTCGAGTCCCCTGGCTACCTGAATCGCCGTCGCCACGTTGAACCGGCTATGTCCTTCGATGAGGATGTCCACGTGCGGGCCCGCCGCCTCGCGTACGGCCGCCACAATGTTCAGCGAGAGGTCAGTCTCCGCGTCCGACATAGTCCGCCAGTTCGACCCGAAGGGATCGAACTTCAGCGCCGTATACCCCCTCCCGGCCACGACCTTGGCCTTCTCGTGAAAGCTCTCCGGCGTCCGCGGGCCCCGATACCAGCCGTTGGCATAGGCGCGCAGCTTCTCATGGCACCGGCCGCCCCAGAGGTTGTAGATGGGCTGCCCCACGACCTTGCCCACGATGTCCCAGCAGGCGATTTCCACCGCCGCCACCGCCGCCATGGTGATCTGGCCGCCCTCGGTGTAGACGTCCCGGGTCATACGCTGGACGATCCGCTCCACCTGAAACGGGTCCAGGCCCACCACCAGCGGCGTCAGCTCGTGGATCGCCGCCTCCACGGTTCGTGCAAAGGCGTTGGCCGTGCCTTCCCCAACGCCGTGGATGCCTTCGTCGGTCAGGACGCGGGCGAAGAGCCAGTTCTTCCAAGGGTTTCCTACGAGGTACGTTTCGATGGCTGAGATTCGCATAGTCTTTAGAAACCAGTTTTAGAAACCAAATCAAAAGGCAAAAGGCAAAAATTAAAAATCAAAAATTCGCAGGTTGGGGAGGTGGAGGCTTGCCCTTCCCTTTCGACTTTGCCACTGCCTTGGAGAGCATGGCGATTAACTGTGACGACTCGTCGATGATCTGGAAGAGGCGCTCGGCGGGGAGGATCTTGGCGGTCGCCAGGAGGCGCAGCCAGTAGTTGGACTCCCGCAGTTCTTTGAGGGCGACTTGCAGCTTGTGTACGAAGTCGCCTCCGGACTCCGCTGCCTGCGCCTCCTCGTAGTTGGCCCCCACGGACATCCCACTCCGTAGCAACTGATCTCCAATCCGTCTCCCCACCAAGGTCTTCGGCAGGGATTCGACTAGTCGTATGATTCTCGCTCCATACTCCAGCAGCCTGTCGCCCAAGTCCCGCGGCTCCTCCATTTTTGATTTTTGCCTTTTGCCTTTTGATTTGGTGTCTAAAATGTATTAGTCTATCACCCAGCCCCCCATGCCCACCGTAGACACCCACGCCCACATCTACTCCCCCGACGAGCGGCGCTACCCCCCCATCGAGAAGCCTTTCCGCCCCGCCAAGGGCACGGGCTCCCTGGAGCACCTCCGCCGGGAAAGTCAGGCCAACGGCGTCATTGCGGTCTGCGCTATCCAAACGAGCACCTTCTACCGTTTCGACAACCGCTACATCTGTGACAGCGCGAAGGCAAACCCCACGTGGGTCGCCGGCGTCTGCACGTTGGACCCCGACGATCCCCACAGCCCCGGACTGCTGGCCCAATACGTGCGAGACTACGGCCTGCGCGGCATGCGCAGCATCCCCGCCCGCGGCGGCCGGCTCGACCACCCCGGCGTCCGCGCCCTCTGGAAGACCGGCCTGGAGCAAGGCATCGTCATCAACGCCCTCATCGGCCGCGAGACGGCGCCCCAGTTGCACACGCTGCTGAAGGAATTCTCCGCGTTACGCGTGGTCCTCGACCACTGCCTGAACGTAAAGGCGGGCCCGGAATTGGAGCCGACACTGACCGAGGTCCTGCGCCTGGCGGCATATAAGAACCTACACGCCAAGCTGACCTTTATCCCCACCGGCAGCGCTACCGGCTACCCTTGTGCTGATATGCACGACGCGTGCCGCAGGATCATCAACGCCTATGGTCCCCAGCGCTGCATCTGGGGCAGCGACTTCCCCTGCGAATTGTGGTGTCCCAAGGTCAGCTACGCCCAGCACCTGCGGCTCTTCACCCACGATCTCTCCCTGCCGGACGCCGCGCGCGCCGCGATCCTGGGGGAGACGGCCCGGCGGTTGTGGTTCCCCCAGCTATGACACAGTTTGCTAAGACGGCCTGCACGGTTCTGCTGACGGCTCTCGCCGCCCGGAGCCAAACGCCGAAGGCGCCGGCCATCCCCGCCAACTATGAGGAGTCCCAGGTCGGCGCCTACACGCTCCCCGACCCGCTGGTGCTCGCCAACGGACAACGGGTACGCGACGCGCGAACCTGGGCCGACAAACGCCGGCCCGAGATCCTGCGGCTCTTTGAGACGAACATGCACGGGCGCAGCCCGGGCCGTCCCCAGGACATGACGTTTGACGTGTTCGACAAGGGAACGCCGGCGCTCGACGGCCAGGCCCTCCGGCGGCAGGTGACGGTGTATTTCTCCGCCGGCAAAGCCGGGCCGAAGATGGACCTGCTCCTCTACCTTCCGTCTGGCGCGCGGAAGCCCGTGCCGCTGCTGCTGTGTCTGAGTTTTTCGGCGAATTCGAATACGATCGAGGATCCCGGCGTCAAGGTAGGCGAAGTCTGGAACCGCGAGCGGAAAAAAGTCTCCGCCGCGGAGGGCCGGCGTTTCGGGACGTTGAAGATCGACAACCTGCTGGCCAGAGGGTTCGGCGTGGCCACTATCTACTATGGCGACATTGAGCCGGACTTTCCCGGCGGCCTCCCCTACGGCGTGCGCGGCCTGTTTCTCCAAGCCGGGCAGACCGAGCCCGCGCCGGACGAATGGGGCGCCATCGGAGCCTGGGCCTGGGGTCTGAGCCGGGCCTTGGATTACCTGGAGACCGATAAGGGCGTCGATGCCCAGCGGGTCGGCATCTTTGGGGTGTCGCGACTGGGAAAGACCGTGTTGTGGGCGGGCGCCAGCGATCCCCGCTTCGCCCTGGTGATCGCCAGTTGTTCGGGGGAGGGCGGCGCGTCCTTGAGCCGGCGCAATTACGGCGAAACGGTAAAGCACCTGAACGCCAATTTCGGGTATCAGTTCTGCCGTAACTACCAGAGGTTCGGCGACCAGGTCGATCAGCTCCCGGTGGACTCCCACATGCTGCTCTCGCTCCTCGCGCCGCGGCCGCTCTATCTGAGCACCGGCGACCAGGACCGGTGGTCCGATCCGAAGGGTGAGTTTCTGGCCGCGGTGGCCGCCGAGCCGGTCTACCGCCTGCTGGGCAAGCAGGGGCTGGGCACGGACCGGATGCCGTCGGCCGGAGAGCCCATTCTGCACACCATCGGCTATCACATGCACGCCGGCGGACACGGCACTATCCCGTCCGACTGGGACCTCTACCTGAAGTTTCTGGAGATGCACTTGCGGCCAGAGCAGTAAGCAGCGCCGCCACGCTCCACGCCTGCGCCGGCGCCCCCCCCGGCCGGTGCGGCGCGTCTCCGTCGTAGACCTCCCCGACCGTGCCCAGGCAGCCCCGGTGGAGCTCGGGTTCGAAGGCTTCCAGCAGCGACCGGCCCCACGCCAGGTTCTTTTTCGACCGCCCCCACGCCCGCAGGTACGCCGCCACGAACGGCCCCAAGAGCCACGGCCAAACCGTACCCTGGTGATAGGCATGGTCGCGCTCCGCCGGCCCCCCCCGGTATTGTCCCTGATAGCCCGGCTCGCCGGGCGCCAGCGTGCGCAGACCGTACGGCGTCAGCAGGTGGCCCTTCACCGACTCCACCACCGCCCGCTGCCGGGCCTTATCCAGCAGCGGAAACGGCAGGCTGACGGCGAAGATCTGGTTGGGACGCAGCGCCGCGTCCGCTCCCGAAGGCCGCAGCACGTCATACAGGCAGTGCCGCGCCGGATTCCAGAACTTCGCCTGGAAGCTGGTCTTCGCCTGCCGCGCCGCCCGCGCATAGCCGGGCTCCCGCGTCCAGACCGCCATCAGGCGCAGCGCGTTGTACCACAGGGCATTGATCTCGACGGCCTTGCCGTGACGCGGCGTCACCGGGCGCCCCTCCCACCGGGCGTCCATCCAGGTCAGATTCGTGGACTCGTCTCCCGCCGCCAGCAGACCGTCCTGGGGATCCACACCGATTCCGTGCAGCGTCCCCCGCTGGTGCCAGGCGATGATCTCCCGGGCCGCCGGGTAGAAGAACGAGGCATCGCCGCCCGCCTCCTGGTACGCCCACACCGCCTGAAACATCCACAGCGTGGCGTCCACCGTGTTGTACTCCGGCGGCCCGCCCTGGTCCGGAAAGCGATTCGGTATCAGGCCTTGGTAGAGATGCTGGAGAAATCCTTCCACTATTTTTGGCGTATCTGCGACGCCCAGCCCCGGCAGCGCAATCATGGTGTCCCGGCCCCAATCGGTAAACCACGGGTACCCGGCCAGGATGGTCGGCTTCCCGTCCGCCCGGCGCGCCCGAAACTGCTCGCCGGCCCGCGCCAGCCGTCCGGCCAAGGACGTTTCCTCACCCCGGGCTGGAAAGCTCCAGGCCCTTGGCGACGCGGTCCCCGCCGCCACCCACGCCGGCGTTCCCGGCGTCAGGTCGAACACGAACGACCCCGGGCAATACAGATCCTCCCGAAAGTCCAACCCTCGGTCCAACTCCTCTAGATACTCATAGTTGTAATACCAGACGCCTCCCACCTCGAACGCCGCGCCGCTGTGCTCGAAGGTCAGGGCCGGCAGCGCGGGGTACGGCCGCATCTGGATGGTTCTCCCCTGCCCGGAAATGGCCGGCTGGAAGGCGCCGTTGGCCCGCGCCAGGCTGTGATAGTCGCGGAACGCCAGAAACGGCCGCGCGAGCAGGCGGCACGGCCGGTCGGCGAGATACTCCACCACCACGGCCTGCTCGCCCTCCACCAGCAGCACGCGTTTCTCGATCCGCGTTCCCTCCACCTGGTAGGTCCACACCGGATACGGCGCCAACCGAAACTCGCTTAAGTACTGATATCCAGTGGGATGGACCACGCCCGGATACTGGTTCGCTCCTAAGGCGTGCAGCCGCCCGTCCAGCACCGCCTCTTCCTCGATCTTGGAGAGCAGCACGTACCGGTCCACCGGCGGATGGAGGCTCGCCACCAGCAACCCGTGGTACCGCCGCGTGTTCGCGCCCGCCACCGTTCCCATGGCGAAGCCCCCGGTCCCGTTGGTCTGAAGCCACTCCAGCTTCGACGACCGCGCGTAGTCGGTGCAGGTCTCCCGATCGACGGTCATTCTCCGCTCTGCTGCAGCATCTTGGCCACCAGCGCCGTCCAGCCCGTCTGGTGGCTGGCTCCCAGCCCGGCGCCGTTGTCTCCGTGAAAGTACTCGTAGAAGGCAACCAGGTCCTGCCAGTGGGGATCGCGCTGGAATTTCTCCACGCCTCCGTAGACCGGCCGCCTCCCCTCCGCGTCGCGCAGGAAGATGCGGTTCAGCCGCCGCGAGATCTCCGCCGCCACCTCCCACAGCGTCGCCCGTTGCCCCGACCCGGCCGGTAACTCCACCCGAAACTCCGGCCCCACAAAGTAATCGAACTTCTGCAGCGATTCGATGATCAGGTAGTTCACCGGAAACCACACCGGCCCCCGCCAGTTCGAGTTGCCCCCGAACAGGCCGCTCCGGGACTCCGCCGGCTCGTAATCCACCCGGTACTCCACCCCGTCAAACACCAGCCGATACGGATTTTCCCGGTGATAGCGCGAGATCGACCGGATCCCGTAGGGCGACAGAAACTCTTTCTCATCGAGCATATACCGCAGCACCCGCGGCAGCCGCCGCAGATTCACCACCGACAGCAGCAGCCGCACGCTGCCGCCCTCCAGTTTCTGCTCGTCGATGTGCTGCTCGATGTTCTCGTAGTTGTTCAGGAACCACTCCATGCGCCGCCGGAATCCGGGCAGGGCGTCGACCACGGCCGGCTCCAGGGTCTCCACGGCGAACAAAGGTATCAGCCCGACCATAGACCGGATCCGAAAGCTCTGATGGCCCCCGTTGGGCAGATGCAGGGCGTCGTAATAGAAGCCGTCCTCGTCGTCCCACAATCCCTCGCCGTCGGCGCCGATTTGGTTCATGGCGGCGGTGATGTGGACGAAGTGCTCGAAGAACTTGCTGGCCACGTCCTCGTAGGCCGGATTCTGGCCGGCCAGCTCCAGCGCGATGGCCAGCATGTTCAAGGTGTACATGGCCATCCAGCTCGTCCCATCCGACTGCTCGATGAAGCCGCCGGTGGGCAGCGGCCTGGAGCGGTCGAACACGCCGATGTTGTCCAGCCCCAGGAACCCGCCCTCGAACAGGTTGTTCCCGGCGGAGTCCTTGCGGTTCACCCACCAGGTGAAGTTCAGCAGCAGCTTGTGGAAGACGCGCTCCAAAAACGCCGTGTCCGCCCGGCCGTGGCGCTTGCGATCGATCTTGTACACGCGCCACGCCGCCCAGGCGTGCACCGGCGGATTCACGTCCCCGAAGGCCCACTCGTAGGCCGGAATCTGCCCGTTCGGGTGCATGTACCACTCGCGCAGCAGGAGCACGAGCTGCTCCTTGGCGAAGTCCGGATCCACCAGCGCCAGCGGAATGCAATGGAATGCCAGATCCCACGCTGCATACCAGGGATACTCCCATTTGTCCGGCATGGAGAGCACGTCGGAATTGTAGAGATGGGTCCACGCGGCGTTGCGGCCGGCGCGCCGCTCCGGCGGCGGAGGGGGCTGCCGGCGGTCGCCCCGCAGCCAGGTCTTGACGTCGTAATGGTAAAACTGCTTCGACCACAGCAATCCCGCGAACGCCTGCCGCTGCACCAGCCGGGCGTCGGGGGAAGCATCGGGCGGGGCCAGGGTGGCATAGAATTCCTCCGCCTCGGCGATCCGTTCCGTAAAGACCCGGTCGAAATCCTCGAAGCCTCCCACGCCGTCGGTCAGCCGCAGCCGCAGCACCGCGCTTTCGCCCGGTCCCAATGCCCGCCGGTACCGCGCCGCCGCTTTGGTCCCCTCCGCCGCCGGATTCACCGCCTCCCGCCGGCCACCCGCCAGGTACTCGTGAAAGGCGTCCTTCACATAAGGCGACGGATTCGATCCCCCGTACAGCCGGGCGAAATTCGTCTCGTTCTCGGTGAACAGCAGCTCGTCCGCGCCCTCACACGCCAGCAATCGCCGTCCCAGATACGCGTGCTCCGCTTCGATCGCACGGTCCCCCGACTTGCCGAGGTGCGGTTTCCGGCCCCCCTCCCACGACCAGGTGTTCCGGAACCACAGCGTCGGCAGCGCCTCCAGCGCCGCCGCCTCCGGCCCCCGGTTCACCAGCGTGATCCGGATGCAGATATCCTCGGCGGTGGCTTTGGCATACTCGACGAAAACGTCGTAGTACCGGTCCTGGTCGAACACCCCCGTATCGATCAGCTCGTACTCCGGTTGCTG
This sequence comes from Terriglobia bacterium, assembly GCA_041477815.1. Taxonomy (GTDB): domain Bacteria; phylum Acidobacteriota; class Terriglobia; order Bryobacterales; family JACQDG01; genus JBGOUV01. The sequence goes on along the minus strand of JBGOUV010000006.1, from coordinate 7,081 downwards.
CCGGTTCCGCCGCCGGTTCTCCTCCCCCAGCCGGGCGTAAGGATACGCCGCCTGCGGATACTTGTACAGAAACTTCAAATACGAATGGGTCGGAGTCGAATCCAGATAGTAGTAATATTCTTTGACGTCCTCGGAGTGGTTGCCTTCCGGGCCGGTCAGGCCGAACAGCCGCTCTTTCAGGATCGGGTCGTGGCCGTTCCACAGGGCCAGGGCGAAGCAGAGATACTGGTGGCGGTCCGAAAGGCCGCCGATCCCGTCCTCGCCCCAGCGGTAGGCGCGCGAACGGGCGTGATCGTGCGGGAAGTAGTCCCACGCCGTGCCGTAGGCCGAGTAGTCCTCGCGCACCGTTCCCCAGGCGCGCTCGCTCAGGTACGGACCCCACCGTTTCCAGTGCACCCGCCGCTCGCGGGATTCCTGGAGTCTGCGCTCTTCCTGTGTCAAACGCTCCTCAGTCAGAGGCGGCGCAGGCACTTGTGCGGCAGCCTAAAGGCTGCGCCGCAAGCTCCGCGTGCTCGTTCGATCGCGACACTTATCTGGTGCAGGCCCTTACCGCCCGGTGAACCGCCGTTCGACCTCTTTCCAGTTGACCACGTTCCACCAGGCGCCCACGTAGTCCGGCCGCCGGTTCTGATACTTCAGATAGTAGGCGTGCTCCCACACGTCCAGTCCCAGGATCGGGGTCTTGCCCTCCATCACCGGGCTATCCTGATTGGCCGTCGAGTAGAGGTCCAGCTTTCCGGCGCCGTCCTTCACCAGCCACGCCCACCCGGATCCGAACCGTCCCACCGCCGCGGCGGCGAGTTTCTCTTTGAAACCGTCGAAACTCCCAAACGTGCTGTTGATGGCCTGGGCCACCTGCCCCACCGGCCCCCCTCCGGCGCCGGGTCCCATGATCTGCCAGAACAGGCTGTGGTTACTATGACCGCCTCCGTTGTTGCGCACGGCGGTCCGGATATTCTCGGGCACTTTGGCGCAGTTGTTGGCCAGCAACTCCTCCAGGGTCGCGCCGGCCAGGGCCGGGGCCGATTCCAGGGCCTTGTTCAGGTTGGTGACGTAGGCATTATGGTGCTTGCCGTGGTGGATCTCCATGGTCGTCTTATCGATGTGCGGTTCCAGCGCATCGGTCGCATAGGGCAAGGGGGGCAGCGTGAATGGCATCGAATCCTCCTGAAAGACCAGGTATACCACAGTGCGGTGGGGCTCCGCCTTGTTGCAGCGCGGAGACGCGGGCGTGACGAGAGGTTGCTTCCGCAGCCGTGGAAACCGGTGGAACTTTCCGCCGTCTTCCTTCGTACGCTATTATTCTGGAGGGCGCCATGATGAAATTCCTCCTGTGGCTGATCCTGTTGGTGGTCTGCTGGCCCCTGGCCCTGCTGGCCCTGATCCTCTACCCGATCGTCTGGATCCTGCTGCTCCCGTTCCGCGTGGTAGGAATCGCCGTTGGGGGCGTGCTCGAGCTCGTCGCCGCGGTCATCACCCTCCCCGCCCGCCTGATCCGCAAACTCGCCTAGACGCAGCACTGCACCGCGAAGGGATGAAAATGTGGGGGTGCGCTTGGCCGGCTTGGCGTATCCTACCGGCGGGTCGGGCCAGGGGGGCCGCCCACATTTGCAGCGCGAGCGGCTGGTTCAGCTAACCGGGAATCCGCTCCCTTACGTCCAGCTCCATTCCGCCCCGATCCGGTCCAGCGCCACGCGGTCGCTCTCCCGTCCCGCCGCCTCGTGAAACCGCTCCAGCGGCTCCCCCACCGGCTCGCGGCTGAGCGGAAACGTCTGATGGTGGACCGGAAGGAAATAATGGGCTCCGGCGTCGTTCCCCATCCGCCAGGCCTGCTCGGGCGTGCAGTGGTTCCGTACCCACGGGTTGTAGGTGCCGATCGGCAGGATCGCCAGATCGATGGGCCGCGAATCTTTGAGGATCCGAAACGCGCCGGTCAGGGCCGTATCGCCACCGAACAACACCCGGTACCGCCCAGCCTCGATCAGGTACCCGTTATAGCCGCGCCAGGTATCGTTGCGCAGCCGCGCTCCCCAGTGCTTCACCTCCATCGCCCGGACCTGCACCGGACCGACCCTTGCCCGCTCCCACCAGGCCAACTCCAGCACCTCCCGGTACCGGTTCACCCGCAGCAGATCGCTGGTTTTCGAGGCCGTAATCACTGCCGTCGTTTTGCTCTCCAGTTTACGCAGCGACGGCAAGTCGAAGTGGTCCATGTGGGCGTGCGACAGCAGGAGGAGGTCGATCTTCGGCAGCCGCGCGAGGTCCAGCGCCGGGGCCACCAGCCGCTTGATCCCGACCGTGAACAGCTTCAGATCCACGCCCGCCCGTTCGCTGAACATGGGGTCGGTCAGAATCGTGAACCCGTCGATCCGCAACAGCACGGTGGCATGCCCCAGCCAGGCTGCGAACAGCCCGCGGTCGGTCCACTGCTGCGGTTTCGGCTCGGCCGGGGCCGGAAGGATCGGATACGACTTGTCGCGCAACATCTGCCGCCAGAAGAACGGCGACGACCGGTATAACACGGTCCCTGCACCCGCCATTCCGGCGGCGCCGGCCATCCAAACTCTACGGTCCATCCCTCTATGTTACCCTGTTCCTCCCGGGATGCGCCTATGGTGAGATTCCAGATCGGAGAGGTGGAGGTCCAGGCCGAGTTCAACGACTCCCCGACCGCCCGCAAGATCCTGGAGGCCCTGCCTTTCAAGGCCGACGGCAACTACTGGGGCGGTGAGATCTATTTCGAGATTCCCGTCCACTGCGGCTACGAAAAGGACGCCCGCGAGGTGGTGGACCCCGGCGCCGTGGCCTTTTGGCCGGCCGGAGACTGCCTTTGCATTTTTTGGGGTCCCACCCCGGCCAGCCGGGGCGAAGAGTGCCGCGCCGCGAGCAAGGTGAATGTGGTCGGCCGGGTCTTGAACCCTGAGGTGCTGCCCCAGCTCCGGGCCAGCCGGGTTCGTGTTGAAGCAGTGCTAAAATAATCCCACTATGCCCAAAAAAATTGATCCCCTCAACAAGAAGGCTTACGGCGCTGTCAGCGCCATGCTCACCGTTGCCGACATGAAGGCGGCCGTCGCCTTCTACCAGAAGGCTCTCGGTTTTCAGAAGCGCGGGCTGATGAACGGTCCGGACGGCCAACCCATGCACGCCGAGCTGCGTCTCCGCGACACCACCCTTATGCTCGGCCCGGAGTTCCTTGGCCGCGGCATGCGGGGACCCAAGAGCCTCGGCGGCACGCCCTGCACCTTGTATCTCTACGTCGAGAACGTGGACAAGGTCTTCGCCAAGGCTGTACAGCTCGGCGCTACCACGGTCATGCCGGTGATGGACCAGTTCTGGGGAGACCGGGCCGGTTGCCTGGCCGACCCCGAAGGCCACACCTGGATGATCGCCAGCCACGCGGCCGACCTCACCCCGGCCGAGATGCGCAAGCGGCAGAAGGCGCAGATGGCTCAGATGGCGGCGCAGGCCCAGGCAGGCGGCGGTCCCGCGTGAAGGTTCGGATCGCCTTCCACCGCGAAGGCGCCGAGCTGGCTCTGCCTCCCACCTGGCGCGCCAGCGTGCTGGAGCCGCGCTTTGCCGGAGCCGCCGGCGCGGCCGACCAAGCCCTCCAGGAGGCCCTGGCCAACCCCATTGCCTCGCCTCCGCTCCTGGAGCTGGCGCGCGGTAAGTCGAGCGCGGCTATAGCCGTGTGCGACATCACCCGTCCGGCTCCCAACCGCATCGTCCTGCCCCACGTTACCCGTCTTCTCGAGCAGGCCGGCGTTCCCCGGGACGGCATCCGCATTCTCATCGCCACCGGACTCCACCGCGAGGCCACCGACGCCGAGCGCGAAGAGATCGTCGGCCCCGAGATGCTCGGCCGCTACCGCGTCGACTCCCACAACGCCCGGCTCGAAGACTCCCACACCCACCTGGGCCGCACCGCCGGCGGCACCGAAGTTCTGGTCGATCGGCGTTTCCTGGAGGCCGATCTTCACATCACCCTGGGCTTCATCGAGCCCCACCTGATGCTGGGCTTCTCCGGCGCCCGCAAGCTGATCGCTCCGGGCCTGGCCGGCGAGCGCACCATCAAGCGGCTCCACAGTCCCTTCTTCATGCGCGACCCCCGCGTGATCGAGGGCAGCTATCCCGACAACCCTCTCCACCGCGAGTTGCTGGAGATCGCCCGGATGGCCCGCCACGACTTCATCGTCGACGTCGCCCTGACCCGCGACCGCAGCATCGCCGGCGTCTTCGCCGGCGCTCCGGAAGCCGCCCATGCGGCCGGCGTCGACTTCGTCCGCCAGTCCACCCTGGCCCCGGTCGAGGAGCCCGTCGACGCCGTCATCACCACCGGCGGTGGGTATCCCTTGGACTTAACATACTACCAGTGCATTAAGGGCGTCACCGCCGCTTCCCACATCCTCAAGCCTGGCGGCAAGATGCTCCTGCTCGCCGCCTGCCGCGAAGGCGTCGGCTCCCCGGAGTTCCACCAGATCGTACGCCGCTACCCCGACTGGAAGGCCTGCCTCGACGGGCTCGCCGACCGGCCCGTCAGCATCGACCAGTGGCAGCTCGAAAAGCTGGCCCTGGTGGCCCGCCAGGCTGAGATCCTCTGGTGCGTCCCCGGCGTTCCCGCGGAGGACCGCCCCTTCCTGTGGGGTCAGAGCTTCGACGATCCCCAGCAGGCCGTCGACCGCCTGGCGTCCCAACTTCCCCCCACCGCCTCGGTAGCGGTCATCCCGGAGGGCCCCTACGTCTTCTCCCAGCCGGGCGGACCGCCTACACTTCAAAGTGCTGGCGGGTGATGTCGATGAAGGCTTGGGCGGAGCGGGAGAGGTAGCGGTCGGTGCGGTAGGCGAGGCCGAGGTGGCGCTCCAGCTTGGGCTCGGCCAGCGGGATCAGCTTCAGGATGCCGGCCTTCACCTCGGCGGCGGCATAACTGCGACTCAGTAGCGAGATCCCCAGGCCGATCCCGATAAACTTCTTGATGGTCTCGACGCCGGACAACTCCATCGTCACGTGCACCGGCGGGCGGACGCCCCGGAACAACTCCTCAATCAGGACCCGCGTGCGGCTGGCCTTAGGGAAGATCCAGGGGTGGCGCGCGATCTCCTCGGCCGTGACACTGGCGCGCGAGGCCAGGGGGTGGTTGGCGGCGACCGCGACGTCCACCGGCTCGCGGAACAGCGGGATGGTTTCAATCTCGCGGACGTCCACCGGCAGGCTGACGAAGCCGAGATCCAGCGAGTCTTCCTGCAGCTTCTGGACAATCTTGGTGGTGAAGTTGCGGTAGATGGTGATCTTCACTTCCGGGTACCGCTTCTTGAAGGCGCCAAACACCTTGGGAAGCAGATAGAGGCAACTGCCCTCGGTGGCGCCGAGCAGCAGGTGGCCGGTCGGCGTCGGCATCAGGTCGCGGAGCGCGTCAAAGGCTTCCTTCTGGACGTTGAGGATCTTGCCGGCGTGCTCGAGCAGCAGGACGCCGGGCTGGGTCAGAAAAACCTTCTTGCCGATGCGGTCGAACAGCCGGACGCCGAATTCTTCCTCGACCTGGCGGATCTGGGTGCTGATGGCCGGTTGGGTGAGGCCGAGCTTAGCCCCGGCGCGGGAGAAGTTCTTCAGCCGGGCCACTTCGACGAAAGATCGGAGTTGATCGAAGTCCATAGCCAAGCCCGCCGGAGCTGTGGAACAATGATGTCTTAGTATACATGGATTTCGACCAGATCGCGACGTTCGTAGAGGTGGCGCACGCGGGGAGTTTCTCGCGGGCGGCGCAGAGGCTATTCCGCACCCAGCCGGCCATCAGCACCCAGGTGCGTCTGCTGGAGAAACAGTGCGGCCAGCCGCTGTTCCTGCGCCAGGCCCGCCAGGTGGAGCTGACCCTGGCCGGCCGCATCCTGCTGCGGTACGGCGAGCGGCTGCAGGAGCTGCGGGCGGCCGCCGTGGCCGACCTGGACCAGATGCGGCAGCATCCGCGCGGCCGGGTGATCCTCGCCGCCAACGAGGCCACCGTCCTCTACATCCTGCCCGCCATGATCCTGCAGTTCAAGCGGAAGTATCCGGACATCCGCCTGGAGATCATCCGAAACTTCTCGCGCAAGATCGTCGAGAAGGTGCTGGAGAATACCGTAGACTTCGGCATCGTGACACTGCCGTTCAAGCACGCCCACCTGCAGGTGCTGCCGATTCACCGCGACGAGATGGTGGTGCTGGCCCCGCCCGATCATCCGCTGGCGCGGCACTCCGCGGTGCGGCTGGAGCAGGTCATCGAATACCCGCTGCTCTACCCCAAGACCGGGCAGACGCGGATCCAGCTCGACAAGCACCTGACCAAATACCAGGACCGGCTCCAGATCTCGATGGAGCTGGCCAGCGTCGAGACCATCAAGAAATACGTGGCCACGGGAATGGGGATCACGCTGATGAGCAGCGTTTTCGCCCAGGCGGAGCTGGCGGCCGGGACGCTGCGGGTGATTCCGCTGGCCGGCGAGAAGATCCACCGGGAGCTGGGACTGATCTATCACCGGCACAAGTACATCTGCCCGGTGGCGGACGCGTTCCTCACCAGCGTCCGCCGCCACTTCATTGAATCGCCCCCGGGGGCTCCGGGGGCTTCGGAATGAGGGGAGGCGGCTCGGGGAAATACCATTGCGCTTCCTCGAAGCCGGCCCAGCGGCAGACATAGAGAACGCCGGTATCGGTTTCGAGCGCGTCGCCGACCTCGAGGGGACGGCGATCCGCGGTTTCCTTCAGGTGCTTCCAGGCGGCATAGGGGCTGGAGGCGTCGACCTCGCCCCCCTCCTGGTAGTCCTTGAGCTTGAGCTGAAGGGGCCCCGCCACCGGGGGGGCGCTCCGGAAATGCTGCTGTTGCGAGTCCTTGAGGTGGTGGATGCGATACCGGGGCATAACCTGCTATTGTGCCTCAAAACATTCGGTCATGGATATGGTTTTTTCTAAGGGACGCACGTTTTCTTCCGAGCACGCCGCCGGGCGGGACCCGCGGACCGGGGCGGTGGTCCACCAGATGACCGCCCATCCTTCCATCAACCACCCCAGCTATTTTCTGCACAGCTCGTTCTGGCCGGACCAGAAGGCGATC
>JBGOUV010000383.1:0-6686 GCA_041477815.1 Terriglobia bacterium | reverse complement strand
GTGGAACAATAATGCCTTCTGCTTCCATAAAGCCGGAAAGATTTTTTGCTTTTTCCAATGAATCAAACATGATTGGAATAATCGGAGTTTTGTCCGGTGTGGTGTGGAAACCCAGTGAGGCAATCGCATTCCTGAGTTGTACAGCTGTTTCCAGGAGCTGGAGATGCCGCCCTGCATTTGACTCAAAACGGCCGGAGCACCAGGCATGGAAATGCCGGGGGCGGTGAGATCCTGCGCGGTCTGCTGATCTCAGGCATGATAGCCGGACCCAACCCCTATCGCATCACCGCCAGATACACCACCGGCACCGAGAACAGCACCCCGTCCAGCCGGTCCAGTATCCCGCCGTGACCCGGCAGGATGGATCCCGAGTCCTTCACGCCGGCCCCGCGCTTGAGGGCCGACTCGGCCAGGTCCCCCACCTGTCCCGCCAGGTTTACGGCCACCGACAAGGCCACCGCAAACCCCGGCGCCGGCCCCGCCGGGATAAAGTGGCGGAGGTAGAGCGTTCCCACCACCGCGCCCGCCACCGCCGACGCCACCGCTCCCTCCCAGGTCTTATTCGGACTCACCAGCGGCGCGAGTTGGTGCTTTCCCACCGACCGCCCCACGTAGTAGGCCGCCGTATCGCCGACCCAGTTAATCAGCAGGGCGTACAGCAGCCAGTACGGCCCGCTGGGTTGGGCGTGTATCTCGGCGGCCAGGCGGAAGGGCACGGCGGTGTAAACGATTCCGAACAGCGTGGCCGCCACCGAGAGCAGCGTGGCGTCCAACTCGCGGGTCCCGCGCATGGCCAGGGTCATCAGCAGCAGGGTAATACCTAGGAAGAACGGCGCGCCCGCCGGCAGCTCCGCGGCCACGATCCACGCCCCCGCCAGGTACGCCACCAGACGCATGGGCGGGGCGCGATAGCGCGCGGCCAGCTTCAGGAACTCATTCAGACAGAGGAGGGCCACGAGGGCCAGGGCCAGCCGGACATCGCGGTGGGGCGCCCAGAAGATGAGACCGAGCACGAGGGGAATCAGGACTGCGGCGGTGAGGACGCGCTTCACGAGTGGTGCGAACGGCTGACCGCTACCGGCGCGAGCACCTCGCCCGCCTCCGGCTCCCCGACCCCGCCGTAACGGCGCTCCCGCTTCTGATAATCCAGGATCGCCTGCAACAGGTCGGCGCGCCGGAAGTCCGGCCAGAACTTCTCGGTGACCCAGATCTCGGCGTAAGCGATCTGCCACAGCAGGAAGTTGGACACCCGCAGCTCGCCCGACGTCCGGATCAGGAGGTCCGGGTCGGGCATGCCCGCCGTGTAGAGGTTCTGTCCGAACTCCTCTTCGCTGATGGGAGGGCACGGCGCTCCGGTGCGGCGGGCCCGCTCCAGCAGCGCGTTCACCGCATCCACGATCTCGGTCCGCGCGCCATAGTTCAATGCGATGGTCAACTGCAGGCCGGTGTTGGTGGAGGTGTCCAGCATGGCCCGATCGAGGTCGCGCTGGACCTCCTCGGGAAGCTGGTCGATCCGCCCGATGACCTGCATCCGCACCCCGTTCCGCTTCAACTCCGGCAGCTCGTTGATCAGGGAGTGCCGCAGCAGATGCCACAGCGTGTCCACCTCCTGCCGCGGCCTTTTCCAGTTCTCCACCGAAAACGCGTACAGGGTCAGATACCCGATCCCCAGTTGCGCGCAGCTCTCGATGGTCTCCCGCACCGGCCGCACCCCGGACCGGTGTCCCGCCACGCGAGGCAGATGCCGCCGCTGCGCCCAGCGCCCGTTGCCATCCATAATGATGGCTACGTGCCGCGGCAGCCGGTGCGGGTCAATTTGCTCGGCCAGATGCCACTCGCGGGTCCCCTGCTTTACGGCATTGAAGAACTTTTCCATGCAAGCACCAATATAACAGGGGTCGGGGGTCGGGGGCCAGGGGTCAGAGGGTGGATTTTCGGCGAGGCCGGCGGTAGCTGGCTGTGATCGTCGAGCGCAAACCGCCGCGGGGGGTGAAGCGGCCCACCACCGTCGCTTCCACCGGCTGGGCCGCGCGCACCACGTCGGCGAGCAGCCGGTTTACTACGTTCTCGTAGAAGATTCCCAGGTTGCGGTAGGCCAGGAGGTACTCCTTGAAGCTCTTCAGTTCCAGACAAAGTTTGTCCGGTATGTAGGTCACGGACAGGACGCCGAAGTCGGGCAGGCCGGTCTTGGGGCACACCGAGGTGAACTCGGGAATCTCGATCTGGATCTCGTAGCCGGGGTACTGATTGGGCCACGTCTCAATGGATGGTAGTGGGGCGTCCAGGCCGGCCTCGGAGCAATCTGAGTATTTGAGGATTCGAGAATTTGAGAATTGGCCCGCCCCGCCAACGCGCCTACCCTTCGTGCCGTGCGCCAATTCTCAAATCCTCCAATCCTCAAATTCTCAACTAATCTCGACTACCTCTTTGAACATCTCCGCCGGCAGCTCGATGCCGCTCACCCGCAGCCGCTCCAGGATGCGCGGCGGCTGCCCGCTCCACTGAAACCGTCCCAACACCTTGCCCGAATCGCTCACCCCGGTGCGGACGAACTCCACCACCGAGTTCAGCAGGATCATGTCGTCCTTCACCCCCAGCACCTCGGAGATGTTGATCATCTTGCGCGATCCGTCCGACAGGCGCGACACCTGCACCACGATCTTGATCGCCGACGAGAGCTGCTGCAGGATCACGCGCACCGGCATCTCCAGGTCGGCCATCAGGACCATGGTCTCCAGGCGCGAGAAGGCGTCTCGCGGGGTGTTGGCGTGCACCGTGGACATCGAGCCCTCGACACCGGTATTCATGGCCTGCAACATGTCCAATGCCTCGCCGCCGCGGACCTCGCCCACGATAATGCGGTCGGGGCGCATGCGGAGCGCCGTCCGCAGGAGTTGCCGCTGGGTGATGGCGCCTTCCTTTTGGATATTGGCCGGCCGCGTCTCGAACTTCACCACGTGCCGCTGCTGGAGCTGCAGCTCGGCCGTGTCCTCGATGGTGATGACGCGCTCCTCCTCCGGAATCGCCCGCGACAGCGCGTTGAGCATGGTGGTCTTGCCCGAGCCGGTTCCGCCCGAGATCAGGATGGTGGTCTTGGACTGCACGCACGCGTTCAGGAACCGGAGCATGTTCGGCGTAATCGTCTTGATCCGGATCATCTCGTCGCTGGTGATGACGTGGCGCCCGAACCGCCGGATACAAAGCGACGGCCCGTCCAGCGCCAGCGGCGGGATGATGGCGTTCACGCGCGACCCGTCGGGCAGGCGGGCGTCCACGATGGGCGACGACTCGTCGATCCGCCGTCCCACCTGGGAGACGATCTTCTCAATAATATGCAGCAGATGCCCGTCGTCCTTGAACCGGACGTTGGTCAGGGACAGCTTCCCGTTGCGCTCGATGAACACGCGGTTGTGCCGGTTCACCAGGATGTCCGAGATGGTCGGCTCCTTGAGCAGCGGCTCCAGCGGCCCCAGGCCCAGGGCCTCGTCGAGCACCTCCTCGATGATCTTGTTCTGCTCGGCCGTATTCATAGGCACGCGCTCTTCCTCGAGCAGGCGCTCCACGATCCGGCCGATCTCCGACCGCATGCGCTCCTTGGGCAGCGCTGAGATCGAGTCGTAGTTCAACACTCCGATCAGCTTGCGGTGGATCTGGCTCTTCAGCTCAAAGTAGCGATCGGCGGCCGACGGAATGACAGACCGGCCCGGCGGCGGTCCCGCCGGACGGAAATTGGTGGCCATCAAGTAGAGGATAACACGTGCTATGGTTCCGGTATGGACGCCGAGACCTTCAGCAGCGCGGCTGACTATCTTCGTACCACCTTCCCGGATCGGGAGCCCGAATACGTTCGCGGCGAGATTGTGGAGCGGGGCATGCCCGACTATGTCCACAGCGTCATTCAACCTCGCCTCACTTACCGGTTCATGCAACTGGCCCTGTCTCACCCGGTCCGGGTCTGTTCGGAGCTGCGTCTCCAAGTCGAGGCCGAGGTTTACCGCGTGGCCGATGTCGCTATCTTCGCGCCACCTTTCCCCACGCAGCCGGTCCCCGAGCGCCCGCCGTTCGTGGTGATGGAGATCGTTTCCAAGGACGACCGTTACGTCGACATCCTCGACAAACTGCGTGAATACCTGGCGCTGGGGGTCCGGCATGTCTGGCTGATAGACCCTTGGCTGAGGCAGCTCCACGCTTACAGCGAAAGCGGCCTCACTACACTGCCCGCCCTGTCGCTGCCGGAATACCAGCTCGAGATCACGCTGCACGAGCTATTGCAGGACCTGCCGCAACACTGACCGTCCCTGAGCCGCCTCCAGTCTGACCCCGAGGATCTCGGCCAGCGTGGGCCCTTCATCGAGCATCGAGATCTCGGGGATCCGCCGGGCGGCGATTCCCGGCCCCCACAACAGGAACGACGCGCGGTAGTCGCGCCGCGTAGGCCACAGCCCATGGACGCCGAGCCCCTTGCCCGGCTGCACCATCGCGGTGCTGGCCGCCGCGCTGACAGTGATGTTGCGTTCGGTCTCGAAGGCGGCCTTCCAGGAGCCCAGTTGGGGGGCCAGGCGGCGTACCTCGTCCATCGACACCTCGCGCGCCACCACGCCCTGGCCCACCAGGGCGCGCAGTTTCGCCGCCGCCTCGTCGGTGGTCGCGCCGGCCAGGCCTTCGGCCACGGCGCAATCCGCCGTCACCGCTTGGGGATGGAACACGCGCTCCGAGGTCTCAAACCCGTGGTCCGAGACGAGAGCGACCACGGTGTTCGGCGGCAGCGCCTGGAGGGTCCAGGCCAGCAATTCATCCTGATATTCGAGGATCGCTTTGGCGTTTCGCGAGAAGGCTCCGGTTTCGTGCTGCTCGCCGTCCAGGTCCGCGATATGTACCAGTGTTAGGTCAGGCTTCTCGGTTTCGAGCAGGTACCTCGTAGCAATCAGGATGCCGCGGTCGCTCAGCACCGACGCGGGAAACGACGGGTACTCCTGCGTAATCCGCTCGGACAGGCCGGGTGTGGCATGCTTCTCGATCGGCCCTAGATCGGTCGCGTGCCCGTGCCGCTCCAGCCAGAACTCCGGCAGGTTGAAATTCACGTCCGCCCCCACCGTCACCGGCCAGAACAGCGTCGCCACGGTGAGTCCCTTGGCGCGCGCCTCCTGCCAGAGGGTGCGAGCCTTGAGAAACTTGGTGAACCACCAGCGCTGGTTCGGCTGGCCGGGCTGATCGTTGGTGGGGATGCCGTGCAGCGCCGCCGGGACGCTGGTGATGATGGTGGTGTGCGACGGCCACGTGACCGTGGGGACGATCCCCACCACTCCGTCGGCCACCGCTCCCTCGCGGACCAGCTTCCGCAGGGTGGGGGTCTTCAGCCCCAGCTTGTCGGCGTCGCGAAGATACCGGTAGTCGAGGCCGTCAATCGAAATCACCAGCAGCTTCTTCTGCTGGGACAGGGCAGGGAAGGCCAGCAGCAGGACCATCAGGATCAGGCGCATAAGGATATTAGACTACGCCAGAACCGTCTGGTAGAGGTCTTCGTATTGCGGAATGATGCGGCGCGTGTCGAACCGCGTCTGGGCCGCCGCGCGCGCCGCCACCGCAAACCCCGCCCAGCGAGCCTCGTCCACCAGGAGCGACACGGCCAGTCCCGCCATCCCTTCGATGTCCCCCACCGGCGCCAGCAGGCCGTCGACGCCGTCGGTGATCAGCTCCGGGATGCCACCGGTCCGCGCCGCCACGGTCGGGACCCCGCACGCCATCGCCTCCAGCGCGGCGAGGCCAAACGCCTCGTGCTCGCTCGGCAGCAGCATCACGTCGGAGATGGCCAGCAGATCCCCGATCCGGTTCTGCTTCCCCAGGAAAACGGCGTCCTTCTCGACGCCCAACTCCCGCGCCAGGTGCTCGGCCGGTCCGCGGTCGGGTCCATCGCCGATCATCAACAGCTTGGCCCGGACCTCCCGTCGCACCGACGCAAACACGCGCACCACGTCCAGCACCCGCTTCACCGGCCGGAAGTTCGACAGGTGCACGAGAATCTTCTCCCCGGCCGCGGCGTAGGCCAGCCGTGCCGCCGGATCCGGATTCCGCCGGTACAGCTCGCAGTTGACGAAGTTGTGGATCACCCGAATCTCGTTGGTCACTCCGAATACCGACCGCGTCCGCTCCTCCAGGTACCGGCTGATGGCGGTGACCCCGTCGCTCTCTTCGATCGAGAACTTCACGATGGGCAGGTACGATCGGTCGGCCCCCACCAGCGTAATGTCGGTCCCGTGCAGCGTGGTGATAAACGGCAGCCGTCCGCCCAGCATCTGCTTGGCCAGCAGGGCGCTGATGGCGTGCGGGATGGCGTAGTGTACGTGCAACAGATCCAGGCGCGCCGCCTCGGCTACCTCCGCCATGCGCGACGCCAGGGCCAGGCAATAGGGCGGATAGAGGAACAGCGGATAGGTAGAGACCTCCACCTCGTGGTAGTGAATCCGCGGGTGGTCGGTGTTCAGGCGAATGGGGTTGGCGTAACTGATGAAGTGGATCTCGTGGCCCCGCGCCGCCAGCTCCATTCCCAGCTCGGTAGCAACGATGCCGCTGCCGCCGTAGGTGGGGTAGCAGGTGATGCCGATATTCAAGGCAGTAGCCGGCGGGACGGCAGTGGCCAGTGTCCAGTGGCCAGTGTCCAGTGAAACCCCGGCTGGTCATCTTTCGCC
>JBGOUV010000123.1:0-16345 GCA_041477815.1 Terriglobia bacterium | reverse complement strand
GGCGGATGCGCGAGGTGCTGGACCGGCAGGCGTTGGGAAAGCTGGTGTTCTACCGGTTCCATACGCGGCGGCGGGATGGGTGGGGCGAGAAGCCTTATCCGAATCAGCCCTACTTTAAGGAAATGCCCCGGCTGCTGGTGCTGGAGACGCTGGTCCACTTCCTGGACACGGCGCGGTTTCTGTTCGGAGACATCGAGGAAATTTACTGCCAGACCGAGCGCGTGAATCCGGTGATCGCCGGGGAGGATCTGGCGGTGATGGTGGTGCGGCATTGGAGCGGGCTTCGCGGGGTGATAGACGGGCATCGGTTTGCCGAGACGGCCGAGGTAGGTGGGGAGGCGATGTGCGAGGCGCGGGTGGAGGGACTGGAAGGGGTGATGAGTTTGGGTGGTAACGGGGATCTGTGGTCGGGGCCGCAGCGCGTGTTTGCCCCCACGAGGATACTGGGATACAAGGGCGATAGTTGCCGGGCCACGCAGCAGCACTTCGTGGATTGCCTGGCGTCGGGGGCGCCGTTTGAATCCGAGGGGGAGGACTACCTGCGCCACACGGTGGCGGCCGTGGAGGCGGCGTACCGGTCGGCGACGGAGAATCGGCCGATTCGTATGCCAACAGGGCCGCCAGCCTATAGCCCCGCAAGTGGTTTTCTGGTATAGTCTCTTTTATGAAGGCTCTGAAGGCTGCGGTTGCTCTGCTGGTGTTGCCCCTCGCTGCTTTCCCCCAGGCGATCATCGAGTATGGGGCGGGGGTGGGGCGGGCGGGCGTGGCCGGGGCCGGCGTTGGTGTGGTCGGGAAGTCGGCCGGCCAATTGCTGGACAAGTCAAGCAAGGCGATGGGGCGGGTCCAAACCCAACCGGGGAAAACGGCAACGCCGGTGGCAAACGTCTCCGACCCGGTGCCGGAGATCGAGGTCAAGATTCCGCCACCCGGGTCCAAGACCCCGGCCATCGATCCGGCTGCGATTCCGGTGGGTTTGGACCGGGAGGAGCTGTTCCGGCAGTTCGGCAAGCCGTCGATGCGGATGACGCAGCAGCAGGGTAACGACGTGATTGAGAAATGCTGGTATCGGGCGGCTGGTTTCGATCCGGTCGTGGTCACTCTGCGCAACGGCAAGGTCGCGTCGGTCGGGACCTAAATCTGGTATCTTATTAAGTGCGGGCTCGCCGGACGGGCAGCCGCCCTGAGCAATCGGGGAGGAAAGTCCGGTCTCCGCAGGGCTGCGTGCCGGCTAACGGCCGGGGGGTCGCTCTCAAAGGGCGATCCACGGCAAGTGCCACAGAAAATATACCGCCTCGGGGCTTCACGGCCTTGGGGTAAGGGTGAAAAGGTGCGGTAAGAGCGCACCGCGTCCCGAGTAATCGGGATGGCAGGGTAAACCCCACGTGGAGCAAGACCAAATAGGGGACGAGCGGTGACCCGCCGCGTTACCAGTCCCGGGTAGGTCGCTAGAGCGCCGCAGTAATGCGGCGTCGAGAGGAATGGCTGCCGCCCCGCCAGGGGTACAGAAACCGGCTTATAGTCCGGCGAGCCCGCTTACCGCAAGGGGATACGGAACAGGTTCCGCTGCGCCGCCGTCCGGGCAAACACGTAGGTCGAAATATCGCGGCCTGGCGCGATGCTCACCTCGGGGAGCACCGTCGCTCCAGGCAGAGCGGCCAGGTCGCGCGGCGTCGGGATGCGGCCGGCCGGCAGAGTGGGGAGGGCGTGCCCGGGCCGCAACGGCAGAGCCACCGACCTGCTGGGTCCCATGGCCGCGATCCGGATCACCATCGACTTGCCATCACCGGTCCAAGCCACCATAGGCGACTCCTGGAAGATGGGGCCGGTGCCGCAATAGCACAGCACTGTGGGATCGCCCCCGGCCAGCGGATAAGCAGCCGTAACAGGATTCGTGGGGTCATTGGGCAGCGCCGTCCAAACGATCGCCCACTTTTCATCCGGCGAGATGTTGGTCAGCCACGTGACCCGGTCCGTCAACAACCGCTCGCGGCTGCTGCCGTCGGGGGCCATGCGATGGACGCCCTCGACGCCCTCCCGCCGCAGGAAGTAGATCTTTCCCGAAGGGCCGAAGAAGGCTCGTTGCTCCTCGGGACCATCGGCGGGGGTCAATTGACGCGGCGGAGAGCGCTTGTCCAGCGGAGCCACCCACAGGCGCGACCGCCCTTGCGCGTCGAAGGCATCGAAGACCACCAGCTTGCCGTCGGGCGACAGGTGGTATTGCCGGATCGACAGGTCCGGCAGCACCCGCTCGGTCCGGCCGGAGGAGATGTCCGCCGCCCACAGATCCCCCACCGTGAAGGACTCCCGCACGCCCCGGCTCAGCAGGTAGAACACCCGGGTTCCATCGGGCGAGAGCGACGGACGATAGGCGAAACCCTCGGTGGAGATCTGCCGTTCGCCCGAGGGATCGTGGAGCCATACCGAACTCTGGCGAGTCCCCACGGCGGTGATGAGCGACCGCCCGTCTGGCGCCACTGCAATCCCCGCCTCCTCGGTGGCCCCGGAGGTGACCTGTTCCGGCGTACCGTCGGGGAATCGCTGCCGCCAGATGTGAAAAGCACCGCCGCTGCTCGAGGAGAAGTACATCCAACGTCCATCGGGCGACCAGGCCGCGGCGGTGCACGCCGCTCCGGGAGGTCCCACCGGCCGGCCCGGCGAGCTGCCGTCGAACGGGGCCAAGCGGCAGGGCTGCCAACCCGCCATGTCCATCTCCACGACCAGTACCCAGCGCCCGTCCGGTGACAGATAGGAGAAATGGGCCATCCCCATCGAGCTGCGGGGCACATAGACATCGCGCGACTCAGCCCGGCTCTCCGTGGCCGTCGCAATGGCCATGTGGATGCCGGTCTTGACCTCGGAGAAAAGCACGCGGTTGGCTCCGACCCAGGTGAGGCTGGAGGCGTTGGTCATCATCAGGCTGGGCTCCCCTCCGAGCACGGGCGCCAACCATGTAGACCAGCCCTGGGGCCCTGGACCCGAGAGCGACGTGTAGGCGATGCGGGAGCCGTCAGGGGAAAAGGCCGGCCCCATTTCCGCTTTGCCGGTGAGGGCCTTGGGTTCGCCGCCCGGGAGCATCTTGACGTAGAGCTGGCCGTCTCCGAGGAATGTGTCCTTGCCGCGGATGAACGCGAGCATGCGCCCGTCGGGCGAGAGGGCCGGGGAGTGCACGGAATCGGGGAATTGGGTCAGTTGGACATACTGGGCTGGTCCCGGCGCGGCAGGCCGCTGGGACTGCGCGAACCACCAGACTCCCGCGGCCACCGCAGCCAGGACGGCCAGCGCGGCCAGCGCCAGCCAGTGACGCGGGCGCGCCGGAGCCGGGGGCGGGAACGCGCCAGAGTCCATCTCCCGCCGGACCCGCTTGAGCGCCGCCTTCATCTCCGCCGCGGTCTGGAAGCGGGTCTCCCGATCCTTCTCGAGGGCGGTCACGATGATCCGGTCCAGTTCGGCCGGCAATTCCGGACGCAGCCGCGCCGGCCGTTCCGGCGTCAGGTGCAGCACCGCGCCGAACAGCTCCGCCGACGTGTTGCCACGAAACGGCTGCTTGCCCGTGGCCATCTCGTAGAGGACGATGCCGAAGGCGAACAGGTCGCTGCGAGCGTCGAGCGGCTCGCCCCGCGCCTGCTCCGGCGAGAGATAAGCGGGCGTCCCCAGCACCGCTCCCGAGCGCGTGACATCCTGCGTCACCGTCTTGGAGAGCGGATCGTGCGCCTCCCGCGCCGCCTCCAGCTTGGCGAGGCCGAAGTCCATCACCTTGACCGTACCGCGCGCGGTTACGAACAGGTTCGCCGGCTTGATGTCCCGATGCACGATCCCCTTCGCGTGGGCGGCCTCCAGGGCGTCCGCGATCTGAGTGGCCAGTTCCAGGAGGTCTTCCGTCTTCATGGCCGGGCCGTCGAGGCGCTCGCGGAGCGTCTGGCCTTCCAGGTACTCCATGGCCAGATAACGCCGGCCTTCGTGCTCACCGATGTCGTAAATGGTGCAGATGTTGGGGTGGTTCAGCGACGATGCCAGGCGCGCCTCGCGCTCGAAGCGCTCCAGCGCCGCCGGGTCGCGCGCGAACTCTTCGGGAAGGAACTTCAACGCCACCGGGCGGCCCAGCCGCATGTCCTCGGCTTTGTACACCACTCCCATGCCGCCCTTCCCCAGGGCGCTCAGGATGCGATAGTGGGCAACGGTTTGGCCGATCACAGTGTTGGTAGCTCCAGTATAGGAGACCTCGGCTCCATTGGCCGTGCCGTCACCAACATCAAAGGGGTGGTCGTCACCTGCCGGCCGGCGGTGTGTCTCGCACGGTTACGGTGACTTCGTGCACCGCGAACAACTGGCCGTCGCTCGCAATGGCGCGAAGCACATACGTGCCGGGGGCGCGGAAGGTCGCTTTCGATGACAGCGTGACCGCGGTCCCGTAGGCATCCGGGCTGGTGTCGGGATCGAACTCCACCGGGCCGGGACCTCGGTACAGGATCCATTTGATGCGCACGCCTCGTTGCGGGGGCTCCGCATCCGGACGCGAGGTAACCGGTCGCGGGCGTGGCTTGGGAAGCCCGTCGTCGGTGGCCGTGGCCGTTAACGTCACCGTATGGGGAAGAGTGATCGTCTGAGCGGGACTTCCCTGGAGGGACGGAGGCTCGTTGCCCGGGGTGAGAACGCCGCCGCCGCTATTTTCGGAGATGACTCCCGGGTTCATCTCCCATTCCGGCTGGAGCCAGCCCTTGGCCTGGTTGGTTCGGCCCCGAGAAGTCAGCGTCCACACCACCCGCTGCTTCTTGTCCCAGTCCTTGGGGACGACCACCTTGAACACGAAGCGCTGCCGCCGGGGGTAAAAATGGGTGGGCTGGCCTCGATCGCCGCCGGGTTCGATGGTATTGTTGAGGCCGATGGGAATGTCGACCTCCTCCTCGAAATTCCTGTTGAGATACCCGAAGATCAGGCTGTAGGTGCCGTCGAGGTTCTGTTGCCAGCCTTCAAACGCCGGGGCCACGTCCTGCCCGCGCGCGTACCGGATCTGAGCGGCTGCGGCAGCCAGAAAGACAGCGGCGCCCGCCAGCACCAGCCGGGACATCGCTACTCGGCCTTCGCCAGTTTCCGCTTCGCCTGGCGCGCTTCCAGTTGTTGCCGGTAGTCGTCCTCGGACAGGTAGTAGTAGCTGACCCAGGCGAAACCCATTTCATCGATCGTCCGCTGGCCGAAGGTCACCAGGGCGTCCGGATCCGGGTTGTAGCTGTTCCCGGTCGTATTGTCATGCCACGAGGTGACATGCAAAGTGGTGCCCGCCGGCAGCAGGGGCTGCTCGTCCTCCTGGTAGAGATACACCAGGTGCCAGGCGAACCGGTACCGGCCCACGCAGCTCAGCATCTCGACCTTCCGGCCACCCGGATAAATGGCCTCCATGCAGGACGCCTTGCCGCGGTTGTGCAGGTGGGGCTGGTAGGACAGCACCCGGGCCGGCTTGGTCAGCGTGGTATAGCCATCGGACCGCACGTTGTCGGTGTGGGGCGGAATGTCGAGCTCTTTCGTCTCGCCGGTGACACGGGTGGTCTCGATGTACTTCGGCACGTACCCCTGGGGATAAAACTTCAGACCGAGGGCCGCGTTTGCCCGGGTCTCCTGGCCAATCGCGTGGAGGTGCATGTTGAAGTTGATCTTCGTCCCGGCCTTGATCAAGCGGCCCGCGCCCTCCGGGAACACGTCGCCGTTCTTGCCCAGCGCGTACTCATTGAGGAAGATGCCCTGGACGACATCTCCGGCATCGTCGGTGGGATCGCTGCCGTCTTCGTTTTTCATCGACGTTACCACGTGGTGGACCACCTTGGCGCCCTTGGTGGGTTTGGTCTCGATCGCCCGCATGTAGCGGTCCTCTTTCAGGCCCGGGTCGACCAGGATATCGAGCCACCGGTCGGGCGCCGTGGCCGGGACTACGCGGTCTTCCGGCAGTTGGACGATGAGATCCGGCTGGCCGATATGCCATTTGTCGGCGTCCTCGAAATGGCGCGGCGGCGGCAGATCCGCCGGATTTCCCTGGGGCGCGCCGCTGTCCGCCCACTTGGCGATGGCGGCCATCTCCTCGTCCGACAGCGATACATCGTTCTTGAAGCGCCGGATGCCCACGTTCTTGTCGATGTACCACGGCGGCATCTCCCGCAGCAGGACCCTTTCCTTGATCGACTTGGCCCACGGCCGCACTTCCTCGTAAGTGAGCAACGACATGGGGGCGAACGTGTTCGGCCGATGACACGTCTGACAGCGGTTCTGCAGGATCGGTGCTATGTCTTTGGTAAAGGTGACCTGTCCGGGGGCCGCCGGCAGCGCCGCGACCACGGGCAGCAACACTCGCCAGGTTTTCCAAAGGGCCGTCATTTAGCCACCTCCTGCGTCCCTGAAGTATACCTCATCCGCACGGCAGCAACGAGCCGCGACCATAAGGGAGCGGAGTCCCCAGATGTCCGAACCATCCGCTCCCTTGCAAATGTGGGGCGGCCCGCCTGGTCCTGGCCGGTCAGAATCAGGGCCGGCGGCTCCGGAAACCGCCGGGAGTCTTTGTCGAAGGAGACGGCCCGCAGGTCCTTCAGCCCGGCGAAAGCCCTGCAAATAGGTATCAGCCCATAGCCGAGTGGCCGCGGGGGCCCGCTGCGTCAGGCGCTCCCAGAGATCCTCTTGCCTGACGTCAACGTGATGCTGGCGCTGGCCTCCCGGCGGCACGTCCACCATGCGCCGGCGGTGGGTTGGCTGGATACGACGGGTGAGGGGGAGACTTCGTCTTGCCGGGTCACCCAGATGGGGCTTCTCCGTCTGCTGACCAATCGGCGCGCCCTGGGGGCCGACGTACTGGAAATGGCGGAGGCCTGGAGCGTGTATCATCGCATGACCGCGGACTCGAGGATTCAGCTCCTGGCTGAACCCGCCGGGATACAGCAGGCCGGCTGCAATCTTGCGGCGCCGACTGGTCCGCCATTTCACGGACGCTCCGAATGTCAGAACGAGTAACGCAGCGCGAACTGGATCTGACGGGCGTCGGTGGCGCTGGTCACCGAGCCAAACGAGCCGGAGGCGCTAAAGGTGGTGGCCGGGGCTCCCATCTTCACCACGTTCGGCATGTTGTAGAACTCGCCCCGAAGCTCCACGTACTGTCTTTCGCGGAAGTAGAACCTTTTGCCTAGCGACACGTCGACGTACAGACGACCCTCCCCGTCCACCAGGAACGCTCCGGAGTTGCCGTAGGTGAACGGGGCCGGGAGCGTGAAGGCCGTCGTGTCAAACCAGCGGTCCGGCGTTTTCGGGCCGTTGTTGGGATTCCGCAAGACGTCCGGACGCTGGTAGGTGCGTCCCACGTTGGCCCGGTCTGAGCCGGTCACCACGTTATACGGCCGGCCGGTCTGCGCGCGGAGGAGGCCGTCCACCGTCCAGCCGCCCAGCAGCAGGTCGGTGGTCCGGCTCCAGCCTCCGCCGACTTGGCGGCCACGGCCGAAGGGCAGGTCGTACACATAGGAGAGACTGAAGACGTGCTTGAGGTCGATCGACGCTCGCGAGTAATCGGCCCTCATGTTGAAGGGGTCCTGGGTCTTCCACTCGGCCAGGGACGACTGGTCGTCCAGTACCTTGGCCCAGGTGTAGTTGGCGTTGAACTGGAGTCCGCGGGCGAAGCGCTTCTTCAGGCTGGTCTGCAGGGCGTTGTAGTTGGACCCGAAGCGGTTGGCGCCGCCATCGAGGTCTCCGAAGTTGGGCAACAGGCGGCGAGGCTGCACCAGTCCGGGACCCGGTGTCAGCGGAGAGTTGATGGCCGTGTAGCCGACCTGCTTCTTGTTCGCGTTGCCCACATAGGCGATCTCGAAGGAAAGGTCGTCGAGGATCTGCCGCTGAATCGTGAAGTTCCACTGCTGGGAATAGGGTGTGCGGTTCTCCGGATTCTGGGGCCAGCCGCCGATGGCCGCCGTGTTGCTGAACGAGGGTCCGGAGTCGACGATGGACAGGTCCGGCGTCAGGCCGCCATTGGGGGTGAACACCTGCTGCACCGTAAACGGCCAGAACTTGCGCATGTCCTGCAGCTCCTGCACGAAGGTGGAGTTGTAGAAAATGCCGTAGGCGGCACGCACCACGGTCTTATTGCTGACCGTCCAGGCCAAGCCGATGCGGGGCGCGAAGTTGTTGTAGTCGCTCTTCATCAGGGCGCGGCCCAAGCCCTCGGTCTTGGCCGGCTGATTGCGCTGGCCGGTATCGGGGTCGATCTCCGGATTGGTGGCCGCCCACAGCAGCGTGCCGTAGTACCTTCCACTCGACGCGTCGCGCCGCACCCAGAGATTCCCGAGGCGGTCGGTGACATCATAAGGAGCGTTCTGGAACTCGTACCGCAGTCCCAGGTTGAGGGTGAGGCGGCTGGTGATCCGGTAGTCGTCCTGGACGAAAAACTGCGGGGCGTTGATACGGCCCTGGGTAAGGGTGTTCCCCTGGCCGCGGCGGATCTCGGTGGGGAACCCCAGCAGCATGGTGGCGTAACTGTGGCCGGAGTTGTTTATCCCGGCCGTGTTGGTCAGGCGCGGATCGAACAGGGCATCGCCGTTCATGGGGTTGGCCGTGTTGGTAAAGAAGTGCCGGCGGCTGTAGTTCATGCCGAGCTTGATGGAGTGAGCGCCCTTGACGATGGACAGGCTGACGATGCCCTGCCAAACGTTGTCCTCGGTCACGTCGCCTCCGCCGCCGACGCCGAACTCTCCCACGGCGGTGAAGTTCGGCGGCAGCGTGCTGCTGAGCACGTCGATCTGGTACATCTTGATCCCGGCCTTATTCAAGAAGTCGGCGCGGTTCAGGGCCCGTCCGTAGGTCACACCCGGATTGATGGGGTTGTTGTAGCCGAACTTGAACTCCAGGACCTTGTTGGCGCCCAGCAGCTTGTTATAGCCGGCGGCCAGGTTGTGGCCGTCGTACCGGCTCTCGGTGTAGAACACCGGGTTGGCGCCGGGGTTGAACAGGCCGGCCATCTGGTGGGTGTAGCGGAGGAACAGGTTGTTCTGCGGGTTGATGTTGTGGTCCATCCGAACCACCCAGGTGTCCCGGTCGCTGGACTGGGACTCGACATTCAGAAGGTTGTTCACCAGTCCCGGGCGGTTCGGCAGGGGCATATAGGTATCGATGAGCAGCTTGATGGGCGGGCTGATGCGGGCGGCGGGAATACGATTGCCGGGGAATTGTTCACGTACGATCTCCCGTCGCTCATTGAAACTGGAGGTTAAGGGATCGAAAATGGGGCGGGGTTGCTGCGAGAAGTCGCCCGCGCGCTGTTCGGCCACCGGCGAAGTGCTGATGTTGGTGGCGCCCCGGCGGCGGCGAAACCCTTCCCAGTTGACGAAGAAGAAGGTGCTCTCGCGGCCGTTGTATAGCTTGGGCAGGACCACCGGGCCGCCGGCCTGGAACCCGTACTGATTCTGACGGAACGGAACCTTGCCCCGGCCCTGCCGGTTGGCGAAGAAGTCGTTAGCGTCGAACTTATCGTTTCTGAGGTACTCGTAGAGGCTGCCGTGCAGGTCGCGGCTGCCGCTGCGGATCACCATGTTCACGTTGGCGCCCGCCGACCGGCCGTACTCGGCCGAGTTGTTGGTGGCCACCCGGAACTCCTGCAGGGAATCCATCGGCGGCGACAGGCCTGGGGAGTTCATCATCATGAAGTTGTTGTCCACGCCGTCCACGGTCAGGTTGTTGTCCTGCCGGCGCTGGCCGTTGACCGAGATCAGAGAGGTCCCGGAGAGATCTCCGGTGCCGCGGGTCTGGCTGCCGCCCTGGTCGCTCGATCCGGGCAGGATGCGCATCAGGTTGGTGTAGTTGCGGCCATTGATCGGAATGCGGGACACGTCCGCGGAAGTCACCAGGCCGCCGCTAGAGGCCTCCTGCGTCTGCAGCACGGTGGCCACGGCCTCCACTGTCACCGACTCGGCGAGCTGGCCCACGTCGAGATGGAAGTCCACCTTGGCGGTCTGCGCCACCTCCAGGGTCACCCGCACGGTCTGGGGGCGGAAGCCCTGCTTGTTCACCGTCACTTCGTAGCTGGACGGGCTCAAAGGATAGACCCGATAGCTGCCGGCCTCGGTGGTCCTGACCTCGCGAATCAGCCCGGTGGCGACGCTCTTTACGGAAATGATCGCCTCCGGAACCACGGCGTTCTGCGCGTCCGTCACGTCGCCGACGATCGTGGACGTCACGGTTTGTCCCAGAGCCGCGATCAACGCCACGCCAACAAAGAGCGCGATGAGCTTCATTTTTTCACCCCTTTAACGTTAAAATTGAGCCCTGTGGGGCTTATATCATACCTTCGGGCGGTTTTCAAGAGTTTGATGATCGCGGCGGGGGCAGGGATCCTACTGGGGCAGGGCGTGGCCACGCGAAACGCCGAGCCGGCGCCCCGGCCGGCGCCCTCGGGAAAGCCCTTTGGCGCTAAGTTCACCGACGTTGCCGCCGAAGCCGGCCTGCGCACGCGGTTTACCTCCGGTGGCGAGAAGACCAAGAAATACATCGTGGAGGCCAACGGAACGGGGGTGGCTCTTCTCGACTACGATGGCGACGGCTTCGCCGACATCTTCCTGGTCAACGGGTCGCGGCTGGATCAGCCCCCCAAGGACGCCTCCAATCGCCTGTACCGCAACCTGGGCAATGGTAAATTCGCAGATGTAACCACCGCGGCCGGCCTCGTTCGCTCCGGCTGGGGCAGCGGCGTCTGCGCCGGAGACTATGACAATGACGGGCATACCGACCTCTACGTCACCTACCGGGGGCCAAGCGTGCTCTACCGCAACCTGGGCAACGGCAAGTTCGCCGATGCGACCGCCCCGGCCGGGGTCGCCGGCGCCCCCCAGGACTGGAGCACGGGCTGCACGTTTCTCGACTATGACCGGGACGGCTACCTGGATCTGTTCGTCGCCACGTATCAGGACTTCAACCTGGCCACCACCCCGCTGCCCGGCAAAGGCGCCAACTGCGAGTGGAAGGGGATGCCCGTCTTCTGCGGACCACGCGGACTGCCCTACGGGCACGCGGAGCTTTATCACAACCGCGGCGACGGCTCTTTTGAGCGCGTCACCGCCCGGAGCCGGATCGGCGAGGCTAAGGGGTTCTACGCCTTTACCGCCGTCGCCGCCGATCTGAATGGTGACGGCTGGACGGACATCTTCGTGGCCTCCGATTCCACGCCCAGTCTGTTGTTCCGCAACAACCGCGACGGCACCTTCAGCGAAATCGGCGCGGAGACGGGCCTCGCCTTCAACGAACACGGCTTCGAGCAAGGCGGCATGGGAGTGGCGGTAGGCGACTTCGATTCCGATGGACGCCTGGATCTGATCAAGACGAACTTCGCCGGCGACCATCCCAACGTCTACCGGAACCTGGGGAAGGGTGTCTTCGAAGATGTCGTCGTCAAAGCCGGCCTGGCGGTAAACCCCCAGTACGTGGGCTGGGGCGTGGGACTCGTGGACCTGGACAACGACGGCCTGCAGGACGTGTTTCAGGTCAACGGCCACGTCTACCCGGAACTGGAGCAGTCCAGCCTGGGGGAGCGATACTTAAATCCGCGCCTGGTGTATCGCAACCTCGGCGGCGGGCGCTTTGAGGACGTCAGTGCGCTGGCGGGCCCGGCCATCGCCGAGAAGAAATCGAGCCGGGGCGCGGCGTTCGGAGATTTCGACAACGACGGCGATCTGGACGTGGTGATCATGAACATGGGGGAGGTCCCCTCGCTGCTGCGCAACGACCTGGCGCCGGGCCGCCATTTGATCCAGTTGCTGCTCCAGGGGCGGAAGTCGAACCGTTCGGCGATTGGCGCCACGGTGACCGTGGAAGCCGGCGGCCGGCGGCAGACTTTGCCGGTCCTGAGCCAGTCCAGCTTCCTTTCCCAGAACGATCTGAGACTCCACTTCGGGCTGGACGGCGCGCGGCGGGTGGAGAAGATCCGGGTGGCTTGGCCGAACGGACAGAGCGAGGAGTATCCCGGGGTTGGGGCAGACTGTGTCTATCTACTGGTGGAAGGCTCCGGGGAGGCTCGGCCGTGGTCGCGGTGAGCTCACAATTTCACCACCAAGACACCAAGACAACAAGGCGGGGGAGGGGAAGCTTCGCGATGCTCCTCTTGCTCGCGGCGCCCGACTTTGCTTCGTTGTTCAATGCTGGGCTGGAGCGCTATTCTGCGCGCCGCTTCGAGGATGCTGCTCCCCTGTTGCGGCAGGCCGCCCAGATCCGGCCTCAGGACTTCAATACGCGTTACCTGTTAGGCGCGGCCCTGGTGCAGTTGGGCCGGAACGACGAAGCCCTCCGCGAGTGGCGCACGGCCCAGCGGATCCAGCCCGATCACCGGAAGCTGCTCCAGCTTCTGATCGTCGAGTACAGCAAGGGCCGGTACTTTCAGGAGAGCGCCGCCGTGGCCCAGCACGCCCTGAGCCTGGATCCCGGCGACGCCGGCCTCCATTATCTGGCGATCAAGGCGCTCCAGGATGCCGGCGACTATGACGCCGCCCGCCAAGTGGCCCGGCGGGCCGCCGAAAAATTCCCAGACTCGGCGCGGGCGAACTTCGAATACGGATTCCACCTCCAGAAGATCGGCGACGTAACCCGCTCCCTGGACCTGCTGCGCAAGGCGATGCGCCTGGATCCTTCCTACGAGGAGCCGTTCTTCTTCTACGCCGACCTGCTGGTGAAACAGGGCGCGTACGAAGAAGCCCTCCCGCACCTGCGCGCCGCCCTCCGCAACCGCCCGGACTATGTGCCGGCGCGCGTGCTGCTGGCGCGGGCCCTGATGCAGCTCGAGCGCTGGGAGCAGGCGCAACAGGAACTCCGGGAGGCGATCCGCCTTTCCCCGGACCATCCGCAGCCCCACCTGCTGTTGTCGCAAATCTTCTTCCGGCTGGGCGATGAAGGCAAGGCCCGCGAAGAGAAGGAGCTTTCCCTGAGGCTGCGCCGGGCCAACCCCACGCTGCTCGAGGCGGCGCAGGGCCGGCCATTCCAGTGAGCTGGTGTTATGCTGTGGCCATGGATGGCAGGGTTCAAGTACCGGTGGAAGAGTACCTGCGGACGAGCTTCGAGGGCCCGGACCCGGAGTACGTGGACGGGGAGATTGTGGAGAGGGCCGCGCCTGACTTGTTGCATGGAACGCTGCAGTGCCGCTTCATCGAGATCTTTTATGAAATTAGAAAGCGGTACCCACTTCACGCGGTTACGGAGGTCCGGCACAAGCTGCGTGATACCCGTTACCGTATACCCGACGTAGCGGTTTTTGCCGGGGATCCACCCGTGGAGAGGTTTCCTTCCACTCCCCCCTACATCGCCATCGAAATCCTCTCCCCCGACGACCGTTTCAGCGAAGTCGTCCAGAAGCTCGATGAGTACCGCACCTGGGGCGTTCCTCACATCTGGCTCGCCGACCCGCACCTCCGCCGCCTCCTGGTTTACGGCGCATCCGGGCTCAGCGAGGTGACCGAATTCCGCCTCTCCGACTACGGCGTGGTCATCACGCCCCAAGAAGTTTTCGAGTGAGGCCGACTGCGACGAAAACTTCGTCCGAGCAAGCCGAGGATCTGCTGCAAGGCTCTGCCTATCGCCGCCAGGTCCTCTTCGCCGGCCACATCGATGCGGGTCCGCAGGCGCTGACCGGCTCGGCCCGGCTACGCGGCCAGCCGGGTGTAGTGGAAGCCTCGGGCCTGGAGCGCCTGGATAGCGTCGGAGAGCCGGCCGGCGGGTACCCACAGCAGCGCCACGGGGCCCGTGCCGGCGACCTGCGGCGTCCCGCACTCGTGTTTTTCGAGGACACCGAAACACCCCAGGGCAGGCCGGTCCGCCCGCTGCTGGCTCTGGGGGCCTCGGAGTTCTCGAACCTTGGCGGCAAGGGCCCGGAGGCCACCCCCCACCGCCTGCAACTGCTCTTCGTTCGGCAACCGCGCCAGGACGGAAGCCGCCGATACCGCCAAGTCGCCGGAGTCGACTTCCGCGATCAGCTCGGGGGCGCCGTGCTTCAGCACCTTGCAAGCGTGAATCGCCAGTCGCGAAGAGACGTTGATACGTGCGGCGGCGTCAGTGGTAGACCGGCGGCGCTGACCTGGTAGCAAATTTGCTACCAGGTCGGTCCGGGCGCCCTTGCGCTTCAGAGCTACTGCTTCCATCATCTTCGCCAACCGCGCCGCCACCATAGCCCGCTGCGACTCGTTCAGGTGCCGGCGGCGCAGGTTCAGCCTCAGCGACAGCTCCACCAAAGCCCCATCGCCTTTCCACTCCACGAAACGTGGCTCCACCCCGGCCTCCAGGCACGCCCGATAGCGATTGCGGCCATCGATAATGTGTCCCTCGGCGTCGCAAACGATCGGCTCGAGGAGCCCGTTGTGCCGGATGTCCATCACCAGGTCCGAGAACGCCGATCCGGACAGGAGGGGAAACAGACCTGCCACCTCATGAAACTCCCGATTCATAACCCCCCCTCTGTCTTTATTGTACCAGGGGTGTCAAGCGCGGCCGCGCCGTCGCGAGTTACTCCCGCGTGTCCGCCAACGTGTCCTCGTTATGATTCAGGGAAGCGGGCCATGCGCTCGTGGTCGTTGCCCCTGCCGCCTGCGCGCCCCAGCGCCTTACCGATCATAGAGACTCACTTGGGCAACGGCGCCCGCCGCTGCAGCTCCTCGAACCAGTCCGTCACCACGTGCAGGGGAGACGGGCCGGTCTCCTTCTGCTCCAGTTTTATCATCAGGAACCGCTGGCCGTCGGCGGACACGTCCCAGGCCCGGCCCGAGGCGGCTTGCAGTCCCGGCACGTCGTAGCGGCCCTCAAACAGCATCTTCGGCGTCCCGGCGCGGAAGGGCCCGGAGGGCGCTCCCCCGGACTCGACCGGCACCGCCATCACCTTGTCGCCGTGCCGGTAGAACATCTCGCGCCCGTTACGCGCCCAGCGCGGGGTGTCCCCGCCGTCGGTCGAAATCTGCCACTTTCCCGCCGGGGGCGGCGAGCCATCCGTCCGCGGCGCGGGCTGCACATACACCTGAAATTGGCCGGAGTCGTTGGCCTGATAGGCGATCCAGCGGCCGTCGGGGGAGAACTCGGGGTTTAGTTCGAAGAAGGGGGTCTCCAGAAACAGCCGGGGCTTGCGCTCGCCATCCGCGGGCAAGACCCAGATATCCTGCTTCTGCCCCGCGCCAGTGTTGTATGCCAGCAGCTTGCCATCTGGAGACCAGGAGGAGAAAGGCGCCCCGGTTTTCGGCGTCAGCAGTTGCTCCACGCCCCCGCTGCCGTCGGCCGGCGCCGAAAGGAGGGCGCCCTTCCCTCCAAAATGGGCGAAGCTGATGCGTTTGCCGTCCGGGGTCCAAACCGGGTAGTAGCTGCCCCGTTGGAAGGTCACGCGGGTCAAGGTCGTACGGCTCAGATCGTAGACCCAAATGTCGGTCTGGGTGATCGACGGGCCGATGGCCACCGCCACGCGGCCTCCGTCGGGCGAGAGGCGCGGCCCAACGTACGGCCTTGACGGCGCCCGCAGCGGTTGCACCCGGCCCTGGCGGTCCACCCAGACCAGGTTTGTGTTGACCGCCTCGGAGACGCCTGGCACATACACCAGCGTGCCCGTATCCGAGAAACTAAAGTCCGCGAACGAATTGCTCCCAACGCCCGCCACACCTTCCAGCACCGGGACGGCCTGCCCGGTCACCTGGAGCCGCTTGGCATCGAACGGCACGGCGAACAGCGACCCGGCCCGCCAGTAGACCAAGTGGCCGGTGGGAACGTAGCGCCCCATCGACCCCCCTTCCACCAACACCTGCTGCCGGCCAGTCTTCCGGTCTAGCACCGCGATCCGGGAGTCGTCGGAGGAGCTGGCTGTCAGGCGAATCGTGAATAGCACGGCCCGGCCGTCCGGCAGTACTTGCGGGTACAAGTGACCGCTCTCCCCCTTCTTTTCATCGGGCGTGGTCAGGTCCTCGGGCTTGCCGCCGGCCGACGACACCTTGCTCAATCCTCCCGCCAAGCGGCCCAACACAATGGCGCCGTCAGGTCCCCAGCTCGCGCCGTAGCGGGCCAAGCCGTCGCACAGCGTGATCGCCGCGCCCCCGTTCACCGGCACTTTCTTGATCTTGATGTCCTGGCCGCCAAAACCCAGCCACTGCCCGTCGGGGGAGAAGAAGATGCCCCGGGCACCCTCCGTACCGGACACCGGCTTCGCCTCGAGCTGGTCCATCGAGCGCAAATGGATCTGACTGGGCTGGCCGGCCAGGTAGGCGAGGCGCGAGCCGTCCGGCGACACCGTGACCCAGCGGAGTGGCGCCGAATCCGGCATCGAAATGATCGTCCGCACCACCTGGCGCGGGGCGGGCTTGGGAGCGCTCAGCCATCCCCATAGCGC